>NZ_JAJKFV010000004.1:300000-403425 GCF_020966775.1 Rhodopirellula halodulae | reverse complement strand
AACGCAAAAAAGCGTGGCACAAATTGGAGATTCACCACCGAAGATGCGCGAGTCAAACTCAAGTCGCTCTATCCGCAGCATGACACATAGATCCGGAACGACCACTACGGATTGTCGCGGATCGCTCCGCGGTCCTGCGTTGGGCATAAACGGCGGGTCCGTGTTCCACTCCAACCAGTCCAACAGCCGAAGAGCAATCGCTCCGGTTATTACATTCGCCCGTGCAACAGCCGGTCTGCCTGTCCTACCAGGTGCGTTTCCCCCTTCTGCGATGTGGGACATCGCCGGCGGCCAGTTCACCCGCGGAGATGATTTTGCAAAACTTTCAGATCACGCTGCATGGCATGCAAATGCTGAGGAACCAAATCGGGATCCCGATGGTCCAGGTATTCTTCGTGCAGCGACACAGGGCAACGAAGGTCGCTGGTGCGGACCATCTCGAAGAACTTTGGGTTCACCAAGCCTTCGCCGAGCGGAACGTTCTCCACCCGATTTCCGTCCCAACGGTAGTCTTTGACGTACAGCATGCGGACGCGGGGCTGGATCATTTTCCAGGTCACCGGCCAGCTCATCCCGCCTTCGACTTGGGCGTGCCGAATGTCATACACGACACCGATGTGATCCGGTGAGATGTCTCCTAGGACCCGATCGAGATCCCAAATCGCGGCCCCCATGTATTGCTCGCCGGCATGGTTTTGATACAGGGCTTGAATGCCCACCTTTTCGCAGAACTCGGCCAGTTTTGCGAACTGACGTTTCCAACGGTCGAGTTGCAACGGGATCGGTTGGTTGCGATTGTATTTTCCATATCGCATGCGGAATCGTTGGATGCCCAGATCCGCAGCGGTCTTCAGAATCGTCTCACAGTGCGGATCGTCCAGACTGGCAATGTCCGTTGTGATCAACGTGATTTCCATGTTGTGAGCTTGCATCGAACGGTGCATGTCCGGCAGCTTCTCCGCAGCGTTTTCGGGCAGCACGTTGCCACCTTTGCGAACGGTTGCCTCGACGCCATCAAAGCCAGCCTCCGCCAGTTTCAATGCCATGTTGTCAAAGCTCATGGAGTTGAGCGGTTTGGTGAACACGCAAATGGGAAAACGCGGCGCGTCGCCGGTGTCGTCTTGAGCGATCAACGATGGCGTCGCAATGGTGGCGAGCGATGTGGCGGCCAAAGAACGGGCGAGGAAGTCACGACGGTTGCACATGAGGAGACCGAAGAAAGATGGGCACGTGGGGAGCGTTGATGGCGGGTGAGAGATCGGCGATGAATCACCGAATGGCCATCAGTCTAAAGCATGCGTTGCAGCCGTGTCGGGAACGAACCGCCGTGTCCGGTGGAACCGGACCTACATAGTGCGTGTCGGCCAAGAGTGGCCAACCTACGGGGGTGACGCGGAAGCGATTGTGGAACAGTTGTCCTCAACTGTTTGTGTGCCCGGGTTGGATCGCCGGAGAGCGTGAGGCGAATGGTGTGAGAGGCAGTGATGGTGCGTGGTTGCCGGGACTTTGCCTTGGTCCGGTTTACTGTTCGTGCGTTGGGTAAGGGCGTTTTTGTCCGGTGGAACCGGACCTACGGTTGATTGGAGGGTGACGGTGCGTGCCGGCCAGGAGTGGCCAACCTACGGGGGTGACGCGGGAGCGTTTGTAGAACAGTTGTCCTCAACTGTTTGCTTGCCCGGGTTGGATTGCCGGAGAGCGTGAGGCGAATGGTGTGGGAGGGAGCGATGGCGCGTGACTGCCGGGACTTTGCGTTGGTCCGGTTTACTGTTCGTGCGTTGGGCAAGGACGTTTTTGTCCGGTGGAACCGGACCTACATGGTGCGTGTCGGCCAAGAGTGGCCAACCTACGGGGGTGACGCGGGAGCGTTTGTAGAACAGTTGTCCTCAACTGTTTGCTTGCCCGGGTTGGATTGCCGGAGAGCGTAATGTGCAGGGTGCGGGTGAGAATGTGTGGTGGAAAGCTTGTCGTTTGCTTGGGCAAGAACGCTTTAGTCCGGTGGAACCGGACCTACACGGTGCGGTTTGGTTTACAGTGCGGCGGGCACGAAGGTTGTTTTCCGGTGGGATCGGGCCTACAGGCGAACCGGAGGCGACGGCGAAGCCGTTTCCTACGAGACGTAGGCGGAGTCGATGCCGCGCATTTGAGTGAGGAACTCTTTGATCGATGGCAGTCGATTGTCGACGTTGGGTTCGATCATACGTGTGATCACGCGAGCGACTTTGGGATGGATGTCGTCGCGACGTTCCAGGATCGGTGTGGCTTCTTGCGTGTCGTGTTGAAGCGCCGCACGTCCGCTGACGATCTCACCCTGCCAAGGGTGCTGGAAGGTCAGCAAACAGTAGAACGTGACCCCCAACGAAAACACGTCGACTCGTTTGTCCGTCGCACGACGGCGGACAATCTCGGGACTCATGTAAAGCGGTGTGCCGGTTCGGTTACCTGGAGCCATGAACGGTGGCGTCGCGGGAACCGTCAGCCCAAAGTCGATCAGGCGAACACCGGACGCGGTTGTTTCACCTTCCACCGGCGGTGTGCAAATGAAGTTGCGAGGGCAGACGTCGCGGTGGATGAATCCTTGTTCGTGGACGTAGGCCAGCGACTCGGCCATCTCGCGCATCAGCAGCATTTCTTTGCCGTCGATGACGTCACGTTTCTTGCGAACAATCACGTCTTGGATACCCGCACCGGCGATGTATTCCATCACCAGGATGCGTTGGTTCTTGGCCGTGATGCCGTGTTCGTAGGTCTTCACGATCAGCGGATGCTGCATCTGCATCGCGATCTCGCCTTCGGATGGTTTGTTCAGACCTTTGAAGCGATTTTCAAACAGCTCGTACTTCTCGGGGTCGAGGATTTTGACCCCGACGTTCTCTTTGCGTTCCAAGTCATAAGCAACGAAGAAGTTGCTCATCGTCCCGGTTGCCGCGGTACGAGAACGTTCAAAACGTTTTTCGACGTCGATCCGTTTCAGCGAACCGCCGCCACCGCCTTTGGAGAACGCTCCCTTGATGGAATCGAGCAGACCCATGGGTCATTTCCCACAGTAATCGATGGCGGTGGCGATTTCCGTCTTCAGCGATTTGCGGTGAACGATGCGGTCGATGTAACCGTGTTCCAGCAAGAACTCGCTGGTTTGAAAGCCTTCGGGCAATTCGATCCCGATGGTGGCCTTGATCGTTCGCGGACCGGCGAAGCCGATCAAGGCTTTGGGTTCAGCGAAGACCAAATCCCCCAACGAAGCAAAGCTGGCGGCGACGCCACCCATGGTCGGGTTGGTCAAAACGCTGATGAACAGACCGCCGGCGGAGTGATAACGTGACAACGCGGCGGAGACTTTGGCCATTTGCATCAGCGACAGAATGCCTTCGTGCATCCGAGCCCCACCACCCGAGGCGCTGATGATGATCAACGGCAGGTTTTGCTTGGTGGCACGTTCGACCAAGCGAGTCAAACGTTCGCCGACGACGGATCCCATGCTGCCCATGATGAAGGCACTGTCGGTGACCGCGAAAGCGACTCGTCGGGCGCGGATCATGCCGGTTCCGGTGAGCACCGCGTCGGTCAGTCCGGTGCGTTTTTGTTCGCCCACCAAGCGTTCGGCGTAGGCACGTCGATCGCGAAATTCCAGTGGGTCGAGCGGACGCAGTTGCTCGTTCATCGGTTCGAACGTGCCATCGTCCAGCACATGTGCGACACGTTCCCAAGCGCTGACGTAGAAATGGTGATCGCACTGGGGGCAGACGTTCAGGCGTTGCTGAACCTCTTTGTAGAACAGCGACGCCCCGCAGGAATCACATTTGCGCCACACGCCTTCGGGCACACCCTTTTTCCGATTGCCCGCTGTGTTGGGAGCGGGACGGTTGGGGGTGGCAGTGGCGGTGGCTTGCGATTCGGCGGCGGCCGATGACGGAGTGGGGGACGATTGCCCGTTCTTTTCCACGGCGGGGTTTTCCAATGCGGGTTCCATTTCCACGTTCGGGATCAGTCCAGGAGCATGTCGTCCACGGTCAAACCACCGGGGATCATCGGCAACACGTGTTCTTGGTAAGGCACTTCGACGTCCAGCAAGAACGGACCGTTGTAGTCAATCATTTCTTGCAGGGCACCTTCCAGGTCGGCTTTCTTTTTAACCGTGGCGGCACCGCAACCGTAGCCTTTGGCGATCTGCACGAAGTTCGGGTAACGGTCACTCGCGTACTCGAAGCGGTCCGCGGTGCTTTTGCCCTTGGCTTCGTCGTGGTGGATGGGACCCAAGTACGTGTGAGCGCGGTTGCGATCCATGAACCGGTCTTCCCACTGGACCACCATGCCCAAGTGCTGGTTGTTCAGCAACAGAACTTTCACGGGCAGTTCTTCGCAGAAGCACGTGGCGAGTTCTTGGATGTTCATCTGGAAGCTGCCGTCGCCATCGATGTCGATGACCAACGCACCCGGGTGAGCCGCTTGCACGCCCATGGCGGCTGGCAAACCGAAGCCCATCGTGCCGAGTCCGGAGCTGCTCATCCAAGTCCGTGGTTGACGGAACTTGAAGAATTGGGCGGCCCACATTTGGTGTTGGCCCACGCCGACGCTGACGTAGGTTTCGCGATCCTCGGTCAGCTTGCTGAGCGTTGCGATGGCGTGTTGTTGCAAGATCCCATCGAACGAGTTGTCGTACTTCAGCGGGTACTTGGCTTTTAGATCCGTGCAGGTTTTCTGCCAAGACTCGATTTGCGGGGCTTCCACGATTGGGTTGAGAGCTTGCAAGACCTGCTTCACGTCGCCGCGAACGGGAATGTGGGCTTGTTTGTTCTTGTTCAGCTCGGACGAATCGATGTCAACGTGGATGATCTTCGCGTCTTTCGCGAAAGCTTCCACTTTGCCAGTCACTCGGTCATCGAAACGCACGCCCAATGCGATCAGCAAATCGCAATCTCGAACGGCGTAGTTGGCGTAGGCGGCACCGTGCATACCCAGCCAATCCAGCGAACGAGGATCATCCGGTGACACAGCACCCAGACCCATGATGGTGGTCACGGTTGGGATGCCGGTCTTTTGGATCAATTCGCGAAGCTCTTCGCTGGCTTCGCCCGAGATGATCCCGCCACCGGCGTAGATCACGGGACGACGAGCCAGTTTGATCGCGGCGGCCATCTGTTTGATGGTTTCCGTGGCGACCACGGGAGGAGCCGGGTTGTAGCCGGGCAGATCCATCTCAGGATCCATGTCCACGGGGAAGTTGCCCAATTGAACGTCTTTGGGCATGTCCACCAAAACCGGTCCGGGGCGACCGCTGGTGGCCACGTGGAAGGCTTCCTTCATGACGCGAGGCAGGTCCGCCAAGTCGGTCACGAGGTAGTGGTGTTTGGTGATTCCGCGGCAGATTTCCACCATCGGGGTTTCTTGGAACGCGTCGGTTCCGATCGCACCCGTGGGGACTTGGCCGGTGATGCACAGCATTGGAATGCTGTCGAGTTTCGCGTCCGCGATGGCGGTCACCAAGTTGGTCGCACCGGGGCCGCTGGTGGCCATCACGACGCCAATTTTACCCGTGCTGCGAGCGTAACCTTGCGCGGCAAAGGCACCGCCCTGCTCGTGGCGAGGCAGGATGGTGCGGATCGAATCGCCGTATCGGGTTAGGGCTTGGTGCATCGGCATGCTGCAGCCACCGGGGTAGGCAAACAGCACTTCCACGTCGTGATCGACCAACGATTTGACGAGGACATCGGCTCCGTTCATCGGTTGCTGGTCGCCTTTCGCGGCGTTGGCGTTGGAAGAGCTCGAAGCGGTACTCATCGTTGGTTGACTGCTGGGGACGGAGTGGGATTCGAAAAGCGTCGAAATGGACCTTGCTTCGGTCGCGAAAAACTTCCGAAGCTAGGACCTTCCAACGTAAATTCCTCAGCCCTTGCTGGCAATGGCGAAAACGCGGAACTGACCTCAATGACCCACGTTTCAGACCTGCTTGCGATTGCCCTGGGAGGCTCCATTGGGGCGGTGATTCGCTACCTGATCACGTTGGCGGTGGTTTCTGCCCCGCTAAGCGGATGGCTGACACTGCACGGATCAGTCGGAACGACGCTGGCGAACCTGCTGGGGTGTTTCGCGTTGGGCGGAATTTACCAGTTCACGGAAATCTGGCTGCAATCCGAGAGTCTCGCGGGGACAGATTGGTTCGCATCCTCTTGGGGCGTTTTCTGGACCCATCCGCGAACGCTGATGGCGATTCGGATCGGTGCCCTGGGGAGTTTGACCACGTTCAGCACCCTGATCGGCGAAACCGCGATTTTCGCTTCGCAGGGGCGGATGCTGGCCAGTTCGGTGCTGCTCGGGACCAATGTGGTGGTCGGATGGTGTCTTTTTTGGGCCGCCGCGGCGGTCGTTCGGAATCTCAGCTCATGATCGCGTCTGTTGTTTCCATTCCGATCGGAAATTGGCCGTTGCGTTTGGTGCCTCTGATCGCAGCCCTGCTGGCAGGCTGGATGGCCGGGACCGCTCAAGGCCAGACCATGCCCGGGTTCTACCGCGCGTTTGGCAACACAGGCGTGGCTCGCGTTAAATCGACGATCGAGCCCGATGACTCATTCGATTTGCCGGCCGCCTACGTCGACTCCGCCCAATTCGCGGACGACGCCAGTTTGCACGCGGTTTCGGTTTCGCCCGATGGACGGCACCTGATTGCGGTCGGTGATTGGGGCGTGATCGTTCGCAGCGAGGATGCGGGAAAGACTTGGCGGAATGTGAATTCCGGAATCGAAGCGATGCTTTGCGACGTGCGTTTCCTGAACGAATCTCGAGTCGTGGCCGTCGGCGGCGGCTACGAACCGGTGACCGGACTCAGTCGTGGCGTGGCGGTGGTCAGTGATGATGCGGGGCGAAGTTGGCACCGTTCCAACGCGATCGACGCGACGAAGCTTTACCGAATCGCGATTCGCAATGGGTTTGATGCGGAGCCATTGCCCGCCGGAGTCATCGAGGCCATCGGAGACGACGCCGAGTCATCGGGCGTGAACCGATTTGTATCCATGGATGGCGGACTGACGTGGCAACCGGATGCCGCACAGTCGGCCAAATCCAAATTGGCGATGAGAGATTGGTTGCGACGAGATGTTTGGATGCAAGACTCCGCCGAACCGAAGCAAACCAAAGGTCGTGAGCAAAGCGACGGATCGAGCGATGCGAGCGGGCGAACCTGGCGAGTCCGTGTCGGAACGCACGGGACAATCGAGCGTTCGGAAGACGACGGGGCGACTTGGTACGCCGTGCGAGGTTCCGATCGGCATGCCGCGGTCCTGTTTGTGGCAGCGTCGGAGAAATCCGTGCCTTGGTCACTGATTGGCCGCGAAACGTTGGAGGCTCAGCAACGAGCCGTGTTGGTCTTGGACCAGTCCGAAACTTCACCGAGCGGCGAGCTTCGCCGTTTGGGTCGATTGCGAAATGCGGCCATGCGATTGGGAGTCGCGGCGACACTCCGAACCGCATCGGCGGATTGGATCAACACCGATGAGGAAGCGCCCGCCGCGATCCTGCGAACACACCGACCCGCGGTGGTGGTGCTGGACGAGAACCTGCCGGCCGAAACCCGGGACGCGTGGGTACGTGCGACAATGGACGACGGCAATTTCGGTTCGTCACCGTTTGGAAGCATCCGGCAAAGACGACGTCTCTATCAAAGCAAGCTGCAATCGAGCGAAAACGTCGCGTCGTCGCGAGCGGTGGTTCTTCGCAGTGACGCGTTGCTTTCCAAGCGAGCGGTCTTGGCCGGCGACTTGGCTTTGGACGCCATGATGTTGGTCACACCGCAGTTGGTGGTGCCCGCCAGCGTGGAAGTGTCACCTGTTCCAGGAACCTCGACGGAGCTGCGTCGTGACTCAACGTTGACCGGTGGATTGGTGTTGGCTGACGGTCAAAGGATGGAAGCGTCCAAGGTGATCAGTGCCAGTCGCCGACGTTTGCAAATCGCGACGGCTCGCATGAGCCAACTCGGACGATTGAAAGAATTGATCGAAGAACCGCAATTGCGGAGCAAAGATCTGACGACGACTTTGGGAGTCTTGCTGCCGCGAACGGCGTCGGAGGATCGGACTCGTTTGCTGTGGTGGTTGTGGTTGCAAGTTCGCGAGCACGCTGTGACCGTTGGCGGAAGTCAGGCGGAGCTGGATCGTTGTGAACAGGTCTTGCTCGAAACCATGTTGGACGCGGTGCCGAGTGATCCGGTGCGACGTTGGGCCGATTGTATGTTGGAAGCTCGTCGGGAGAGCTTCGAACGCTCGGTCGTGGCGTCCAAGCAAAAACGACCCCAATGGCTCGCGTTTGCGGGTTCGGCTTCGCCATCCAATGCATCCGTCAACTCCTCAGACGGCGATTCAGGCGAGCAGGGGGCGATGACGGACGTGGCCACCACGGAGTTCGGCGGCGGGGCATCCGGTGAAGTGCAGTCCAGCGGTCTTTGGCAGGCTCAATCGTTGTCGCCTTTCGCGGTGAAGCCGGTGACTTTCGAGTCGGCGATGTCCAATCGAGGCAGCGGGAATACGGAGGCCGCTTCGGCGGACGTACTCGGGAATGCGCTGCCGAGCTTGCCTCCGATGACCCAGCGAACCAATTGGGAATACCATCCGATCGTGATGGCGGCTCGTCGAATTTCCGCCGTGGGTGACGAATCCATGGCGGTCGACGCTCATGAAGGTGGCGAAGCGTTGCAATCTCCTCGGCCGAGAGCATCCAAAGCGAGTTCGCTGCCACGAGTGGCATCACGCCCGCGTTTAGACTGTCAGTTGCAGGATGATTGCTGGCGGGATGTGGCCTGGCAACGCACCGATGACGTGGCGTTCGCGATGGTCACTGATCAGGAGTACTTGTACGTTGCCGTGGTCCATCCGGGGGCTTCGGCGGGCGAGTTGCCGCAAACCTTTTCGTTGTGGTTGGATGGTGATGGTGAGTTGCTGTCGTCTTTCCGGTTTGAATGTCATTCGGACGGCCAACGAAACGCGTCGGTGGATGGCTCGGTCGAATGGAAGCCGACTTGGTATGCGGCGCTGAGTGGCTGGAGTCAGGCAGAAACTGTTGACGCGTCGCCAACGGAGACCAGTGCGGGGCCCAGTGCTGGACCCAGCGTGCTGGCCGAAATCGCGATTCCGTTGTCGGAGGTGCTGCCTCGCGATGATGGTTTGCGAGTATCGAATCAATTCGCCGTGCGGGTTCGTGCGGGAAGCAATTCGGATGCGACGACCGGGCCGCATTGTTTGGCCTCGGATTCTCAAGCGATGCCCGATCCGCAACACTGGCGTTTCTACGGCATGCCTCGCTGAGCGTCTCGCGAGTTGAACGATTTCCCGATCGATGGGGGACGCTTGTGATGGATGGTGAAGGCTGCCGCCGCATCGGTAATTGAGCCGCCGCGGTTGTTCCCCTGTCATTTGAGTCCGGCTTTGTCTGATCCTGCTGGTTCGAGTCCCTCCGGCGACTCCGTCAAAACCTTTTCGCGTCCACCCGAGGAGCCTCTCTTGGCTCGCGTTCGCACGTGGACGGATGTGATGCCGTGGTTGCGACTGGTTCGCGTGGCTCGATTGGCCGGCGCGCCGGTGTGGTTGTTCCTCGTTGCGATGGTGGATCTGGTTTGGCGATTGGGGCTGAACGGGTTGACCGTGACTTTTGCGGATGCTCCCGAAGCGGCTTCGGACAGGACACAGGCGTTGTTGATCCATGAGTCGATGCCGAAGGTGGATCCTTGGCAGACGTCGACGACACTGAGCGATCTGGTCTGGTGGGTGAGCGGCCGTGGCCCTTCTTTCTCGCTTCCGTGGCAGTCGTTTTCGTTTTCGATGATGCGTCCGGAAGTGTTGCTTTGGACGGTGGTCTTGTGGACGCCGGTCGTGATGGTGTTGTTGCGATTGGGGGTGTTGCTGACGGCGGGACGCGATCTGCCGGGGTTCGTTGAGACGTGGAAGATCGTCGGCCAGCGTTTGAAGTCAGCCGTGGTGATCTCGGTGTTGCCGGGGGTCTGTGCTTTGCCGTTTGTGCTGTTCATGTGGCTGGGGGATGGATTGGCGACAGGAGAACGCAAGCACTGGGAGTGGGCGTATGCGTTGGCTCCATTGGCCATTCCCGCGGCATTGATCGTCGGGTTGTTGATGGCCGGGGCGAAGGCGGCGATCCCGTTCGGATTGGCGGCGTTGGTCAGTCAGGAGAAAGCCGACGCGATGGATTGCCTGAGCCGAGGTTACGAGGTCACGTTTCGACGGTTGCCGCAGTTGTTTCTGCTGCTCGTTCCCGCCGGTGTCTTGGTCGGGATTTTGAGTTTCGCTTGGTCATGGGTCGCGGAGGCAGCGTCGTCGTCGATGGGCAACCCGGTGTGGCAAGCGTTCCTTGCTCGGGTGCCGATCCTGGTTGGCATCACGGTTGGATGGGCGATGGTTGGCGGTGTGTATTTACTGCTGCGCCAGTTCGCGGGTGGTCAAGAAGTGGAAGACGTGTGGGATGGTCCCAAGCGGGCACCGTTGAACGTTCCCTCGGTGAAGCGACACGCGTCAGTGTAGAACCGTTGTCCTCAACGGTTTGCGTGCCTGACGTGATTCGTCGGCGAAGCGTGGCGCGAATGAGTGAGGGGCAAACAATGGAACTTGGCTGCCGGAGCTCCGCTTCGCTGCGGTCCGGCCTACGCTTGGTGTGGGGGAGGAATGTGTTTTGGCGTTGTTGTTGTCGTTTGGGTGAGAGCGTTTTCGTCCGGTGGGACCGGACCTACGGGGTGGCGAAAAAATGTAGAACAGTTGTCCTCAACTGTTTGCGTGTTGAGGTCGGGTTGCTAGGAAGCGTGACGCGAATGGGTGAGGGGCAAACGATGGGGTGTGGCTGCCGGAGCTTCGCTTCGCTGCGGTCCGGCCTACGGTTGGTGTGGGAAGGGGAGTGTTCCGGAGTTGTTGTTGTCGTTTGGGTGAGGACGTTTTTGTCCGGTGGAACCGGACCTACGGGGTGGCGAAAAAATGTAGAACAGTTGTCCTCAACTGTTTGCGTGTTGAGGTCGGGATGCGAAGAAGCTCAACGCGAATGGGTGAGGGGCAAACGATGGGGTGTGGGTGCCGGAGCTCCGCTTCGCTGCGGTCCGGCCTACGGTTGGTGTGGGGGAGGAATGTGTTTTGGAGTTAGTGTTGTCGTTTGGGTGAGAACGTTTTGTCCGGTGGAACCGGACCTACGGGGGTGTGTCGGCCAGGAGTGACCAACCTACGGGGGTGGTGCGGGACCAAATGTAGAACAGTTGTCCCCAACTGTTTGCGTGTTGAGGCGACGTTCCGAAGACTGCCAACACGCATGGTTCGGTGGCTTTTGTCTCAGAACATGCCGCCGGGCGAGTGCGTTGGTGGCTGCACATGATGGGAGCCGGGTTGATATTCCAACTTCGGTGCGGTCGTTGCTGGGGCACCTGGGGGCATCATCGTGGGTGTGGGGTAGTTCCAACCGGAATGGAATTGTCCCGAGTGCCCGCCTGGGTTCGATTTCGTTGGCGTGTCCGCGCCAACCGTTCCGGCTCGCAAGGCATCCAGCAACGCCTCGATTTTCAGGTGAACGCCGAACGTGGTCGACACGATCAGCCCCGGGCGATTGTTTCCGCTGGATGGCAGGGGAGCCATCGTGCCGACTCCGCCAAGTGCTTCCCACGTGTCGGGTTCGATGGAGGTCTGAAGGGTCTCCATGGCTTGACCCAAAGATTCCGTCATTCCGGTCGCTTCCAGGTAGTAAACCCGGTTCAGCAACTCATCTTCCGCGTCCGTCAGGGTGGTTACCAGCCAATGACCATTGCGGAACTCAAGCGTCAGTCCGTGGTCGCGCAGAATGTCGGACATCGCGGAGGCGAACTTGGCGTCGCTGATTCGTGCGGACACGGGAACGTCATCGGACAAGCCTTCGCCTTCCAACGCGAAGACATCGATGGCGATGCGAGATCCGATTTGCTGTCCGAGCATCGAGACCGCGTCCTTCAGTGGGACATCTTGGCCTTCGAAGGAGACGAACTGTTTCAGGTCCGCTTCAATTTGTTTGGCATCCTCCATCGAAATGTCCGCCCATCGGTCAGTGGCGATGCCTTGCCGGGCGAGTCGGGTGAAGTCGGCAGAGATGGACAAACCAGACTCGGTCAATCGAAACTTCAGGTTCAAGGGCTGCAGAGCATGCGTCAGCGCCACACGAAGCGGTGTTTCTCGGGCGAGCAATCTCACCGTCGTCGATGACGGTGTGATCCCGGCAATCCGCATGGCGTCCTGGTCGATGGTGGTGGGAAGCTGGAATTCGTCGCGCAGAAAGTTCGGCAGCGCGTTCAGTTCCAGCTCTTCTTCGAACTCCGCTTGCTCGTGCAATCGTTGCTGCAGAGACATTGCCCAGTCGTGCTGCATTTCTTGAATCGCGGCATGTTGCGGATGAAAACCAGGTTGGGCTCCAGATGGCTGAAGGTGCGGGACCGGAGCGTTTTGAAACTTGGGAGCTTGGAATTGGGGCGTTTGCGACTGCGGAACTTGTGGAGGCGTTGGGTAGGTTTGGGCCGCGGAGTACGTTTGAACGGGAGCTTGGGCCTGGGTCGGCAACTCCAGGAAAAGGGCGCCCAGTACCGTTGTGGCCGCCAGTGCACACAGAATCTTCATCAAGCCATTTTGTTGGCTGTGGAAGCTACGCATCGAAATCTCCCTGCGAAACGTGGGTATGGGGGCCTCCGGTCGAGCGACGGGGCCGAGAAAAGTCGTGGGACGATGGGGGGATCGGCTCGATTGTACACCGGTGGCGGGAGCAAAATGGCGGTCTGGGGTGGGGGATTGCCCTCGGGGCTTTTGTTTTTTGGGCCTCGTCGGTACGCTTTCGGGGTCTGAAATTTTGCTCCTCTTACACCGCCTCGCGTGCCGATGACTGCCACCTCCACTGACATTCAAACTCTCGCCATCGACACCATCCGCTGCCTCAGCATGGATGCTGTGCAAACCGCCAACAGTGGTCACCCTGGCACGCCGATGGCATTGGCTCCGATCGCCTACCAATTGTTCCAAAACACGATGGATTACGATCCGGCCAAGCCACATTGGCCCGGCCGCGACCGTTTCGTGTTGTCTTGCGGTCACGCCAGCATGCTGCTCTACAGCACGCTGCATCTGGTTGGTGTGAAAGCGACCGATCGATATGGCAAACCCACCGGCGGCGAGTCGATTTCGCTGGAGGACATCAAGAAATTCCGCCAGATCGGCAGCGTCTGTGCGGGGCATCCCGAGTACGCCGAGGCGGCCGGGATCGAGACCACGACCGGACCTTTGGGTGCCGGCGTCAGCAACAGTGTCGGCATGGCGATGGCCGAAAAATGGCTGGCCGCCAACTACAACACCGATGACCTGACGCTGTTCAACTACAACACCTACGCGTTGTGCAGCGACGGCGACTTGATGGAAGGCATCGCCACCGAAGCCGCCTCGATCGCGGGTCACTTGAAGCTCGACAACCTGTGCTGGTTGTACGACGACAACAACATCACCATCGAAGGCGACACCGACCTGGCCTTCAGCGAAGACATGGGCAAGAAGTTCGAAGGCCTCGGTTGGAACGTCGTCAACGTCGACGATGCCAACGACATCGATGCCCTCGGCAAAGCCATCGCGAAATTCCAGGCTTGCAGCGACAAACCCACCCTGATCATCGTTAAGTCGATCATCGGTTACGGGGCACCCAACAAGCAAAACACTCACGGTGCCCACGGAGCACCTCTTGGTTGGGACGAAGTCGCCTTGGCGAAGAAAGCCTACGGGTTGCCTGAAGACGAAAAGTTCTATGTTCCCGATGGCGTTCGCGAACACTTCGCCGAAGGCGTTGGCAAACGTGGTGCAACCGCATCGAGCCAGTGGGAAGACGTTTGGACCAAGTACCAAGCCGCTGAACCGCAAAAGGCTGCTGAACTGAAAGCCATGTTCGCCGGTGAATTGCCCGAAGGTTGGGACAAAGACATCCCCGTTTTCGAAGCCGATGAAAAAGGCGACGCCACCCGCAACAGCAGCGGCAAAGTTCTCAACGCGATCGCCAAGAACATCCCCTTCATGATCGGCGGCAGTGCCGACTTGGCTCCTTCGAACAAGTCCGATCTGAAGTTCGAAGGTGCGGGCGAATTCCTGCCCGGTCAATACGCGGGCCGCAACCTGCACTTCGGAATTCGCGAACACGCGATGGCCGGTATCGCCAACGGTTTGTGCTTGTCCGGTTTGCGTGGCTACGCCGCAACGTTCTTTGTCTTCACGGACTACATGCGGGGTGCGATGCGATTGTCCAGCATCATGCATCAACCAACGCTGTACATCCTGACCCACGATTCGATCGGCGTCGGCGAAGACGGACCGACTCACCAGCCCATCGAACATCTGACCGCTTGTCGTGCGATCCCCGGATTGAATGTCTTCCGTCCTGGTGACTCGAACGAAGTGGCCGAATGCTATCGCACCGCGATGCAAATCAACGACCACCCCAGTGCGTTTGTTCTGTCGCGTCAGAACATGCCCACGCTGGATCGCAGCAAGTACGCGTCGGCCGCCGGGTGTGCCCGCGGTGGTTACATCCTCAGCGATTGCGAAGGCACACCAGACGTGATTCTGATGGGCAGCGGCAGCGAATTGTTCATGGCTGTTGACGCGGCTGAAGCGTTGACCGCTCAAGGCAAAAAAGTTCGCGTGGTCAGCATGCCTTGCATGGATTTGTTCGCCCAACAAGACGCTTCCTACATCAACGAAGTCTTGCCACCAGAAGTCACCAATCGCGTCGCTGTCGAAGCGGGCATTCAGATGAGCTGGGACCGTTGGATCGGTTCGCAAGGCAAGTTTGTTGGCATGCACTCGTTTGGTGCCAGCGGACCTTACAGCGCCGTTTACGAGCACTTCGGCATCAATGCCGACTCGGTGGTCAAAGCGGCCAACGCCTGATCGCGAACGTTCGCGAGGTGACACCTTGGTGATCCCGCCGCCACGGATTGCGGCGGGCACGAGGAAGCCAGCGAGCCACGTGACAAGATTGCATTGAATCAAAGCCAGCATGGGCTGGCTTTTCTATTTTTGATCCTGTGCGATGTGCTGAATCCCGAGCCCAATGCTCGCGGATCCGAGATCGCAACGACCCTTTTTACCGAAAGAAAATCCCTTGTCCGGTACTTGTGTCATTGGTCTGCAGTGGGGCGATGAAGCCAAAGGCAAACTCGTCGACTTGCTGGCACCTCAGTTTGATTGGGTCGTTCGTTATCAAGGCGGAGCCAACGCCGGGCACACCGTGGTCGCTGGCGACGAAACCTACAAACTGCACCACATTCCTTCGGGGATTTTGCACAGCGACGTTCAAAACGTCATCACGCCGGGCGTCGTGATCAACCCGACCACGATGTTGCAAGAAATCGATGGGCTGCAATCTCGCGGGATCGATGTTTTTGAAAATCTGAAGGTCAGCGAGCGGGCTCACCTCGTGATGCCTTGGCACATGATCGAAGACGCGACCATCAACGCCACCGCGGTGCGAGGCGAATCGATCGGCACCACCAACCGAGGAATCGGTCCCTGCTATCGAGACAAGGTCGGACGCACACACGCGATTCGCATGATCGACTTGATCGAACCTTCACGCGATGAACGGATCTCGACCGTCGCCACGCAGAAACAAGCATTGCTGAAGAATCTGGGTGCTTCGGAAGAAGAACTCGCGTCGATCGCACCTGAAAAGATGGTTGCCCTGGCGGCGTCTTGGGCCGAGCGTTTGGCACCGATGATTGCCGACACGACCGACATGGTCTTGGACGCCGCAGAAGCCAACCAAAAGATGTTGTTCGAAGGTGCCCAAGGTGCTTTGCTCGACATCGATCACGGAACCTACCCGTTTGTGACTAGCAGCAATTCATCCGGAGTAGGCGTGTGTGCCGGTGCCGGTGTGCCACCGAAATGGATCGATCAAGTCCTGGGTGTTTGCAAGGCTTACAGCACACGCGTTGGTGGCGGTCCGTTCCCGAGCGAGCTGGAATGCGAAACGGGTGAAAAGATCCGAACGCTTGGCAACGAGTTCGGCACCACGACCGGACGCCCACGTCGTTGCGGATGGTTCGATGCCGTCGCCGTTCGCTACACGGCTCGTCTGTCCGGCGTCACCCGTTTGGCGTTGATGATGATGGACGTGTTGGCTCATTTCGATGAGCTCAAAGTCTGCGTCGCGTACGAGCTGGATGGTAAAGAGATTCATCGTGTGCCAGCTCACGCGGAACAGCTTCGTCGTTGCAAGCCGATCTACGAAACGATCCAAGGTTGGAACACGCCGGTTGATAACGCTCGTTCAGTCGATGACTTCCCGCCGCTCGCGTTGTCCTACGTCAAACGCATCGAAGAATTGGTGGGCATCCCCGTTGGCGTGCTCTCCGTCGGTCCCGACCGAGCCCAAACGATCTTCACCGAAGAAGCCCAAGCCATGGCGTTGGAAGTTTAATCTCAGCTTGGATCGTGTTCTCCAGCGGGTCTCGAGAGACAACTTCATAGTAGAACATTTGTCTCAAATGTTCGGTGGTGAAGTCGCCATTGTTTCGAACGTCACGCGCGTGTGAAATATCCACCGTGCGAACGCTTGCTGCACCTTAGCGGAATGGCGCAAGCCATCCGATGCCGCAAGTCGATTCATCTCACCGGATGACTCGCGTTCTTTGGCGAGGCGATTTGCGATTGAGCTTTTGCTTGATTGCGACTTGGGCGGAGAATTGGTGTTTGTTCCGGAACAGTTGGGGACAACTGTTCGACTCTGGGGAGCGGGACCGGATGGCTCGCGCCATGCCGCTACGTCGAAGACGCTTCGTCTTCCTCTGCCGGGACAACGTCGAATGTCTTTTCCGCGATCACGTTGTCGTCGATTTCCAGCCACATCTTCCACGGTCCGAGCTTGTCATCCAGCGGCAGCCAGATCGTGTCGCCGAGATAAAAATTCCAGTCATTGGTTTTGATGTACACGCTCCCGTCAAACGGAGCCCGCGTTTTTCCGCGGTCGTCTTGGATCCCAGGATGGTCGATGCAGAAGAACATCTCTTGGTTCTTGGCACCCTTGATGTTGACGATGAACCCAAACTCAATGTCAACGCGAGCGGGGATCGTGGTGGTGCTGTGAATGAATCGCGGCAAGTCTTTGGAGCCACTTTCCCATTTGGAGTGAATTCCAAAGGTTCGCATTCGGACTTCCAGCTTCTTCTTCGCCAACGATTTGTCTCTCAAAATTTCCAATCAAGCGGGAACGCCACGAGCGGCCACCGACAACGACACCATGCCACAATTCGTCGAGGCTGAAAATCCCTCGCCCAAGCGACGCGAACACGCCGCCTCGATGGCGAATAGAATGCTCGCTGCGTCCCATCGCGAATGATTGATCGAGGCAACGATGGGGCGGAATTCAACAACAAAACGAAGGCGAAAAGATGCATTGGATGAAGGGTGTATTGGCAATGAGTTTGGTCACATCGGCGATGACATGGAGCGATGGCCAAGCGGCGGAGCCCGAGATTCCCGCGATCTCGCAAGCGATGCAGTCATTCGTCGAGGACAAAGAAATCGCGGGCGCGGTCACGCTGGTTGTCGGTCCCGACTCGGTCGAACACGTCAACGTGGTCGGTTTGTCCGATGTCGAAAAAGAAACGCCGCTGCAACGCGACACGATCTTCTGGATCGCATCCATGACCAAGCCGATCACCGGTGCGTGTGTGTTGATGATGCAGGACGAAGGCAAGTTGTCGGTCGATGATCCGATCACAAAGTACTTGCCTGAGATGCAGCAGCTGAAGATGAAAGATGGATCGCCGGTCACGATCACCATCCGTCATCTGATGACGCACACATCGGGAATGAGCGAACTGCCGGGTGGAAGTGCCTACACAGCACCAACGTTGGAAGCGGTCGCGAAGGAGTATGCGAAATTGCCGGTGATGTTCGAACCAGGGAGCGAGTGGAAATACAGCCAAACGGGAATCAACACCGCCGCACGAATCGTCGAAGTGGTCTCGGGAATGAGCTTTGATCAGTTCGTGAAAGCACGCATCTGCAAGCCGCTCGGTATGAAGGACACGGCGTTTTACTTGAACGCGGATCAGATGAAACGACTGACGAAAACCTACCGCGTGATGCCCGCCGACCAAGACGGCCCCAAGCGATTGGAAGAAGCGACCATTCGGATTTTGTCCGGCGGAACGGCGATGAACCGCGATCGCTTTCCCGCTGCCAACGGTGGCCTGTTCTCGACCGCAGATGACTACGGGAAGTTCTGTCAAATGCTCCTTCGCGAAGGACGCGTCGGCGATCAGCAACTGCTCTCGACATCGGCGGTCGAGCAAATGCGGATCATTTGCACCGGCGACATCGTGACTGGGTTCACGCCGGGCAACGGTTGGGCGATTGGTTGTTGCGTGGTCCGCGAACCGCAAGGTGTAACGAAGGCGGTGACACCGGGAACGTTCGGCCACGGTGGGGCTCATGGAACTCAGGCTTGGATTGATCCGGCCAACCAAGTCGCGATGGTGCTGATGGTCCAGCGAGCCAACTTCCCCAATTCGGATGCGTCCAAAGTGCGGCAAGCCTTTGGCGAAGCCCTGATGGAATCGCTCAACCGCGAATGAGTGTGCCTGCGTCAAGCTATCCGGCTGAGCGTTCTCAGCCGGTTGGGAGCACGCCTTGGAAGAATCGCGTTCCGATCCGAATCAGCGTCGCACCTTCCGCGATCGCAGCGGGGTAGTCGCCGCTCATGCCCATCGAAAGCTCGGGCAATTCAATCGCAAGCTGGTTTTGAATCCGATCGCGAATCTCTGCTAATTTCGCGAATTGTCGGCGTGCGGCGTCCTGATCGGTGCCCCAGCCCGCCATCGCCATCAGCCCGCGAATTTGCAAGCCTCCGGTTTTCGGTTGCGGCAGATCTTGCCAGTGTCGCAAGATGGACTCGAGTTGATTGACCGGCAATCCCGTTTTGGCTTCTTCTTCGCTGATGTTGACTTCGATCAAACCTTCGATGCTTCGAGACTGCAACGTGCATTCTTGGTGCAAGGCGTCGAGCAAACGTTGGCTGGTGATCGCATGGATCATCGGGTTGGCAGGAAGTAGCCGTCGAACCTTGTTGCGTTGCAAATTGCCAATTTGATGCCAGCGGATTTCGGGGCGAGCAAGCGCTTCAAATTTGCTTTCCAGCAACTGTGGTCGATTCTCACCCAAATCATGGCACCCGGCGTCGACCAACCAGCCGGTGATTTCCGCATCGACGTACTTCGTCACCCCGACCACGCGAATTTCACTGGTGTCCCGACCGCACTGCTTCGCAACTTCGGCGACTGATTCTTGCACCGAGTTCCAGTTGTCCGCGATCAGACGTTTCGCAGTGGCTTCGTCACAAGCCATCTGCTGTTTTGAAATTGGAACTGCCATGGTTGAGTGGGAAGGTGGAAGGGCCGCAGAAGCAAAGGATGGGCTGAAATAATGTCTTCCCAGTGTCGTACCAAAACTCAGCTACCTTTCACACTGTGGTCCTGTGGTCCTGTGGTCCTGTGGTCCTGTGGTCCTGTGGTCCTGTGGTCCTGTGGTCCTTTCCCCTCTCCTCCCCTACGCGATGATGCTGCGGCGGTTGTTGACGTAGTCCCACAAGACAAAACGATCCAGGTTTTTACCGCTGGTGAAGAACACTCGACCGCGAGTCGATTGGGCCATGCGGTAGGCGAACCGGATGTCTTCTTCGCTTTGCGACCAACTGGGGATCAAGAAGATGTTGATCGTGATGCCCTCTTTCGCACAGAGTTGAGCTTCCCGCATTGTGGCCGCTTCCGTTTGCGGATCCGGTGGATACAGCATGTACAGCCATTCGCCTTCGAAGTGAGCGGTCGGCAGCCCGTCGGTGATCAACACAATTTGCCGATTGGGCGTGTCGCAATTGGCGAGGTTCTGACGTGCCATCTGCAACGCGTGTTGGATGTTTGTGAAGTGCGGATGGATCTCGTGTTCGCTGATGTCCGGGTTGCTCATGTCACATTTCAGACGAACCCAAGGATCGTGAATCGTGACATGTTTCGGCATGCACTCGATGATCTCGCCCGGCGATCGCAATTTGGCGAACGTGTACATCTCGATGAACTTTAAAAAGTCACCGGGGTATTCACTGTTGATTAAACCTTGCAGTGCCAATGCCATGCGTTTGACGTTGATGTATTGGCCCTCGTAACGCATCGATCCGCTCATGTCCATGATCACCGCCGTGGCGGCTTTGGGGTGATTGCGAGTCTTGTGCACCACAATGTCATCACTGTGCAGACGCAAGGGGCGCTCGTCGGGTTGACGTAGCAACGCGTTGATGATGGTTTGCGGCAAATCCAAGTTGGCAATGCTATCGCCAAACTCGTAAGGTTTGGTTTGCTGAAGTTCCACCGCGCCTTCGCCAACCACGTCGCCTTCGTGTCGTCCCGTTCGAGATGGATCCAGTTCGCTGAAGATTTGTTCCAGCAGCCTGCCTTGGAAAATCTTGTAAGCCTGTGGTGTCAGTCGAAATCCTGAGCCGTCGCGATTTCGTTCGAGGCCCTGACGCTCGGCTTGCTCCCGCATCATGTTTTCAACTTGGCGACGCATCTCCTCGAGTTGCTCCATGTCGCCCGGTTGAGCGAACTCGCTGAGCATCTCCATGTCGATCAAACCGATTTGAGCGGTCTTTTCGGCTTCGGCGAGTTGCTGCAAAAGCTCGTCGATCTTTTCGAGTTCCTCTTTGATCTCGAGAGCTTTCGGAATCGACATCGATTCGTTGCCGGTGAAGTCATACTTCGTGGCGAGTTCTTCGATGTTGTGTTTGTCTTCCATCGCCGAACCGGTGGCGAGCAATCGACGAGCGAGTTCCCCGTTGTCCCCATCGGCTTGGTACCACAGACGTTCGATCATGAACGGTTGCTCTTGATTGATCGCCATGCGGAAGAGCTTTTCCATCTTGGCCGGCGGATGAACCTTTTTGGCGGCTTGATGAAATGCTTTGCGAGCTTTCTTTTGCACGCCGTGTGTTTCGTAGGTTTCCAGAATTTTCCGCTTGCGATCCTCCAGCAAGGCTTTCAAAAAATCGATGCTGGGACCGAGTCCCGCAATCTGACTCGGATCGAGTTTGACCGCGTTGGCGAGCTGTTCTTCGGTCAACTCTTCGAAGTTGCCGTACATCAAGGCTTGCTCAAAGGCGGGCGACACCAAGTCCGGCGGCGGTTGACTGGGCGGCGGAAAGGCGACCGGGTCGTACTTCTGATAGGCGTGAATCACCCCGCCGACGGGATCGTGCCGATCGTTGGACAATTCTGGTTCTGATGAGGACATGTCGACGGATCGGCCAAAGGAGGTGTGAGAAGTCGCTCGGTCAAATTTGCTTGCACACAGTTTACGACGCTGCAAAGCGACCCGTTCGGTGAGTAGAACTCAGTTTGATTCACTACCGGGTTGAATATTGCCGGGCAACGAGAGGCACATCACATTTTGGTCGCCACGCACCAGCATTTGGTTGCCGACGACGACAGGTGCGGACCAGCATGGGTATTGCAACGCAGGCCGATCGCCCGCGGATTGGTCCAAGTTCCAAACAGCAATTTCATCGTATTGTTCCGAGTTGGGGCGAACGATGTGCAGCGGGCCGGTTTCTTTCAGCACCAGCAGCACATCGCCCATCAAGGTGGCGGTGCTTCGGCGACGTTCCAAAGCCGACCATTTGACCTTGCCGGTGTCCAGCTCAATGCATCGGAAATCGCTGTCGGGGGCGTTGCGGCCGCTGCAGGCAAACAGGTGCCCTTCGTGAAGCACTGGCGTGGACATGTGAGACCGCAGGGCTTGGGAACGTCGTCGTCCAACGGGATCCACCCAAACGGGATCAAAGCTGGCGGTCCCGTCGTCGATCGAGATTTCATAGTACGCGGCGCCCGCGTCGTAGCACTCACTGATCAATACGCGATTTCCTTTCACCACGGGGACCATCGCGTTGACGCTCTCCAGGATGTCCGCGCGGTGATAGATCTTGCCCAGCGATTTGCCGCCGACGGGATCGATCAACCACAAGTGATCTCGGGCAAACATCAGCAGGTAGTCTTTGCCATCGATCGTCATCGTTCGGGGGCTGCTGTAGCTGGCAAGGTCATCGCCACATTTCCAGATCTCTTCGCCGGTGTGCCGATCCAACGCCACCAGCAGACTGCCATTAGGAACTGCTCGATCGAGGCGTCCCGGCGCGAGGTTCTGTTGTTCCGTCGGACTGCCACCGACCATCACAATCACCAGTTGATTGAGCACCAACGGAGACGATCCCACACCGAAGAAATTTTGAACGACGTCGTATCGCTCGTTCATCGAGATCGACCAGAGAGGCTCTCCGGTTTCGCAGTTCCATGCCGCGAGTTCGCCCGCCACGCCGTAGGTGAAAATGTGGACTTCGCCGGACCCGTCGCCAACCTTCGCGATGGTCGGGCTGCATCTCGGTCCGGTCTCGTACCCGTACATATCGCGGTAGTTCAGCGGATACTCGCGCGTCCAAAGGGTTTGTCCATTGTCCATCGCGATTTTTCGCAAACGTTCGTTGCCGTTGATCGCATCGAAATGAAAATAGGCTTTATCGCGAACCACCCCGATGCCGTAGCCGTCACCCACTGGCAGCGTCCATTGGCAAGTCGGCTCATCCGCCCAATTTAAACTCGCGAATGACGCGGGGGCGTGATCGGTCAATGGAGCCTCGCCCGAAAAGTCTCGATTCAAAAACCGAGGCCAATCGCTTTGCGTCATCGGCTGCTCGCTTGCCGCGAAAGATGCGGTGCCGTCGCCGGACGTCGGTGTTTGCGAGCGGACTCGGACGGTCGAGATCCCAATCACCGCGACCGCGATTGCGATGCAAAACGCGGGGCCGGTTCGTTTCGGGAAGAAACGAGACAGCGAGCCATTGGCGAAGACGGTTGCGCGAGAGCGGCTTGATTTCATCAGCGAACTCAAAATCCAAATCAGTAATACAGCATCAGCGGTGTAGCCTCGTTCCCACGTCGGGCGTTCGTCGGCACGTTGTGATGCTAGCACGAGTCAACAAAGCATTGTAGAAACACAGGCCATGCCCGATCTGCACGTCACCAGCCGTTTTGTCATTGCCGAGTCCGAATTGAACTGGTCCGCGTCACGCAGCGGCGGGCCTGGCGGACAGAACGTCAACAAAGTCAATTCCAAGGTGACGTTGCGATGGAAGCCCGAAACGCAAACGGGATTCGACGATTCGTGGCGAAAACGATTCGTCACCCAGTTTGGGACGCGGATCAACAAAGAAGGCGAGTTGGTGCTGCACAGCGAAGCGACACGCGACCAGTCGCGAAATTTGTCGGAAGTCCGCGAGCGATTGGTTTCGATGCTGTTGGGTTGTCGGCTGCCGCCCAAAAAACGCAAAGCGACCCGCCCCAGTTTGGGCAGTAAGAAACGCCGATTGGAAGGAAAACGCCAGCAATCGGAGAAGAAACGTCGACGCCGCAAACCAGGCTGGGACGATTGAAGGTTCTCGTCAGCGAGGGCCCTGTTATACTGGGAGCGGTGCCCAGTCAGGATGGATGGCAGGAACTGGGATCGCCACGGACTTTTCTGACTTCATCCGAAATGACACCTTACTCCATGAAGCGTGCTCGGCATCTCGACGATCTCCTCCAGAATTGGGAATTTGATCCCAGTTCGCTCAACGTCCGTCTGATCAAAGGCGGCGATAAACGAGACGTCATCCAGATGCGAGTCGACATGGGCGTCCTGCAACTGGAAACCACCGGGCGTCCCGACGGTGAGCTGATCGAGGGCAGCGAATCGTACCTGCAACACTTGCAAATGGTTCGGCTGGAAAACCCCGATTACGAATTGACCGATGAGGACTGCAACGAAATCGATCGCGAATTCATGCAGTTCTATCATCGCCGGATTTGCTGGCTGCGTTTGCAATTCTATCACCGCGCGGTGATGGACGCCGATCACACGTTGCGATTGATGGATCTCTGCGAAGAGTTGTCCGAAGATCCCGAGTGGATTTCGTCACACGAACAGTACCGCCCGTTTGTTTTGTTCCACCGAACACAAGCCGAAGCACTCGGCGAGTTGGAAGAGAACACACCGGAAGAAGCCATCCAAGCCATCAACCGCGGACTGGAAACGTTGCGTGCTTTCTTCGTCAAACACGAGGCCGAAGAACACTTTGACGAAGACGAATTGATCGTGCGGTTGGTGGACCTGCGTGAATCGCTCCGCAACGAGTATTCCGTCGGTCAAACGCTTCGCGAACGACTCGATGCGGCGGTGCAAGAAGAGCAATACGAGTTGGCAGCCAAACTGCGAGACGAATTGACTCGCCGCGAAACGCACTGAGACCCGTTCGGCCGGAGTTCGCTATGCCGCTGATCGCGCCCGCACCGCTTGGGTCATCGACTTGGTTGTTGCAATTGCGAACTTTCGCGATCGTCGGACAACTCTTCACGATCTTGTTCGCGCGTCTGCTGACGCCGACGTTGTTGCCTTTGGGGGCGTTGTTGGCGTTGGTGGTTTTCACGGCAATCACCAATGGTGCTTATGGTTGGTGGCTGGCCCGAACGGAGCGACGTCGGCAAAGCGAGCCGCAGTCAACACGCGAATATGAATCGCTCAGCGGACATGGATCGTTGGTCGAGAAACGGACGGTCGGGATCTCGCCCGATGGATCTTCGGTTGCCGATTCAGATGCCACGGTTCAACTGGAAACGCCATTGCAGTTGGCTTTCGTGTTGATGGCGATGGACCTGATCACCTTGACCGCGATGCTGTATTTGACCGGCGGTGCGGACAACCCGTTCAGCTTGTTTTACTTCGTCAACATTGCCGTGGGTGGCGTGATTTTGACCGCGCCACTGACATGGACACTGACCGGATTGGCGATCCTTGGGTTCGTGGTGTTGCTGGTGGATTCGCGGCCGGTCGCTGGGTTGACCATCACCCCGCAGCAGTCGCCGGATTGGATGATCGCGAATTTGGATTTGCGTGATTGCGGCATGTTGCTGGCGTTTGTGACCTGTGCGACAGTGTTGACGTACTTCGTCACTCGGATCTCTCGGCAATTGCGTCTGCGTGAACGGGATCTGCGACGCAGTCAATCGGAACGAGCCGATGCGATGCGATTGGAAGGCTTGACCACGTTGGCCGCGGGGGCTGCTCATGAACTTGCGTCGCCGCTCTCGGCGATCGATGTGGCCTGTCGGGAATTGACGCGGCACTTGGAAGCCATTCCCAAACCAAAGTCGGTCGACGAAGACTTGTCGTTGATCGATGGTCAATTGCAGATGTGCCGGCAAATTCTTTCACGAATGCGAGCCGCTTCCGGTGACACCGCTGCTCAACGTTGGAACCGGACGACGTTGGGGGATCTGATCGACACGGCTTTGGAAGGCATTCGTGACCCTCACCGAGTCGAGATCGTCGAAACCCCAAACGATGATTCGTGGGAGGATCAGCCTCTCTGGTTGCCGGAAGAGGCCGTGGCTCAGGCGATTCGAAACCTCATCCACAACGGTTTGGATGCGAGCGAGTCGTCTCAGAGTGTCGCGGTTGAACCGATCGTGGACCATGACGCCGTGCGGCTGCAGGTTCGTGATCAAGGATTGGGGATGTCCGGTGAAGTGATGGACCGGGCTGGCGATCCATTCTTCACGACGAAAGAACCCGGACGAGGAATCGGGCTGGGGTTGTTCCTGACTCGCAACGTGATCACACGATTGGGTGGATCGCTGACCTTTGACAGCACGCCCGGGGTGGGCACGGTTGCAACGGTGCGATTGCCGCTGCCAAAGGATGGCAGCTCCGTCTGAGTGAGCCCTCGCCGTAGGAGTTGGATCAGATTGACGCACCTGGTCCGGGTCTGAATCGCGTCGACCGGCTGCTATACTGCAAGTCACGGTTTCTTTGCCCAGGATCGTTCTATTCGCCCAGGATCATGGTGCCCCATGAGTTTCTCTGACCCCAGCAACAGTAACGCCAGCAACGGTGGTGACGGCGTGCTGCCGTATCCCACGCCATCCGAGGTCTGCACGTCGGAAACGGTCGGGGCGGAGAGCATTCTGTTGGTCGATGACACGGTCGTGTTGCGTGAACGCATGGCGGTGGCGATGCAGAGTCGCGGATTTCGCGTGCTGACGGCGGGCAATTACGACGAAGCCGTCGCGGTCTTCAGCCAGTCACCGACCGATTTGGCCGTGTTGGATTTGCGAATGCCGGGACGCAGCGGTCTGGATCTGCTGCGGCGTTTGTTGGAGATCAAACCGGATTGTCGCGTGTTGATGCTATCGGGGTTCGGCAGTATTCCCGCCTCGATCGACGCGGTTCGCGCGGGCGCGGTGAACTTTCTCAGCAAGCCCGCTGACACGGACGACATCTTGTCCGCCTTCATTCGTGGCGAAGGCCAGAATGTGCCCGAAGGCGGGTTGGCTTTTCCCGCACCGTCGCTGGCACGCAATGAATGGGAGCACATTCATCGGGTGCTTTCGGATTGTGGAGGGAACATCTCCGAAGCCGCACGACGTTTGGGGATCCACCGACGGTCGCTACAACGCAAGCTTCGCAAACGAGCACCGGAAGACCCCAAGACACCGGGCGCGGACGACGTGTTTGAAGAAGGCGACGAGGACTGAGTCCTTTCACGTCGACGCGGTCGTGTTACAGAACTGAGACAAAAAAAAAGAACCCCGCACGCTGGTTGCATGCGGGGTTCTTTGATTGGGTTGATCAAGCGAGCTCGACCGTCAACATTCAGATGTCGGTGTTGGCATCTGGCGTTGGGACTGGAGGAGCAGCTTCTTCGACTTGATCGCTGCTGCTTTTGACTTCTTCTGCAGCGGGTGCTGGAGGAGCAGCTTCTTCGGCTGCTTCTGCTGCGGGAGCTTCTTCAGCGGCTTCGGCTGGAGCAGCAGGTGCTTCTTCGGCGGCAGCTTCAGGAGCGTCAGCGGCTTCATCAGCAACAGGTGCTGCTGGAGCGGCTTCTTCTGCAGCGGCTTCGGTTGCTTCGCCGGTGGTCACGCTACCAGGAACCAAGGTTTCGCCTGGAGCCAGGTCGAAGCCTTCGCTGCTTTCCATCACGGAGCCAGCGACTGGAGCGGCAACGTCGCCACCGCAGCAAGGAGCAGCTTCGACGACTGGCGCAGCCATCACGGGCGCAGCTTCGCCACAGCAAGGAGCGGGAGCTGGTGCTGGTTCACAGCAAGGAGCAGGTGCTGGCTCGCAACATGGTTCTGGAGCAGGTTCGCAGCATGGCTCTGGAGCTGGCTCGCAGCAGTGTTTGGCTTTCAGTTTGGCCAACAATCCACCGCCACATTTGTGAGCCTTCAGGCCGCTGAACAAACCGCCGGTGTTGCAGCATTTGTTGGCGTGCAAGAACTTGAAAGCGCTCGCATCATTTGTGAAAGCCAACGAAGCACCCAACATCAGTGCGACGACGGCGGTACCCTTCACCAAATTCCGATTCATGTGTTTCTCCAGAGTTAGTTCGGAGGTTTCGGTGCGATCCCTGTTCGCACGCTGAAATTGGGGTGGCATCCGGTCACCCTGATCGATTGCATTGGACTCCGGCCGTCATCCGCTCAAATGAGGGGGTTCAGGGGAGATGCGGCGACATTGCCGCTTGCATTGACTTGCGTTACGGTAGCTAGCTAGCAAACGTTGTCAATTGCCCAGACCACCCAGACTCCATGGCGAAAGCCGGCCCGCCGGGGTGTTGGCGAGGTCGGGAAACCGGCGGCTGCAACGCGTTCTGTCAGGCTCACCACCGGCGTTCGCCATTTGTCCAGTCAAGGACGCCGCCGATCCTGCTGATTTCCTCTGTGGTGGGCTGATTGCTAAACGCCCATCGCTAGGACAATTCATCGAAAGCCCGAGTGGCGGGGCAATTTCCCAGTCATTTCCGTTCGCAAGACGGCTGACATGCTAGCGCGTCTTCCATCAAGGCAAGCTGGCTGACTCATTGCGGGCTCAGGTGGACCGCCATGAAGTGTTAATGGCTTCCATGGTGCCTTACCCGAGCTGGGGAGACAATCCGCTTCGGCGACACCCGGTGGCAATCCACCGCGCAGCAAAAAGCCGAAGCGAAGTCTCACTCCGCCTCGGCAAATGGATGTTCTCGCCCTTCGCACGCTGAAAATAACGAGCGATCGGCGGGTTTGATCGAGCGATTGAAGCTCAGCGCTGCAGAGATTCGGTCGCCGTCGCGTTCGGATTGGCGGCGGTTTGAGTTTGTTCCTGAGCGTTCAGGATCCGAGCCATTTCGTCTCCATTTTCGAAATCCAGAATCAATTCGGGTTCACCGGTGGCCATTCCCAGGACCATTCCCGAAATTCGCCAGCCGTTGGTTTGTTGGACAACTGGCAGGACAATTTGGAATTCTTGCTTCGAACCGTCCGCTTCCGATGGTTCGCTCCAGATGCAGTGGACCAATCGTGTTGGCACCTTTTGATCTTCCGGAAGATGCTCCATCCCTACGGCTTCGCTGCGGGTGATGGTCACCTCGGCGTCAGGCGATCCAAGAGGCTGAACGGTGTGGCCGATTCGGTTGAGTTCGGACTGAGCCCGTTGGGTGAGCAGTTCCATGGCGGTGTTTTCGGCTCCACCACGACGAATTCGATCCAGGAATTGGCCGACCACGGTCTCCGCTTCTTTCCCCGAGGCAACCTGGGTTGCGGGGGCTGAGGCGGTTTCGTTGGAGGCGACGGTTTCAGGGGCGGACGAACCACAACCGGTGAATGTGGTCAGTGCGACCGCGACGGTGAAACCAAAAGCAAAACGACCCACGATCCGCATGAGTGAAACGGACATATGCTCCATCCCTGGAATTGAATGATTGACACAGCAGCGACGATGCGTTCGTCGCCAAGGTCCAGAAATAGCGAATCCGTTCGCCGCGGGTCAACACAATCGCGAGGGTTTTTGCAGGAAGCATGCCTGCCAGTCACAACAGCCGGACGTGGGGTGGGCACTCCTGCCCGACTGCTGATGCAAACGAGTGCAGAGATGTCGGCGATTCTGGTGAGGTGTCGGCCAAGAGTGGCCAACCTACTGAGATGTCGGCCAGCGTGGCCAACCTACGGTGGCGTGCTGCGCCTAAGTGGCGGACGCGTCTTTCGTTTTGCCACCGCGGTTGCGACGCAGTTGACCGCACGCCGCATTGATTTCATCGCCTTTGCGTTGACGGAAGTTCACATTCACCCCGGCCGACTCCAAGATCGATCGGAATCGCGCGATCGATTCTTTGCTGGGCGTTCGGTAAGGAAGCCCCGCGACTGGGTTGTACGGAATCACGTTCATCATCACGCTGCGACCGCGAAGAATCTGAGTCAGTTGACGAGCGTGTTCGTCACCATCATTGACGCCGCCCAACAGCACGTATTCAAACGTCAATCGACGACCCGACGATTGGAAATAACGATCCGCGGCTTGCAACACGGGTTCAATCCCAACCTTGCGGTTGACCGGTACCAACTCGCTCCGCAGTTCATCATTGGGAGCATGCAACGACACGGCCAAGTTGTAGGGGATACCCGAGGCGGCCAACTTGTCGATCGCGGGTGGCAATCCAACGGTGCTGATCGTGATTCGTCGTGGGCTGATCCCCAGTCCTTCTTCGCTGCGAGCCACATCCAATGCGGCCAAGACGCCTGGCAAATTGGCCAACGGTTCACCCATGCCCATCATCACGATGTGGCTGAGCCGTTCTGATTCCGGAAGCCGCTGCTGCAAACGCAACATCTGCTCCAGGATCTCGCCGCCGGTCAGGTTTCGATCGACGCCATCCAACCCACTGGCGCAGAACACGCACCCCATCGCACAACCAACTTGGCTGCTCACGCAAATGCTGCGTCGACCGCCATCACGAAGCAGGACGCATTCGACTTCACCACCGTCGGCCAACCGGACCAGCAACTTCTCCGTGCCGTCTTTGGAAACCGATGCGGTGACCTCGGCGGCATTGAAGATCGTGAAGTGTTCGTCCAACTGAGCGCGTAGCTTCGCGGACAAGTCCGTCATCTCGTCAAACGATGTCGCTCGGCCCGAGAACAGCCAACGCCGGATTTGTTTGGCACGGAAAGCTTGATGCCCGTTCTCTTTCAACCACGCCTTCAATTGATCCAGTGACCAATTCAGCAAGTGGATCTTGCGAGGCGTGGTCGACTCCGATGAATCGGTCGTGACGAGCGGCAGGGAGACCATCGAAGTCGGAACTCAAAAGGAGGTGGATCAATGGCCGCGGCGTGCACATGATCTCAGGGAGCAACACTCAACTGATTGTTCACTCGAGAAACACCCGGCTCCAATCGCATCAGCAATTCGGTCATGCGACGATCCGATTCGTTAGCAACGGAACCGGTCAGCGTCGCCGTTCGATTCTCGATTTGAACATTCACCCCAGCATACCGCGAACCGTTGGAATTCCTAAGGCCCGGCACATTTCCGCGAGTGGAAGTGAGGTTGGAACTGCCACGCAGCCGCGCGTTGGCGGCTCGCTGGACGTCGGCCGCCTGCAAGCCGGGACCCGTGACCGCACTGCGAAGTCGTGTGCGAATGGGGGCCGTCGCTCCGCCGCCTCCGCCACCGAAATTATTGCCGCCGAACAGGCTTCCGAAAGCGGCACCCAAGCCACCTCCGCCGCCGAATCCACCGCCGCCAAACGTCGATCGGGCTCCGCCGCCCGTTCCGCCACCCGCGGTCGATGCCGCCGAAGCACCCACCGGAGTCGCTGCGCCGGAACCCACCGCGCCTCCGTCACGCTGAATGCCTTGGAACACATCGTCGGGGTTCATGCCCTGATTGATCTCGCCCGCGGCTTGGCCGGTGCCGCCCTGCGCATTTCCGGCTGCCGAGTCGTCAGGCTGGGCCGAAGCCGTGGTTGCCAACAGAATCCATAGGGTTCCAGCGGTGAGGCTCGCTACAATTTGAGACGGACGTTTCATGCGACTGACACTCGGTTCGCGTGGGGGATCGGATACGATGAGAGCTGACTTTTCTGCCTCGATTGTAGCTAGCCATTCGGAAAGCTTCCAAAATGAATCCCCATCGTTTCACTTGTCTTCAACACCGATTCGCACCGAATGTTCCTGTTGTGCGGCCCGTGACGCCTGACTTTTCACTCCGTGCGACGCTCGCTGGTCGGTGGTTCGTGGCTGCGGTCCTCGCGGCAACGTTGGTCTGCTTCCAAGCGTCACCCGCAATTGCACAAAGCTCGTCGGCAACGGCCGAACCAACTCGCGCGACGGTGCCGGCACCCAAGTTGTTGCCGGCGGAAACGCTGGCCTACATTCGGGTCGACGACGTAAATTCGATTCGGGCAGATTGGGAAACGTCCTCGCTCGGCAAGATGTTGAACGACCCGCAAATGCGTCCGTTCGTCTCTGACATTTATGACATCCTGAGCGAACTGTTTGACAACGTCGGCAAAGAACTGGGGCTGACGCTGGATGAATTGCGATCGCTTCCTCAAGGTCAATTGGCGGTGGCGTTGCTGGAAGGCCCACCCCCGGAAGAGAACGCGGACAACCAGAACGCGAATTCGGAGGATGAAGACGACGACGAAGCGATTGCACGTCGGTTGCGTCAAAAACGTCGCCAACAAAATTCGTTCGCGGTGGCGGTCATGATCGATGCGGGCCCGTCCAACCGCACAATGTCGGATTTGGTCGATCGGTTGATGACACTGGCGGAGAAAAATCGCTTCGTCATCCAGACCGAACAAATCGGCTCCATCGAGATGACGCGATTGGTGCGGCAACGTGGCAACGGCGACGTGATCGAGTGGTTCGAGCAGGATGGGTTTTATGTGATCGGGTTCGGTCGCACCGTGGGCAAAGACATCGCCAAACGGTTGCTTGCGTCGCAACGCGATGACACGTCCAGCGGTCGCTCCCGCCGCAGTTCGTCCAGCAGTGAATCGTCGGAAACCTCCACCTTGGCTCAGAACACCGACTTCGTCGCGGTGATGAGCCGGTCGATTGGGGCGGAAGCCGAGATCCCACAAACGACGTTCTTCATCAATCCTTATGGCATCGTCAAACGCATCATCGCTCGCAGTGGTTCCGCGTTCTTCATTGCCCCCATCGTTCAAGATTTAGGCATCGAAAAAATTCGCGGCGTCGGCGGCAGCATGTTCCGCGGTGGCGAGATCGTCGAAACCATCGGCCATGTGCACGTGCTGATCGATCCGCCTCGCGATGGTTTCTTCGGTGTGTTGCGACCCGAAGACACCGATGTGTCGCCGCCCGATTGGGTTCCCGCGGACTCGGCAAGCTTCACCACGGTGGGTTGGGACATCGAAACCGCATTTGAAAATCTCGGCAAGATTGTCAATCGCTTCGCCGGCGAAGGACGCTTCAAGGACTTCACGGAGAAACCGGTCCAGGATCGATTCGGCGTTTCATTGGCGGAAGAAGTCTTTCCTGCCATGACCGGTCGGGTCGTGACCATCCAGCGTTATCAGCTTCCCGCCAACTGGAACTCGATGGCCCGCGTCATCGCGATCGAATTCGCCGATGCCAAGGAGGCCAAACGTTTGCTGGAACAAATGAAGTCGAAGGTTCCGCCAAAGGACATGAAACCCGAAGTCATTCGCGGAAAGACCGTCTACTTCGCCGAACGTCCTAACTTCAACGCCCCCATCATCCGCGTTCCCGAACGCAGTTTGATGTTGCTCGACAATTGGCTGCTGCTCTCCGACAGTCGCGAAATCATTGTGGAAGTCTTGAAGTCCAGCGACGGGGAAGTCGATCGCTTGTCGGCCGATGAGGACTACGTCTTGTTGACCAGTGAACTGGGCGCGAAGTTGGAGGGCGAAACGCCGTTCTTGTTCCAGTTCAATCGTGATTCGGAATCCTTCCGCATTCTCTATGAGATGGCGAACTCGGAAGGCAGTGCAACCGTGCTCGAGAATCGAGGCGGCGATAATCCGATGACCAAACGAGTTGCTGAACTGATGCGTCGCGACGATTGGCCGGAGTGGGAAACGTTGGAAAAGTACTTCAGCGTCAGCGGTATCTTCGGCTACGATGAACCTGGTGGCATCCACATCGGAACGATGAATCTACGCCCCATCGAGTGACCTCCGTTCCTCGTCCCGTCCCAGCAGAAAGTCCCCCTCGCGAAGCCCCGTAGCGAAGCTCGTCAAGAGCTTCGGGCGCGGTTGGCTCGTAGCGAAGCTCGTCAAGAGCTTCGGCTGGCTGCTGCCCGAAAGTCTTGACGACTTTCGCTACTTGGGAACTGCCTCAGAAAAGTCTTGACGACTTTCGCTACGTGTCGGAACATCGACATCGAAACGGATCCGGACCTACAGGTCCAACTCATCGAGCTCATCCACCAGCGCATCCAAATTGGTCTTCGCTTGAGACGCTGACGTGGAACGAGGCACCTCGCGGACGACCGGCGTTGGACTCACCGGTGGAGCAACCGCCGGCGACTCTTGCGAAGAAGCTTCCTCGGGATTGGCCTTCGGCACTCTCGGTTTGCGATCGCCCATCGATCCAATTTGAAACGTCGGTGTCTGACGCGTCGCCAGCAACGTTTGCAAATCTTTCAGGATCGTCTGCTGAGCCCCATCGCGTCGCATGTCAAAGTGATAGAGCTTGGCAATCGGACCTTCTACGTCGGGCGTCGGAGCGTCCACATCGCGGCGATGAGGAACGCGAGCCACTCGTTTGCCCAGCAACGCCAACGGTTGCGAAACTCGATCCGCGTCGGTCCAAGCGACACAAGCGATGTCGCCGGCGATCGACTCCACCGCCAATCGTTCCGTGCCCGCATCGTTGGGACCGGGGATCCGATCCAATAACACCAAGTCCAATCCAGGACGACCCAGCAATTGCCCCACCGCGTCATCGCAAGCGGGATCAAAGTGCCGGTGGTCACCTTCGGGACGCAAGACAATCACGTTCAAACGAACAGCCATGAACAATCAGCTCAATTCTCGGAGCAAGGAATTTCCGTCGTGACGGCAGCCCGTCCCACGACATCATAGAGCTGAGACCACAATTCGCGAACGTCTGTGACCTGATCCAACGCAACAATTTGATTCGAACCATCCGGCACGCGAATGATCAGCCGCCCCGGATCATGTGAATCGATTTGGAAGCAACTTTCGGCGGCGGGGTGTTGTTTCAGCAACTCACGCAACAATTCACGAATCACGTTTTCATCGGCTCGGGTTCGATGAATGACTGTGAATCCGACCAAATCACGATGGGCGGTCATCAGGCAGAACTGCTGAGCAGTTCGAATCCGACGTCGCAAACGAAAGCGTGCCCAGGTCGAAAGTTGTTCTCCGCCATCAACCACCAGCACCCCACCGGCGGCAACTTGTCGCTGAACCCGCAAAACCGAGCGAGCGTTCTCACGTCGCTTTTGCAATCTTTCAAAGAAGCCAGCTCTTGGATCACCGGTCAACTGCACCCATTGCCCGCCCGGAAATTCGGATTGCAGCTCCGGGGTCACGTCATGCAGCAAGGTGGATTTGCCCGTGCCGTGCGGTCCAACGATCAACCCGAAGCGATACCGACGCAGCGTTTGTATCCAACGGGCTACGAAGTCGCCCCGTCCCTTTGATTCGACTGTCGCATCATCCGCAACCGCTCGATAGCGATACGCCAGAGCACCCGGACGCGTGAATCGGCTGGAAAACGGGTTGGCCACAAAACGGATCAAATGCGAGCGTCAGATGCATCACGACGAGAGGTCATCGCAATTCATGCACATGATAGTTGTGACATCGCGTGCAGTGATCCCCCGCTGCGGACCGAGTGTGGCAACTCGCACAACTGGACTTCGTCATCGGTAGGAACTCGCTATGGAGCATCGTGTCGACTTCCGGAGAGACCGCGTCAACTGAGCTGCCCTCCGAATGCACCATGTTGGCTGCGGTGGGAGCATTCAACTGATGGCAATGCGAGCAGTCTTGCAGTCCCTGGATATTCAAATGAGGAGCATGTGAGAAACGAGTCAATCGCTCGCTCTTGGTCGGTGCCTGGAAAGCTCGCCACCGCATCGACGCCATCGCATCGTCAGCCTCACTCGAGAATGTCTTTTCAACTCGGTGACAATCAGCACATGCGGCGATCGCGGGCTGCTTCAGCAGTGCGTCTCGCAACGGATCCTCCACCGGTAACTGTTGAGCGATCTCAATCATGGAACGCAACACCGAGTCCGAATGCCCCTTGCCTCGGTAGCGAATGGACATCGTCAGATCGTCGCGGTACCAACCGCCGAAGCTTTGCGTCTTCGACGCGTCATAACGCGTTGACAATTCGGTTTGCATCTCCGCGAAGTTGTTGGGCATCGGCTCCAAACGAGGCTCCGAACTCGGTGCCGACGTGTCCTCGAAAGATGTTTCCTCGAAAGATGTTTCCTCCAGGAGAGGCTCCCCAAAGCCCAGAGGATCGTCCGAGAACAGCGGATCCTCTGACAGCAACGGATCGTTCTCCAGCAACGCGTCTTGTTCATTCCACTCGGTCAGTTCGCCATCGAGCATGCCCAACCCGGATTCCGTTTCGGAAGACAACGTCTGCGTCCTCATGCTTGGCCGCGTTGACGAATCGCCAAACCAGACCGCGATCGCATCGCGAACCAATTGCGGTGGGAACGATTCGACCAGTGGCTTTGCCGTTCGCGGATCCACGCCCGCGTCCACCAACCGCTGCATCAAAGCGTCTTGTCCGTCGCTTGCTAACTCGGACGAGAGGCCTGTGATTGATTTCGCCAACGACACCGCTTCGAGCCGCACCAAGCTGGAGTCCCAATCGACCGAGTCGACTCGTTGGAAACGTCGAACCGCGGTTTGGTTGGCCTTCGAGCGAAGCAACAACGCCATCCAACCATCGACGCCTCCGTCAGCGAACCCGGTCGCGTTTTCCGGCCAATGGCCCGCTTCCGCCGCGATGTCCTCCGGGAACGTTGGCAATTGCAGCAGCGAGGGACCGTCGGCGACTTGGACCTTCAACGCTTCGTCATGACATGCTGCACAAGCCACTTCGTACGGTAGCGTGGTGGCGATCGGATCGCTGCTGTCACCGTTCAGTCCGGTCGAACTCACATTCGGACCGACATGACAACTGCGACAATCAAACGTCGCAAACCGACTGCTATGGGAAGTCGCGTTTGGATTGCCCTTTTCAGCTTCGCTGGGAAAGTGAATTTTCGCGTGCCGAGCGTGGTCGAAATGAATGTTCGGCTGCTTCGCATAAGGCCACTCACCGAATTCGGGATGGGAAGCGGCAAAGGATCCGAACTGGTTCACGTGACACGATTGACATCGCGAATCCGTGATCGCCGCCAACTCCGCGTCGGCACCGTGATGTTCTTGATGGCAAATGCTGCACGCCAAGTTGTTCTGCAACGAGCTGGTGCGACTGACGTTGGTGGCCAGCAATTCCGCGGTCTGTGCGTCCGAGGGCGGAGTCGCTTGGTTGGCTTGTTTCAGCATCGCCGCCAACGTCAACGCTTCGCGATCGGTCGGCGAAAGGTTGTGAGCCCATCGCGCGGATTCACGTGGCATTTGTTGTTCGTGACAGTTCAGGCACAAATCCGTCATTTCGACCGTGGGCAGATTTGCATGATCGGCATCGCTTGAGGTGAACCAGCTTGCCAACCCAAACAGGCCCGCTTGTTGTCGTGTTTCGCTTGGTTCGGCGGAGGTTGCTCCGTTGCTCAGCCAACCATTGCTGATGACGTTCTGATGGCAAGCGGCACAGCGGTCCTGGCTCAGCTCGCCTGCCAAAATTTGAGCGTGTGCCGTGGTGAGATGACCGGGCTGAATGACTTTGGGTGTGATGCGAGTGAAAAACAAAACAAGCATGGCGATCGCCAGGCAAATCAATCCCGCGGTGGTCAACCGACGACGTTTACCCGTCCAAGTTCGCTTGGGGTGACAACCCAGTTGTTGCGGGTCTTGAGAATGAGCGAATGGGCATTGACCCGAGGCGTTGGGGCCTTGGGAACAAGGTTCACACGACGGTGAACGGCCACAAACGAACGACTCACCCGGTCGAACCATTCGCGGCGGCGATGGCAATTGGAAATCGTCGCGTCTCATGACTCCACAAACTGCAAAGCGTGAATGGTGTGCATGATGGCAAGTCCCACGAGAGCGGTCGACATCACCGCGTGCACGGCAACCCAAGCTCGTAGCCGCCACTGCAAGGCATGTTGCGTGTCCAATTCGTCTCGCAAACGAACCAAACCGGAAAGCTCGTTGGCAACTTCCTTGCCGTCGTCTTCCAAGTAGCGATGCAGTTCATTCAAACCGATCACCAACCGGCGACGGCGAAACGAATGGGCAAACAAACGATGTGACCAAGACAGCGGCGATTCCATGTATCGACGAAGGTATTGATCGTCAAACTCGCCGAGCACCGTTTGGGATTCGAGACTGGTCAAACTGTCCAGCCGCTCAGAGGCTCTGGCGGCAAGTTGCTCGCGGTGCCAAGCGATTTGGTCATAGCGAGGTTGGCTGCCCATGGCGGTCAATCGAGCCGGCAAACGACGACTGGCAATCAAACCGTACAGACCCGACGCACTGACCGCGAGGAATAGAAAGCTGAGTGTGCCCTCGAGCCATCCGTCCGCGATCAGTTGTCCTGATGCGATGGAAGGCACATGCATCAGAAACACGCCGGCCGCGAACAAACCGGTGAAGATATGCACCTGAGTCCACGTGCTCATCGTGCCCAGTGGCAGGATCGGAATGCGTCGCCGAATGCCGATGGCAAACAGCATCAACACACACACCAACAACGTCCAACCCGTCATCACGCTGCTGCGCATCAACGCCGCGTGCAGGGACTGCGAAGTCCAAGCCGTGACGATCAATGCGATCGCGACGACCAGCAAGCTGGCAACGCGTCGTCGCCGAAAAGTCCAGGGTTGACCGCCGCCCCATAGACGGCGATGCAGTTGCTCGCGAAAGTCTCGGCGAGTTTGTTTCCATTTTCGCGACGATTCGGATTCGCGACGTTCGACCGTGCTCATGTGCGCCGCCTCAACCAATGTTCCAATGGCGGTGACTCGCTCAAATCAATTCGAACGATCGCATCATGAGGACAAGCCGCCGCGCACGCCGGACCGCTGGGCAGTCCGCTGCACATGTCGCACTTGGTCGCTTTCGTGATTGGGCGATTGCTGGCTTCGTCGGTGTAGGGACGTCCTTTGGGATCGTTCACCGACGCCATTTCGATGTTGCCGTAGGGGCACCCTTTCGCACACGTTCCGCAACCAATGCAGATATTTTCAGAGACGTGAACGTGGCCGGTTGCCTCGTCTCGGTGCAAGGCTCCTGTGGGGCATCCGATCATGCACACCGGATCCGTGCAGTGCATGCAGGCTTGGACGAATTGCAGTCGGTCATGGTTGACGCCGACGCGTGCAAACCGCGGGTTGCCATCGTGGACCGACGCGCAAGCCTTCACACAATCGTCGCAACGTGTGCAGCGATGAAGATCGATGATCATCGCTTCACGGCCGTTGTTGAAACGGTTTTGAACGATGAACTCAAGCAACCCGGTTGGTTCGAACGAGGTCCCGGTGGGGCTGGGAAGATCCTGCCACGTTTCCTCGTTGGATTGCGATCGCCCCGTGTCGCAGACAATCGGAAGGTCCACTTTGGGACGTTTCTCGCTACGACGCTCGCGGGCCTCGGCGGTTCCTTTGGTTTGCAAGATCGCTTGTGCGGCGGCTCGCGGCAATTCACTCCGACGAACGTGTGGCAAAATTTCGGTCGCGAAACATTCCACGGGAATGTGCAGCGTGTCCAAGAACCCAACGGCTCGCAGGGAATGCTGCAGCGGCAAATTGATTGGCCCGTCGGGATTGGTGACACCCAACGCGATCTCTTCCAAGCCGAACAAGTGGCCTTTGCCGAGATAGGCCGTCGTGCGCTGTGCGGCTCCGTAGATTTGACACACGCGGCCGAAACCACTGCGGACGATGATCAGGTCCGTGACTTGATGGCCTTCCGTCGCGACGACCGGTTCACTGGCGATTTGTTCGGCGGGCGATAAGGTGCGAGTCTTCTTGTAGTCCGCGTTCCATTCCAGTCGACCAAAGGATCGCTGGATCGTCGCTGCCACGACCCGTTGCAGATTCTGCTCCGGCAAAAAACGCAGCAGGGGAATCTCTTTCAAATGCAGCGGCAACCAATTTTCGCGGTAGTGATCGTCCATCCGTTTTGAAAACGCTGGGTCGCGCCGCAGCATCTTCAGGCCTTGCAGCCGAATCTCCAGCAGTCTGCTGTTGCCCTGCGACACCACCGTGGCAGAACGCGGAGCCCGATACATCGCCGCGACTTCCCCGAACAGTTCGCCCGGACCCAAACGAACACTTTGGCCGGCCTGCACCAGCCCATCAAAATCCTGCAACTGCAGCACCGGAGGTCGCTCGTCCGCATGATGCGATGATTCGTGCAGGTCGACGTTGGGAATCACTTCGTCGCCGCGTCGAGCCTCGCGAACACCCGAGGGTTTCAGCAGTTTCCAAATCGCACGAGGCCACGAGACTTTTTCGGTTTCACGTCGGCCCAAACACTCGGGAGGCAACTCACGGGTGAGCAGCTCCGCGTGACCATCCAGCAGCAAGAACGCACTGTTGGCGTAGTCGCCCTCGCGCGCAATCACCTCGCCATGTGTGAATTGATGCAACCGACAATCGTTCCGAAGGATGCCGTCCAGCGGAATGGACTTGGGAAAAGCCGCCGGATCCAGGGTCGCAAACGGTGCCTGATCACGTAACCAGACCACGTCCGCATCGCTCATGAGCGGATCCATCGGTTCGTCCCATCGCCGGGGACGACGCACAGAAATGGCATCGTCGGTGATCATGTTTCGGTCGATAGCCATCCCCGCGGGACGACGTCAAGACACAACCAAGACCGCGGCTGTTTCACGCCTGGGTGGCGATGCGTGAAAGGTCAGGTGTCGGAGTCACGCGAAGTTTGCTTCAGCTCATTCATGCGGTGCCGCATGTGCCGCACCGTGCGAAGTGCGTCCAGCCCAGCCAGGAAGAGAATCGCGACCAAAACCAACATGACGGACGACCAACACGCCAACCACAAAGCACGACGGGCCGGCGATGCCAACGTGGCGACCAAGATCAAAACGCCGCAAACCAAGAACAGAAAGTTCACCTGACGTCGTGAACGCCAGCGACGCACCATGTACGGCCGGTCCGCCTCCTCATCAAAACGGTGCCGCGACCAACCGACTTGCTCGGATCGTTGCAGCCAAATGGCGAACCCGATCAGCGTGCAAGCAAGGATCAAACCACCGGCGAACATGAAAGCGACCCAATCAGAAAAGAAACGTCACCCGGCAAACAGACAAGGCAAACCAAGCAACATAACAAAAAGCAAACCTCCTCCACCACAACTCGCTCGCAACGTCCTGTGCCCCTACGACCTGTACCCCTGACGCCCTGTGGCCCTGCCCACTTTCCACTCCCTACCCCTGCCCACTTTCCCCTCCTCACCCCTGCTCCAACATCCATTCATGGACCACCCAAATCACCGCCGCCATGCTCTCGCCGCTGCAGTTTTCAGGGATGTCCTGCGTCGTGTGCCAATATTGCGGGGCACGGAACCCAGGTCGTGGGTAATCAAAATCGATCAAGTCCGTGGTGGGGATGCGAGCGATCTCGTTCAGCGGCAGGTGGTCATCTCGAATGGCTTGGCTGCGGACGCGAGGCACGAAGGCTTTCGCTTTCAATCGTTTCGCGGTTCTCCAGATGGACCGAGTCACATCGCCCGCGTACCGCAAACTGTTGCGTTCATAAAGCAATTGCAATTCACGATCGCCGATCATGTCCAACAACACGCCGGCTTTGTATGGCACCGCGGGCGGTTCCAATCGATATTGCTGAGCGAACAAGGTGGATCCCAAAAAGTAGTCCCCATTGCCCTCGCCGAACACAAACTCCTCGGCATCAAACAGCACCACGTCCACCCCGATGCTCTCCGGCAAATTCTCGAACTGATGACTCAGTTCCATCAAGGCCGCCGAACCGCTGGCACCATCGTTCGCACCCACGAACACACCTTTGGGATCACGACGGTCGCGGTCCGGGTAGGGCCGAGTGTCATAATGGGCGCACAGGAGGAACCGCGTCGGAGCGTCCGCATGCCAACTGGCGATCAGGTTCGCGATCGGCATGTTCTCGCCGGTCAGCGGATGACGGATTTCGCCTTTCTGCAGACGCACGTCGCCGCCGCGCTGCGTGAAAAAATCGGTCAGCAACGCTTGTTGTTGCTTCATCGCGGGGCTGCCCGACGGTCGAGGCCCCAGGTCACAGATCTCGATCAGATACCCCATCGCCCGCTCGGTGTTGTAACGATCCGGCACCGGGCCGAGCGCGGCGGGCGTCACCGGTCCGCCTTCATCCGGACGATTCAACTTCCAAACTGAAAATCCCACGAAGGCGAAGAAGGCCACGATTGAGAGTAACAGCATCCAACGCGAAAACTTGCCCGCCGCATCGGATCGTGCGGCGGGAGTGTCCGAACCCAAACGGTTGGCCGTGCTCCCCTGGTTCGCGGGAATTTCCGAGCTGTGCCGAGCCGCCTGCATCGTCGTATCAGCCGTCTGAATCACCAAATCCATTGCCAAAACATCCTGCGGAAGCCGCGGGTGAGGAGAGTTTCTGAAACTGCCCGTTCACCCTAGCGGAACCGACCGAACTTCGGTAGAGTTTGTGGCCTTCACGGGATGTGGCTCAGCCTGGTTAGAGCGCTGCACTGGGGGTGCAGAGGTCGCAAGTTCGAATCTTGTCATCCCGATTTTCTCTCGCGGTGTTGCCCACCGCTCTCTGCCGCGGCAGACCTGCCGCCGGCGTCATAGTAGAACAGTTGTCCCCAGCTGTTCCGCCGGGCCATTCTTGGCCGCCAAGCGTCGTCGCTATACCAAGTTCGCTGCCACCCGTCCGCGCGTTGCTGTTCGACGATGTCACCCTGGCACGCGAACATTTGGGGACAAATGTTCTACTCTGGCCAAGCTTCGCTTGGACGACTGAGGGGCAGCGATTGATTTCGATTCTGTGAACCACCATGGGCATGTCGAGCACGAACGGGTGATGCCGTCGTGGCGGAGGCCGGTCCCAGAGAAGCGTCGTTCTCGTGATCGAAGGTTGTTCCTCGTCGCGTCAGAGTAAAACAGTTGACCTCAACTGTTCCGCCGGGCAATTCTCCGCCGTGAAGCCTCTTTGATTCTCCAAGTTCGCTGCCACCCGTTCGCGCGTTGCTGTTCGACGGTTCCACCGTGGCATCTTCTGCCCAGCGATGGCCCCGCCATTGATACTCAGAACTGAACGCCGCGATGACTTTGACGTCGAATTCGTTTGTGCGGAGTTGATCGCGGACTATCGAACATTCGCCGTCAATCTTCCTCATCGGTGGTGGCGAGGGGCAACGCCTCATACCTTTCCGATGGACCGACGTCCGCTTTCACAATGTCAGGAACATTTGCGGTTTGGTCGAAAACAGAGTCGTACTGGTAGAAGTCGGTCGGTTTGAAACTCTTGCCTTCGTCGTCTTGAGAGCCTCTGCATTCGCTGAAAATGTTGTCGACCGCTTGGCAAAAGCCATGGTGGATGTCATCTGGATCCGGGCGATACATCTGCTTGATCGAATTCTTGACGTTTGCAAAGAAGTTCCGCTCGGCCAGCACGAGACACTGCGAATGCAACCCGATTCCATAGTCGTTGTCATTGTAAAGGCAGTTGAACACATGAACTTTTCCGTAGCCGACGCGTGGGTTTCGCGTATCGCTGCCGTCGAACCAGCAATGATGGATTGTTGTGTTCAGTGTTCCCGTGTCTTCGGGATGACTCGTTCCACTGTTGATCAGCATCGTTTTGTGATGCTTGGAAAACCTGGTCCACGATACTGTTACGTAGTCGGATTGATTGGTGATGTCGAGCAGTCCGTCGCTGCAATTCGAGAGGTCGCAGTGATCGACCCACACATGATGCGTTCGACGCAGCGCGATCGCATCGCGGGCATCGGAGATCGTCAGATTTCGAATGATGACATTGGACACGCCGCTCATGCTGAGTTCCATTCCCTTGATCGTCGCATCCGCACCAACGCCGATCAAAGTTTTGTTCGATGCGATCCCCATCTTGCCGTCGCCGGCGAATGTGCCTTCGAGCCGAATCACCAGCGGTTCATCACTTGACGCCGCTTTTTTGAGATCGTCGACCGTGCGAACGGTTATGACTTTGCCATCACCACCACCGGTCGTCGTTTCGACGCCGTTGCCGCTGACCGTTGCCCATCCGATCAACTGATCGGCGTTGCCTTTTTTCGAAGTTAAGTCTTTTCCCGACACCGAGCGGGCATCAACGTACAGAAATGACACAACGGTTAGGGCGGCAAGAAACATATGAACTGAGTGCAATCTAAAATTCTTCACGGGTTACGCCTTGCTTTCATGGTGTTTAGGGGGCGTGGAATGACCGACGGTGAGAACGCCTCAACATAGCTGTTCCAATGCTGTCTCACTTCCTGGAATCCGAGCCGAACCAACCGTATTCTGAGCCAAGGTCGAATCGGTAGAATCCAATGGGATCGCTATCAAGTTCGATCTGAAAGCACTGCGATGAAGGTCTCCGGTGAGATCAGGATGGGAGCACCCAAGCAAATTCTGCTCGGCATGAAGGACCAGCACATCGGCAGGATCAAAAACCTTGCAGAGAAACTCCCGAGGCATCGCGAGTCTCCGGCAAGGGCCAGCAAACTCACCATTGAACGCAGTCCACCGGACGCACCGATTCAGAGAAATAGGAGCCCCATCAATCGTTTCAGATCTCGACAGCGATTCCCTTTTGCCTGCGTTTCAACGCAGCGTGAATCGATGCAACTTGGGTTGCAAACTCGCTGGGCTGAGCTGATTTTCCGGCTTTAGATTCGATCCAGCAAGTCGGACTTCTTGCGATCGAATTCTTCTTGCGTGATGTAGCCTTTGTCGAGCAATCCGCCGAGACGATCGAGCGTGTCGAAAACGTCGTTCGAATGGGACGCCGTCGCAGGTGACTGGGTCGAGTCTGAGACGGAAGCTGATGAAGAGGCCTCGGTCGCGGGCGGTGCTGATGGAGCCGGTGCCGCAGGCGTTGGGGCCGGTTCGTTCGCTGTCGGCGCGGGTGGTGTCGTTGGGACGCCGTTGCGGCTGACGACCGGCAGAGTCGAGAGCGGAACCATTCCAAATTGGCTGTTGAAGGTGATGGAGCCGTCACCGGATTGCTGTTGGCTGAATCCACCGATGTCGTGTTGCAACGTGTCGTACACCCAGACGTCGTCACCGGTCGCGACCGCCAATCGCCTCGCGTTTGCGAAGTAGGCGTATCGCATGTGATTTTGTGAACCGCTCGCGGATGGCGATCCGAGTTCGCTGGGCCACCAATTTCGTCGTGGGTCAGGTGCAAACAGGCTGTTCTGCGTGAAGCCGCCGCCCGATTGTTGGTCCTGGTAGTTCGAGCCGCCGCTTTGGCTCTGGGATTGGAACACTCCACCATTGGTTCCGGTTTGGTTCTCGGCGATGGAGCGAGCACAATCATCACAAAGCGATGCAACGCGGTACTTCAGATTTTGATTGAACATGTCGCCAATCATCATCATGCCACCGGACATCCACTGTCCGGATCCACCAAATTCCGGATGTGAAAATTGGGCCATGTTGCCGTTGCCGTTGTAAACCGCGGTCAACATGTGACTGACCGCATCGGTCGAGAAACCATGGCGATTGGAGAGAGTCTGGGCGATTTGCTGGCCCATGGGAGATAGTGGCAACACGGCAAACTCACTCGAAACAACGGCGGAGACAAACGAACATCAGGAACTCAATCATCAGTGTTCGGACCATTGTCAACCAATCTGTCATTCCTTCCTAGGGCCAAAGTCGTAGGGCCAAGTTTTGGTGCAGGGACTCGTCCCGGCAAAGAAGCCGGTTCCCCGAGTAGGTCTTGGGCGATTCCTGAGCGACCGATTCAAACAACGCGCTGACCCGGTTGGTTCGCTTGTTTGCGGCAGGAGATGTTCCCCAAGAGTTCAACGTGGGAGGTGCCGGAGTATCGCTTCGCTTGATCCGGCCTACGGACGTGGGGCGGTCAGGGTGCGGCGGTTGTTGCGGGGCCGAAAGTCTTGACGACTTTCGCTACGGAGTGAATTGCCGGAGCATCGCTTCGCTCGGTCCGGCCTACGGATGTGGATCGGTCAGGACGCGGCGGTTTTGGTTCGGTGGGGGCGGAAAGTCTTGACGACTTTCGCTACGGGGTGGATTGCCGGAGCATTGCTTTGCTTGGTCCCGCCTACGGAAAGACCATGTGGGTCGAGGGAGCCGTTCTCGAGAAACGTCGAATGCGTTGGTGAACGGTCGGCACAATGTGAGTGTTGGTCTGTATGTATGTCACTCGCGGAGGAACAAGAGAAATTGTCGCGTAGGATAGGTCATGTGGACGTGGGGACTTGAATTGCCCCGGGTACAAAAGGTGAGCGATGAACCCAACAATGAGCTTCGTCCGCTTTTGTTGGCGTTTCTTTTGATCAACCACTTTCTTCTTTGCGGGAACCACCGAGTGATGCATCGTGTTGCTATCAAGATTCGATCGTTGATGCGGTCTTATTTGAGATCGTTTTCGTTCACCGGGTTGGTTTTTGCGACTCTCTTTTTCTGCGGATCGATCACGCCGTCGTTGCTGCCTCGACCCTACATCGTGCAAGGGATCTTGTCTGGGTTTTCGCTCGCCATCGGTTATGTGGTTGGGGTGCTCGCGACGTGGGGATGGGCTTTCTTGGAATTGCCGCAACCGGGACCGGCGTTGGCACGTCGCTCCAAGCAAGTCTGTGTGGGGCTGGCGGCCATCGTGTTTGCTCTTTCAATTTGGTATGCCACGGAATGGCAGAACTCCGTTCGCGTTTTGATGGAGATGCCGCCGCTGGAATCAACGGCGCGTTTTCGATTCTTTGTGATTGCGATTCTGGTCGCGTTTGTTCTGGTCTCGATTGCTCGATGGATGATTCGCTTGGGGGCGTTCTTGTCGAAGTTGTTGCAGCGATACCTGCCGCGTCGAATTGCCGTTTCAATCAGCACGCTTTGCGTGTTGGTGCTGGGTCTGATGATTGGCAATGGCGTGATTGCGCGTGGATCGTTGAAGGCTGCTGATCGTTTTTTTCTGCAGGCCGATTTGTTGATCGATGACGGGATTGAACAACCTGCGTTGGCGCTGGCATGCGGTAGCGAGGAGTCGCTGGTCGATTGGGAAGCGATCGGACGACGTGGCAAGGACTTCATCGGGGGTGGCCCAAAGGCAGACGAAATTGAACGGTTAACCGGTCAGCCTTCGAAGCGTCCCATACGTGTCTATGTTGGGATGCGAACGGACGGAGACGATCAGGCCAGGGCCACACTGGCTTTGGAAGAATTGAAACGCGAAGGCGCGTTTGATCGCAAGGTGTTGATCGTCGCAACGCCCACCGGCACGGGATGGTTGGATGAGAGTGCGGTGGACACGGTTGAGTATTTGCATCGAGGCGACACCGCTATCGTCAGCATGCAGTACTCGTACCTGCCCAGTTGGATCACGATTTTGGTTGATCCGTCTCGTTCGAAACGATCCGCTTCGGCGTTGTTTGATCAAGTCTACGCGTATTGGACGACGCTGCCCAAAGACGAGCGGCCTCGGTTGTATCTGTTCGGGTTGAGTCTGGGAGCGTTTGGCTGCGAGGATGCCGCGGATCTGATGGAGACGTTTCAAGATCCAATTCAAGGTGCGGTTTGGAGCGGGCCGCCGTTCCCCAGTCGGCAATGGGCATCGATTGTTAACTCACGCAACGCGGGCACTCCCGTTTGGTTGCCGACCTTTCGCGACGAATCGATGGTTCGCTTCACAGCGCAGCAAAACATGTTGCAAACGGGCAAGCCATGGGGACCAATCCGCAACGTGTACATCCAACACGCCAGTGATCCGATGGTTTGGTTTTCACCTTCGTTGGCTTGGCATCAACCTCAATGGTTGTCTGCGCCACGCGGCCCAGATGTCTCGCCGGGGTTGCGTTGGTATCCCATCGTGACGTTCCTGCAAATCGCGTTTGACTTGCCGATGGCGACCAGCGTCCCGCTCGGATATGGGCACAACTATTCGCCCTCGAGCTACATCGATGCTTGGATCGCTGTGACTCAACCGGACGGTTGGTCGCAGACCGATTTGGACAGGCTCCGAGAGCACTTCGCCAACCCGGCTGATCAAGCCGAGTTGCCCGCCCTCGATGTTGATCCGGAATCGACCGAATCGAGGTGATGGCGTTCTATCACGGGCGATGCAAGCTGCTTTGAGCGGGCGTTCCAATCGCAGACCGGTCTGGTTGTTTGGTGAACGGGGCGGTAAGTCATCCGCGGGTAGACTTCTTTCGTGTGCCGGTTGGCGAGGTCAGTTACAATCGAGGCTGCTTGGCCCCGTCGCGTGCTTTCGAGTGCGTCCCACCTGCGGGGCTTTTCCGTGGTGAAAGAATAGGTTTTCAATGACTTTCTCATTGATGTCTTCTCAGAGAGTGCTTCCCGTGCGGATGCAACGAACCGTCTGGTTCCTGGCGTGCATGCTGGTCGTTGCCATGCTCTGCGTTCGTGCGAAGGCGGATGGTTTGAATCCGCGTGAGTCATTCTTTGAAGAGAAGGTTCGTCCGCTGCTGATCGAACACTGCTACGAATGCCACGCGGATGCGTTGCAGGAATCCGACCTGCGACTGGATTCGCTGGGAACAATCTTGCAAGGCGGCATCAGCGGGCCGGCGGCGGTTGCCAAGAATGTCAACGAAAGTTTGATCATCGATGCGGTGTTGGGCCGTCGCGGGTTGGAGTTGATGCCGCCGGATGGACCACTCGAAGACGATCAAATCACGATCCTGCGTCGTTGGATCAACATGGGTTTGCCATGGCCGGCAAGTGCGGAGGATTCGGTTGATTCCGATGCCGCGGAGATGACACCGGCGTTGGGGGACCAGACGGCGATCCGTCAGGTCGCCAAATCGCACTGGGCGTTTCAACCGCTGAAGAAGCCGAAGCTTCCCTCGGCTTCGAAATCCATTGACCAGAATGCGGACCGTCCAAACCAATCGGCCCACCCAATCGACTCGTTCGTGGCCGCTTCGCTTGATCGCAATGGTTTGACGCCGGCCCCCAAGGCGTCTCGGGATGTGATCGTCCGCAGGCTTTTCTTTGACCTGATTGGACTGCCACCCACTTACGCCCAAGTGCAATCGTTCGTAAACGACGAACGTGCGACGGACGTCGTCATTGCGGATTGGGTCGAAACGTTGCTGGCTGATCAGCATCATGGCGAACGTTGGGCCCGGTATTGGTTGGACTTGGCCCGGTACGGGGACACTCGCGATTGGCAGGCGCAGGCGGAACTTCGTTATCCGTACGCCTACACGTATCGCGACTATGTGATCCAGTCGCTGAACAATGACAAACCCTACGATCAATTTATTCGCGAACAGATCGCGGCGGACTTCTACACCGAGGACGCCGATTCACCAACTCTGGCGGCGTTGGGATTCCTGACCGTCGGGCCACGTTTTCGTAACAACCGCCTGGAGCAGATTGCGGACAAGATCGATGTGGTCGGTCGCGGCTTGATGGGAATCACGATCAGTTGTGCCCGCTGTCACGATCACAAATACGATCCGATTCCGACGGAGGACTATTACTCGTTGTACGGCGTGTTCGCGAGTTGTGCTTTGCCGGAAACGCTGCCGCGGATTGAGACCGACGTTTCTTTCTCCGATGAAATGAAGGCTGATTTTCAAGCTCAGTTAACCGCCAAGCAAAACGAGCTTGCCAACTACAAGAAAGACTTGCGTGAGGAAGCCATTGAGGATCTGAAAAAGAAGTTGCCAACCTACCTGGATGGTTTCTATCTGCTGTCGATCGCTCGCGGAAAAGAGATCCGAGGTGTCATTGGACAGTTGAAGATCAAAGAGACCGCGATGACGCCGCTGAACGCTCGTTTGGCTGCTGATTTGAAGAATGCGGATGTGTCGCATCCCATTCTTGGGCCATGGAACCAAGCTTTAGCCGCGAACGAGAAACAGTTCGACAAGCAATTGCCTCGATGGATGAAATCTTGGCAAGCGAACAACGATCTGAACCCGCTTGTTCGTGATGCCTTGGTGAAGTCCAACCCAACGACCCAGCGTGAATTGGTCGCGGCTTACGCAGACGCGATGAACGATGTGTTGAAGGCTTGGGAAGCGATGGCATCAACGGCTGACGACACGAATGGCAAAGACGCCGTCAAGCTGGCGGATCCCAATCAAGAAGCCATCCGTCAGGTTTTGCTGGCCGATGGAGGTTGGTTTGATCTCGAGGTGGAAGCGGTCGCGAGAGCGTCGCGTTTGCTCGGTAAAGGACGCAAGGCACTGGGGGATCGAGAGAAGGCGATCGCCGCGGTCGAATCGACTCACCCCGCCGCGCCGCCCCGAGCGATGACGCTGGTTGATTTGAAGAAGCCCGTCACTCCGTTTGTGTTGCTACGTGGCGAGGCGAATCGTCGTGGCGATCGTGTGCCGCGTCAGTTCTTGTCGCTGCTGTCCAATGTCAGCGAAGGCCCGTTCAAAGATGGCAGCGGACGTCGAGAACTCGCCGAAGCGATCACGTCAGCCGAAAATCCATTGACCGCTCGCGTGTTGGTCAACCGCGTTTGGGCTCGGTACTTTGGCCGCGGTTTGGTCGATTCGTTGGATGACTTCGGGTTGCGAAGCTCGCCGCCCTCGCACCCGGAATTGTTGGACTGGTTGGCCAGCGAATTCATTGAACAAGGTTGGTCGATGAAATGGTTGCATCGCACGATCACCACCAGTCACACCTACCAGCAATCCTCGGACTTGCGGGAGGATGCTTTCGCGGCCGATCCCGAGAACCGGTGGCTGTGGAGACAGAATCGTCGACGTCTCGATTTCGAAGCGATGCGGGATTCAATCGTCTCGGTCGCAGGCACGATTGATCTCACCGTTGGTGGACGCTCAGTCAAGTTGAGCGAAACGCCGTACACGACTCGGCGCAGCTTGTACGCTTACGTGGACCGATTGGAACTTGATCCGATCTTGCGGACGTTCGACTTCGCATCGCCGACCGCATCCGCCGCTTCACGTCCGGAAACCACCATTCCACAGCAAGCGTTGTTCTTTATGAATCACCCGTTTGTCGCGGAGCAGGCCCGTGAATTGGCCGATCGGGTTGCTGACGAAGTCGATGGCAATGACCCCGACGCGGCAGCGATCACGGCGCTGTACCGACGAGTTTTCTCGCGTGATCCGTCCGCGGATGAAATCACCATGGCCAAGCGATTCCTAGTCGCCGCGACAGATACCGATGGTCAGACGCTCGGCGAGGTTTGGCAGTATGGTTGGGGGAACATTGTCAGCACGCCCAAGCGATCTGGCGATGCGAACGATGATTTTCAGTCACTTCCGTATTGGTCCGGAAAGGCGTACCAAGCATCCGAAACTTTTCCCGATCCAGAGTTGAGATTCCTGCGGTTGTCGGCCACGGCGGCGCATTGCGGCGTGGATCCGGCACACAGCATCATTCGGCGCTGGGTTGCTCCGGCCGATGGTGCGGTACGAATCGCCAGCAAGCTGACACATGCTCGGCCCAACGGGGATGGCATCACGGTGTCCATCCGAAGCGGTGAATTCCGCACGACGGACCGTGTTGTCCGAGGAACGATCAAGCCATCGGTGGATCGGTTGCCGGTGAAGACGGGCGACGTGATCGATTTTATTGCCAGCCCAGGAGCCAACTCGAACTCGGATTCGCATACGTGGACGATCACGATTGCGGGCATCGGCGGTGAACTCATGGGTGATCGTTGGCAATCGCAAAAGGACTTTGCGCCTCCCGCGCCGCCTCCGCTTGGTCGTGTTGACCAATTGGCCCAGGCTCTGATGTTGACCAACGAATTTCTCTACCTCGATTGAGTGTCACTCGTGATGTTTGAACGCAATTTCATCGACCGACGAACGATGCTCCATCGCAGCGGGATGGGCTTGGGGATGCTGGCACTGGCCGGCGTGCTGCGAGACGGTGGCATGTTGGGTGACGGCATGGGTTCTTCCAGTGGGCTGATGGCTGCCGATGCGATGTCCCCCGAAGGAAACGCCAGCAGCTTGGCGGTTCGGCCAACGCATTTTCCGGGCAAGGCCAAACGAGTGATTCACTTGTTCGCCAATGGTGGCCCCAGCCAGATCGATACATTCGATCCCAAGCCGATGTTGGCCAAAATGCACGGCAAAACATTGGATGACAAACTGAAGAACAACCGGCGATTGGGCGGCGTTGCTCACCAGTCCAAGTTCAAGTTTCAGAGACACGGCAAATCGGGAATCGAAATCAGCGAATTGTTTCCCGAACTGTCCAAGCATGCGGACAAGTTGTGCGTGATTCGTTCGATGGTCACCGATGTCCCCAACCACGAGCCTGGGTTGATGATGATGAACTGCGGCGACATCGTTCGTCCGCGTCCCAGCGTCGGTGCTTGGACCTTGTATGGCATGGGGACGGAAAATCAGAGCTTGCCCGGTTACGTCGTCATGTGCCCTTCTGGCTTGCCAACCGCCGCGACCGCGAATTGGCGGAACGCATTTTTGCCGGGCATCTTTCAAGGCACCCACGTTGATACTCAGTACACCAACCCCGAGGAGTTGGTCGCAAACATCGACAATGATTATTTGGTGCCGTCCCAACAAAAACGGCAGATGGATTTGATTCAAAATTTGAATCGGATGCACCTAGCCGATCGCAGTGACGATGCCCAATTGTCAGGCCGCATTGAGTCACTGGAGCTGGCGTTTCGAATGCAGGGCGAAGCACGCGATGCATTCGATATCTCGACCGAAACCAAAGAGACGCAGCAGATGTACGGCGATTCGTTGCAAGGCCGTCAGATGCTGATCGCTCGAAGGTTGAGCGAACGTGGGGTGCGTTATGTCCAGGTCTATCACGGTGCCGGCCAACCTTGGGACTCGCACGCATCGATCGAACGCAATCATCCGCGGTTGGCCCGTGAATGCGATGGTCCCATCGCCGCACTCTTGCAAGATTTGGATCAGCGAGGCTTGTTGGACGAAACGTTGGTGATTTGGGGCGGTGAGATGGGACGCACGCCGACGGTGCAATTGCCTGTTTCAGCGAACCCGGGACGCGACCACCATGACAACGGTTTCACGGTGTGGATGGCCGGCGGCGGTGTGAAAGCGGGCACGACCTATGGCACCACCGACGAGGTGGGCCTGAGCGTTGCCGAGAATCCGGTGCACGTCCACGACCTGCATGCCACGATCTTGCATCTGCTCGGCTTTGATCACACGCGGCTGACCTACCGCTACGCAGGCCGCGACTTCCGCTTGACCGATGTTCACGGGCATGTGGTCCATGACATCATCGGATGATGATTTGTTTTTCCCACGATGAAGGTGTCAAGAGTCTTGGGGTGATCTTCGTTTCTTGAAAACGGAGTGACCGAGTCCAGAGCGACGCGTCCTGGGGAATTGCCGGAGAGGCGATTGGCTTGATTTGGCCTGCGGTTGTGGCGGCCGAAAGTCTTGACGACTTTCGCTACGGGAGGAGCGTCGCAAGTTCACTGGCTCCCCTCGCCCCGTTTCGGGGAGAGGGGCTGGGGGAGAGGGGGTGAGCGCAAAGAATCCGGATCGCTTCCGGTTGGTTCTTGTTGTTCATTGAGGGCAGAAAGTCTTGACGACTTTCGCTACGGATGAGGATGGTGTGTGGGATCTGATGGTGAGGCTTGTTGATGACTCGGTTCGACGCTGCGAGACTGGTGGGCTTTCGTTTGCCGATTCATTCGTTGAGGCGGGAAAAGAATCTCGCCTCGAACTTACCGATGAGATGAGCGAATTTCTTTTGGGGAAGTTGTCGATGAACCATTTGTCTCGTTGTTGGATGGTTGTGTTGCTGCCGTCAACGCTGGCGTTCCTGTCGGCGATATCGTTAGACAGTGCTTGGGCGGATGGTCCGGCGACTGGCGACCACAGTCGGCCAAACATTGTTTTGATCGTGGTCGATGATCTTGGTTGGAATGATGTGGGCTATCACAATCCCGAGATGCACACGCCTCATCTCGACGAGTTGGTGCGTCAGAACGTCGAGCTGAATCGGTTCTATGTGGCACCGCAATGCTCGCCCACGCGCGCAGGTTTGTTGACAGGACGCTATCCGCACCGCTTTGGCATGTTGGATCACGTGATCTCGCCCACGCAAACCGACGGATTGCCCGAGAGCGAAACGACGATTGCGGAAATGCTGGCCGACGCGGGGTACCAACACCGTGCGATGATGGGCAAATGGCATCTCGGCTTGCGAAGCAAACTGTTTCATCCGATGAACCATGGCTTCACCGAATTTTATGGTCATTACAACGGTGCAATCGACTACTTTCGACGTGTCCGACGTGGTGAACCGGATTGGCACCGCAATGATCAATCAATCGTTGAGAGCGGCTACTCGACGGAGTTGCTGACCGAAGAGGCGACTCGTTTTATCAAACACAACAGCGCGGGTGAGTCGCCATACTTTCTCTACTTGGCTTACAACTCGCCGCATTCTCCGATGCAGGCTCTTCAAGGTGACTTGGACATCGAAGGCTTCGACAAATCCCAAGGTCGTATCGCTTCGGACGATGCTCGGTTGGCGAAACGGGAAGGTGACCCGGACTACGGACGCTCAGGAACCGGGAACAGTTTGCGTCAAACGTTTCGGGCCAATGTTCGCGCGTTGGACCGTGGGATCGGGCGTGTGATGGCGTCGATTGAACGAAGTGGCGAGTCCGACAACACGTTGGTGATTTTTACCAGTGATAATGGTGGGATCCCCAACCACGGCGGCAGCAACGTCCCACTGCGAGGCAACAAGTTTGAGATTTACGAAGGTGGAGTACGCGTGGTGGCGGCGTTGCGTTGGCCGGCCGTCTTTCCGAAGCCGTTGGTGAACGAAGACACGCTGGCTTACATCGATGTTTGGCCAACCATCGCGAAGGTGGCTGGTGTGCAAAACTTCGATCAGCCAATTGACGGGGAGAACATGTTGCCGAAGTTGATGGAGGAATCAGCGGCGTGGAGCCGAACGTTGTACCTCAGGGAGAGCGGCGTGATTCACGGGGAGTGGAAGCTGGTGGCAACCGACAAGAAGCGAAAACAGCCGGCCAAGCCGCCCGAATTGTTTCATCTTCGCCACGATCCACAGGAGGAAACTGATCTTGCAAATCAGAAGCCCGCGAAAGTCCGCGAATTATTGAAGCTCGCCAAAACATTTCGCGAGCTGAAGGGACCGGCGGCTGAATCCAAATACGATGGGCCTTGGCCGCCGAAGAACTGGGATTTGCCAGAAGAGCCCTCGTCCAGGATGCAGGACCGCTAGTCGACTTTCGGTTGAAGGCAAGCGAGCAATTTTGATTCGAACTCATCCCATCCGGGGGTTTTCCGGTCGAGGATGATCTCGAGGCGACTGTCGCGGCGATAGGCGGACGGGGCGTAGCTGGTTCCGTCTTTGGCTCGGTTGATCGTCCACCATTCGTCTTCGCATCGGAAGACACCTTTCAGACGAACGATGGGATGGACGTACCCGAGCAGGTCCAGCAATTCGTCTCGATCGAAGACGTCGTCGACGTGGAAAATCCATCCACACGCGTCGTAGTCGGCATCGCTGTTTTGAAACCGCACGGGACGGCCCGGCGTCGGTTGTGGCGATTCTTTCGCGTTGCTGCCATGATGTTCGTGTTCATCTTCATGGTGATGGTGGTCGTGATGACTGTCTGGCGAGACAGGTTGCAGCACCGGCATCTCGCCGCCCGGCTGTTCGGGCGACGGATGTGCGTCGTCGAACAGTGGGAAACGGAGTGTGTTGAATTCTCGGTCCAAAAGTTCGAGGTCGATCTCACCGAAGCTGGTTTCCAAAATCAGTTGTTTCGGTGGGCGGAAGCTCTCCACCCAAGTCCGGCAGCGGTCGATCAGTTCGCGATCGCGACTGTCGGTCCAGTTGAGGATGACGATGTCGGCGAGTTGAACTTGATCTTGAAACACCGCCGTGTCTCGCCACCGCGGATCTTCGAAATCCTTTGGATCGATCAGGCAAATGATGTTGCGCAGATCGATTGCTTTGGCAAAGTTCGGGCTGCGTAGGATATCGACCACGTTGGCGGGATGGCTGACGCCCGACGGTTCCAAAATCAACCGATCGGGTTTGGTTCGCCGGACGAACTGTGCGAGCAACGGTTTGAAAACCAACGCGAGCGTGCAGCAAGCACATCCGCCACCCAGCTCTTCGATCGCGATGCCTTCCAAACGGGACTCGACCAAGGCGTGATCGATCGAAACCTCACCGAACTCATTGATCAGGACGGACCACTTTTCACCCTCGGGACGTTTGTCAATGAGCTTGGCAATCGCGGCTGTCTTTCCCGAACCGAGAAAGCCGACAATCACATTAGTGGGAATCCGCATGGATGTTTCCAAGATTTGAACGAACAGACCCGTTCAAACTAACATCCATCTCAGGTTTTTAAGAGGGCGGTTGGAATCGACTTTGGTTGATTGATTGAGAGGATCGAACGGCCCGGTTGCGTCACAGCAGCCAGGCACCGCCCCAGGCGAGTAGAAGTGCGAAGCCGGTGGCAAAGGAGGCTTGGCGGGCGAGGAGTTTGAATGTGGTTTGCCAGCCGGTTTCTCGGCCGATGGTCATGGCGGTGACCAAACATGGTAGCAGCACTCCCGCCAGATAAACCGCGGTGAGAGCTTGGGCGGACGTCATCGGAAACGACAATCCGTCATCGGCGGACAGCAGGAAGATTCCGTCCTTACGAACGGACGCTAAAACAACGGGCAACGCGCTTTGGGCAGGCAGATCAAACAATGCCATCACTGGCCGCAGAAACTGCGAGGCCAAATCAAGAACGCCGAAGTGTGCCAACAACGAAGCGACAACACAGATCACCACGAAGATCGGCATCGCTTGGAACAGGAACTGACGTACCGTACCGGCTGCCTCTCGCCAGAGGGCTGAAGGAGTCGGCCACTGCATGAATGGTCGGCTGGGTGTCATCAGCACATTCAGTGAATTGCGAGCTTGCCGACCGGACGTCAAACGCAGGTAAACCAACGTCGTGGCCAGAAGGTAAGCAAGAAACATACACGTCAACCATGCGGCGGAGGTTTCCGTTGCGATTGCCGCTGCGGACAAGACCGCCAAGGTGGCCGGGAGTTGGTAGCTGCATGCCGATCCAAACGCGATCGCCGACACGGCGGGGCCTCGTGAACAACTCGAACAAGACCGAGTGCTGATCACCGCCGGAACGTTGCAACCGAAGCCCATCATCACGCGAACCACATCGCGTCCACTCAATCCAAACGGTCGCACCAGTGGATGCAAGGTGACATTGATGCGTTCGATCAATCCGCTGGCTTTGTAAACGCCAAGGATCAACGCGAACATCAACACGGTGGGAAACGCCCACACCAGCAGGAACGGTCCCATGTTCAGCAAGCCGTATCCAAATTCACCTTGCTGAGCCGTGAGCACGATCCGCAACCAACTTGGCCAACTGGCATTGACCGTCGCAATGATCGGATCGAACCAGCTCGCGACGATCGGATGCAGCCAATCGGCGATCGCGTTGGCACCATAGATCGTTGCGAGTGCTGGCAAGAACAACAGGGTAATTGCCATCAGCGGGCCCACCACTCGGTGCTCCATCCAGCCGGGCTTCGGTTCGATCCGCCAACCCGCTCGAGCGACTAACTTGCCTTTTTCAAACGTTGTCGGCGCTAGCAACGCATCGTCGATGCGTTGTCGTTTGGTATCCGATAGCGAGCGAGCGTCGACGGGGATGAAAGTGACACCGGCGTCGGATTCGAGCCGTTCAATGGCTTCTTGTGATGCTTCGCCGGGCTGCACCTTGTCCCAGTAGGTAACGACAACAACGCCGCGTTTGCCAATCACCAACGGCAGCATGTCGCTCAGGTCTTGATCAAGACTCGTCGCCTGCACGACCAAAAGGACGACGTCGTGCTCGTTCAACGCGTCGATCGCAAGTCGAGTTGTTTCGGTATCGGAGCTGCGAAGGATTCCAGGCGTGTCAATGTATTCCGTCGCGCCCGATCGATAACGATCAACCGTGACGGTCGAGCCACGGAAGTTGGTTTCGCCCGCGGAACGCCCGGTCAAGGAGGAGACCAGTTGCGACTTGCCGACGCTTTCTTTGCCAACCACCAGGACCGTGTGAGGTTCTGGCGGGGTGGCGAGGGTTTGGCTCAACATGATGCACACTCCTCGCCGCAACAGGACAGGTCATCAAGGTACATGCCCCATTTGCGATAGGTCTCGAGTTCATCGGCGGGCAAACCCAAAGACGTTGCGATGGCTTTGGCAACCACTGCGAATCGTTGTCGGTACTTGTAGATGAAACAGAAAACGTGGTTGTCATGTCGAACGGCGGGACCACACAAAAACAGACCCGAGGTGGTGGTCGACTCGTCGTTTTCGCTGAGCAGCGGGAAACCGTCTTCGCGTTGGTCGAACAAATCCGCGACCAGTTTGTGACTGCCTTCGAAGCCGCCCGCCAGCAGAGGTTGCGTCGTCGTGAAAAAGGTGCGTCCGTCGATGGCGGTGACTTCGTATCCACTATCCACCCGCGCAACGGATTGGATCGGCGTGTGCGGGAACAGTTCGACCTCCTGTTCAAACCATTCCTCACGCATTCGTTCCAATGAATAGGTTGAGAGGGCAACGCTTGGATCGGAGTTTTCATCGTTCCACGGACAACCGGTGTCAAACAGACGGACGGGTTTGTCGTGATAGGACAGGTGATAGGCCGCGTCGACGCCGCTCTCGTAGCCACCAATGATGAGGAAGTCGTCGCCTTCCAGATCTTCGTAGGCTGTGATCGTTGCCGTGTGTCGACACAGTTCGCTGCCGGGAAAACTGTGCAAACGTGGGTACTGAAATTCGCCAGCCGCCCAAATGACATGTTTGGCTCGCAGCGTTTCCTCCGCCGTGTCGACTCGGAAGTCTTCACCCACTTTGGCGACGCGAAGGACTTCCGTGTCCTCGCGAATTGGCAACTCGAAGAACTGAGCGACGCCGCGTAAGTGCGATGCGTATTCCTGGCCGGTCGGGTGTTCGGTTTCCAAACTGAACGCGGGCGAGACACCGACCGCAACCGAATTGAGGTCGAGCATTCCAATCGAGTTGGTCGGAAACGAGGGGGTGATGAATCGGGTTTCCGCCGGCCATGCGGCAAAGGACGCACCGACATGATGCCGATCGAGAACCACAAAGTTGTCGATACCGGCGTGCTTGAGAGCGATCGAAACACCGACCCCCGCAGCACCGCCGCCGATCACGATCACGTCGAAGGTTGATAGGGACATGTTGATTGGATGGGAAAGAAGCGGAGGTGGATTGACGCGAGAACATGACGACAACGACTAGGGACAGCCGTCTCGAGACGAGAAACGTGACGCGTCAGAAGGTTTGCACCGTTTCCTCTTCCCCGGTTTCCATTTCGATGGCGGGCAACGGGTCTTCGTAGTTCGCCCAGGCGTCGGGGCCTTGTGTGAATTCCAAATCGGTCAGCAGGCAGCGATCCAAAATGTCTACGATCCGCTGTTGATCCAAGCCTTGTCCGATGAAGACCAATTCTTGATGGCGGTCACCGTGTTCGCCGTTGAATTTCGAGCGAATTTCGTCGCGGGAATCTTCGTCTTCCGGCCACTCTTCCTCCGGTGCGGCCACCCACCAAAAGCCAGCGGGGTTCATGCGGATCGAGCAACCGGCTTGGGACCAGTCGTACGCCCAATCGTTGCGGGATGCGATCCACATCAAGCCTTTGCTGCGAAGGACTCCGGTGAACAAGCCGTCATCCATGTCGTTGTCCAACACCTCAACCAGACGCTTGGGGTGGAACGGGCGTTCGCGGCGATAGACGAAGTGCGAGATACCGTACTCTTCCGTTTCGGTTTCTTCTTCGCCGCGCGAGACCGCCAACCATTCTGGCATCGCTTCGGCTTCCGATAGTTGGAACCGCCCGGTACCCAGGATTTTCGACAGTGGGACTTGGCTCTCGGTGGAATGCAGGATCTCGGTGTTGGGATTGAGTCGGCGAATGACCTGTTCGAGTTGTTCCAGTTCGTAGGGGGTGACAAGATCGGTCTTGTTGATGATCACCACGTTGGCGAATTCGACTTGATCGACCAACAAGTCAACAATGTTGCGATCGTCTTCGTCGCTGAGACCAATTTTGCGATCGGTCAAGTCGTCCCACGAACCGAAGTCTTTCATGAAGTTGCCCGCATCAACGACGGTGACCATCGTGTCGAGTTCGGCGAGCTGCGAAAGGCTGTATCCGTCTTCGTCTTCAAAGGTGAACGTTTCAGCCACGGGCATCGGTTCGCTAATTCCCGTTGATTCGATCAGCAGGTAATCAAACCGACCTTCGCGAGCGAGTTGTGACACTTCGATCAGCAAGTCTTCTCGCAGCGTGCAGCAGATGCATCCGTTGGACATCTCCACCAATTTTTCATCGGTCCGAGACAGATTGGCTCCACCGTCTCGAACCAAAGCGGCATCGACATTCACCTCGCTCATGTCATTGACAATGACGGCGACGCGAAGCCCCTTGCGGTTGGCCAGCACATGATTGAGCAAAGTGGTTTTGCCCGCACCGAGGAAACCTGACAACACGGTGACGGGAAGGCGTTTGGCTGAATCAGGTGCAGTCATGAGTCGCGACCAAGAAAAAGCGGTTGGGCGTGGGTGTGTACCGGAGCGGGCCTCCGGAGACTCATGTTAACATGACGCAAGTGCACACAGTGTGCAAGTGCGATTTATGGTGGGTTATGCGAGCGGGTTTGGCAAGCGGGTTTGGGTGAGGTGGCTGCGGTCGCCGATCGAGGCTCCTTTTTACGAATTGAACACGCAGGGAAATTCCGTCGCCCGTTGGTCCGGTTCGTCCAAACAAGCAACCTTATTCGGGTGTCGAAGACGTTTCGGTTGATTGGGCGGTTGGCGTTTTCGGCTCAACCGGTGGAGGAACCGGAACCGTGGCGACGCCGGGATAGCGTTGCAGAGACGCTTCGGCTTGTTCGACCGCTGCGGGATCGATCTGGCGAAGCTTCTGAAGGGCGTTTTTCGCGGTCGGAAGCGGGCAGGCCTTCAGGTAAAGCACCACGTTGGGTTTGACGAAAAGGGTTTCCTGTTCGGACATTTCGAACAGCTCGACCACCCGGTCGATTGCGGTCCAGTCTTTCCAACGTGCGAGATCGGGGATCACCATGTCTGCCAAAGCGGGGATTTCGAGCACGAGACGCATCGCCGTCGCCAAACGTTCACGCGGGATGACGTCCAGCTCCGTTCCGTGAACTCGGATCGCACTGACGGCCGCGTAGCAGTCCAGGTAATTGGCATTGGAAGGTTGCAAATGATCACGTTCGATTTGGGCCAATGCGCGTTCACCGCCCAGCGAAATGAAACAGGACATCGCGGCATCCATGCCTGGATCAAACGTTGGGTCGTCTTCTCGCAAGCGAAGCATTTCCGAGAACAATTGGGCGTCGTCTTGGGTCCCGCATTGACTGAGGAATGTCCAGCACAGGCGGCGACGATGCACGGGCACGGTTTTGTCACGAAGTTGCCCGATGACCCATTCGCGGTCGATCTTGTTGGCCAAGCCGCGAATCTGTTCTAGCGACGCGTCGGCAAATTCATTGTAGGCATCGTTTGATATCAACTCGTCATCGTGTTTGAGAAAGCGTAGGAAGTACTCCAATCGTTTGGGGCCCGCTTCCGGCAGACTTGCCAGGCCACGCAGGTATGCCATGGCGTCCTTCGAAACCGGTTTGGGCTCGCTCCACAAAAAAGGTGATTCGCCGTAACCGACCAGCCAATAACTCGCGTTGGCCGAGATCGGACCCTCGGGAGCCGATTCCTGAAACGATGGCACGGTGACCACTGATCTCGTCCATTTCGCATCGCCACGCAGGACTTCCGTGATCCGCATTTGGCATTGAAGGATGCCGTCTTCATCCATGGCGGCTGATTGACAGTGGACGAAGACCGCCACGTCGGATTGCCCCAGGTCATCGCTCAAGGTCGGAGCGAGTGCCGAGCAGAATGGACAGGCAAGAACGAGTGATTGCAAACCGACGAAACCTGTTGCAGCGAAGCAAATTAGGCAGGTTAAAAGCCAGCGAATCAAGTATGAATCAAAATGGTTCTGCACAACGGCATCCCTGCGGTCAGTGGTTTCCGGCCGGGCGACTGATCACTGAAAGGCACTTACCACGCGACGCACCTTGTCGCCGATCACCCAGCCCGGCAGCAGAACAAATTAAACCATCGCCGGACGACGGGACAACAGGAATGCGATTGTCCAAATACTGCGTGACTTGCTCACGTTTGTCGAATCAGCCAGATCTGATGATCTCATGCACTCACCTGCCTGAATGCACCGACATCGAGGATGCCAGAGACAACGAGAAGAGTGCAGCAACGCCGGTGACCCGGCAGACGCTGGTCAACGCAATCGTAGAGGCTTTGCAGCATGCTTGATTCGCAAGGGATCGCTGGCGGCGGCACTCGTTCCGATGCGAAAAGTGGATGAAGCGTGTCACCGGCTGTGCTCGATCTGTTTAAGATTGGCTTCGGTCCCGTTGTCGAGCTGAAGATGACAACGTGATGGTTTGAATCAACGTGTGACGGCAACGAGCTGACACCGAAGTGGATTGGCAGAACTCCCTTTCTGAACAAGGCGACAACACGATGAAATTCTTTTGTGCAGTGATCGTGGCTTTGTTGTTTGCGAGTGTAACGCCAGCCCAAGATTGGCCAGATCGCAGTTCACTTCCCATTCCCCTGCCACCTTTTGAAGGCGAGATCGCAAAGACCTACAAGCAATCAAAGAGTGCCTGGCAAACGCCCGTCCAGGCTCCCGAGGGGGCGCCCAACGTCATTGTTATTCTGCTGGATGATGTTGGTTTTGGTCAGACTTCCACATTCGGTGGTTTGATTCCAACGCCAAACTTGGATCAGCTCGCTTCCGAAGGGCTACGGTACAACCGCTTTCACACGACGGCGATTTGTGGTCCTTCGCGGGCGGCATTGTTGACGGGGCGGAATCATCACGATGCCGGCAACGGATTCTTGATGGAATGGGCGACCGGATTTCCCAACTACTCCACCATGTTGCCCAAGGATTGTGCGACGATCGGTGAAGTCTTGAAGGGCAACGGGTACTCCACATCGTGGTATGGCAAGAACCACAACACACCGGATTGGGAAACCACAGTCACCGGCCCCTTTGATCGTTGGCCCACCGGCATGGGATTCGAATACTTTTACGGATTCAACGCGGGAGAAACCCATCAATACTATCCCGTGATCTTTGAGAACACCGTGGCCGTCGAGCCCGAGAAGACTCCGGAAGAAGGCTATCACTTCATGACCGACATGACAGATCGGGCTATTCAACGCATGAAGTTTTCCAAGTCGGTTGCACCCAAGAAGCCTTTCTTCATGTATTTCGCTCCGGGAGCAATGCATGCACCGCACCATGTGACGGCAAAGTGGCGAGACCAATTCAAAGGCAAGTTTGACATGGGGTGGGAGAAGTACCGCGAACAGGTCTTCGCGAATCAAAAACGAATGGGGATCATTCCGGAAGACACCCAACTGACGCCGCGGCCGGATTGGGTGCCGGCATGGGAATCATTGAGCGACGAACAAAAGCAGGTTTACAGTGCATTGTTCGAGAACTTCGCGGGCTACTTTGCTTTCACGGACCATGAGATTGGTCGGTTGCTAGACGAGGTCAAGAAGTTGCCGGACGCGGAGAACACGCTGATCTTCTACATCGTGGGCGACAATGGTGCGTCCGCGGAAGGTGGACCGGATGGAACATTGAACGAGATCATGAACCTGAATGGTATCCCGTCGAACATCGACGAGATTGCCAAAAACCTCGAAAAGCTCGGTGGTCCGGAATCGGAGCCTCACTATCCAGTTGGATGGGCTTGGGCTGGCAACACTCCTTTTCAATGGGTGAAGCAGGTCGCGTCGCATTTGGGTGGAACTCGCAACCCAATGGTCGTGAGTTGGCCCGCGCGAATCCAACATGACCCTCAACCCCGGGACTGTTTTTTGCACTTGATCGATGTGGTGCCAACGATCTTGGAGGCTGCCCAACTTCCGATGCCCGGCACGGTGAATGGAATCAAGCAACAACCGCTTGCCGGAAAATCGTTCTTAGCCAGCTTCGAAGACGAAGGCTATCGAGGACGAGACGAGCAGTATTTCGAGGAGTTCAGCAACCGATCGATTTACGCCGCGGGTTGGAAAGCCAACGCCCAGCACACCTTGCCATGGCGGCAGGATCTGGCCCCCGGAAATTGGGAGAGCGACACATGGGAACTGTATCACTTGGACGCTGACTTCTCAGAAGCCAACGATTTAGCGCAGCAGATGCCAGAAAAGTTGGCAGAGTTGCAGACCAAGTTTGATCGGGCCGCCGAGAAGTTTCATGTTTATCCGCTAGATGATCGTGGAGCGGGACGTCTTGCTTTACCGAAACCACCGGTGCCGGGGGCTGACACCGAATCCACCACGTACACCTACGGACCTGGTGCCGTTCGGATTGCGGAACCCGCCGCACCACCGATGAAAAATCGTTCCTGGACCTTGACTGCGACGTTGCAAACGGATGGTGCGAAGACAGAAGGGGTTGTGGTCGGCTTTGGCGGCGTCGCCGCGGGATTGACGTTGTATTTGGACCAGGGCGTTCCCGTGTTTGATTACAACTACTTTGAAAAGCACACGGTGATCAGGGGCGATGCGCCGCTACCATCGGGTGAGTCAGAAATCGCGGTTGTGTTTGACTACCAAGGTGCCGAGGGCGAGGCTGGCAAAGGGGCAAACGTCACGCTTTCAGTCAACGATCAACAGGCTGCTGAGGCGAGCATTCCCGCGACCGTTGGCGGACGATTCGGGATCGATACGTTCGGTGTTGGAGAAGACAGCGGACAACCCGTGACTCATGACTACCAAGCTCCATTCAAATTCACGGGGCAAATTGACGAGGTCGTGATTGAAACAAAGTGATTGCCATGGGGACAAGCAATCATTTGCATCTCTCGACGTGCGATCATGTTGTGTTCGATATGCAGTTGACTGGCTGCATTGTCGTTCACGGGACTCACCGATGATCGAGCCACTGTTCGATGGCCAGAAGTGCTGCTTTGGGGGTTCGCACATTAAGCGGAAATCCACCATAGAAAACTTGCAAAGTGGCACCTGAATGAAACATCGCTTCCAGCTCTCGTTGGCACTGGTCAGCATTGTTCACGTAGATACGATTGCCCAGTCGAAAGTAGGATTCAACCATCCCAAATCGAACTTCGCGTTCTCCTCTGGCTGATCGGATTTGCCGAAGAATTTCGTTGAGGTCGAATCTTGCGCCACCACGATTGTCCATGGTGAAGCCCGGTGTGGAATAGGCGTTGACCGCGGTCCAAATCGGTGGACGCAACGTACTGGCCGGTTGGACTGTCGATAGAGCAACAATGTGCGTGTAGATACGGTCACGCTTGATCCCGCGATCGTGGCACGTCTTGGAGAGACTTTCCATGTAGTCGTGAATCGCTTCGTAGCATAGTTGACGAAACTTAGCGTCGCGGCTGATGCCTTCGTTCTTGGCCGCTGTTCTCAGTCGAGTTTCGTTCCAATTTCGCCAATGCAACGACGCGAAACCAAGTTGGCTGCCGACCAACGATGGTGTCATCTCGATCCCTTGAACTGAACGCGGTGCGCCCGCCTTCACGGATCCCTTCTCTCGTTGGATCAATCGTCGCATGCCTCCGTCGTTCCAATCAGGAATATGGGCTTCCCACGCGATGTTGATGCCGGCAAATAAGTGTTCAAGGTTCTGGGATCGCCACGTTTCGAGGCGTTCGGCCAATGGGTCGAGAACGGCTTGATCGAGTTGGGAAGCGGCGAATGCGGTGAACTTGGGTGACCCGAATGCTGGCACGGCGGGGGCCGGTGAACACCACGGCCCCCAATGCAACCAAGCCCGAGGAATTTGGGTGGGAGGCGAATTGTCTGTCGGGAATTCGGTCCACTCACGCATTTCGGCGTGCGCCCAAAACCGGATCGACGGTTGTTCATTCGGTGGTAACGAGTCGTCCGCACCCCATCCATAGCACGAGTCGACATGGAAGAAGACGGGAACTCCGGTTTGCTCAGCTAGGTCTAGGGCTTGTTCGACATCACGACGAACACGCGGCACCGACCTAGATAGAATGCGCAGTTGTTGGACGCCATAGGCGACCATTCGCTTGGAGTCCGAAGGCATCGGTTCGAAACGATGTGCCAGCGAATGAAAGTTGGCTTTCACATCAGGACCAGGACCTTGGTCAGGACCACCGCCTTCCAAGACAACGTATTGAGTCGGTGAACCACTCGGTTCGGCGGTCAATGCTAGCGTGCTCGATAAAGCAGCGAATGCGATCGCGGAACCAATGATCCGCTTGATGTAAGCGATAGGATTTTCGGTGTGCATCCTGGGATGCTAATGGGATCCGTTTGACAACGAAAGTCTGAGGCGGATGTTCACCAGCGACGAACCATTCTCGGAAAAAACAGAGTTGGTCAACGGCGAGAGAATTCATTATTAGTCAATTCGGTGGTGAGTCGGGACCGGAAAATTCACCATCCTTGTTCTTCCTTTCCTGTGAATTCGTTCACCGCAACGCGTCAGACCATGCCGCCGTTGGCGCGAATGGTTTGACCGTTGATCCAGGATCCGTCCGGTCCTGCAAGGAAGGATACGACGCTGGCGATGTCATCCGGCGTTGCCAGACGTTCGAGCGGAGGTGCCTTGGACAATTTTTCGACCAATTCGTCGGGTTTGCCATCCAAAAATAAATCCGTGGCGGTCGGCCCCGGGGCGACTGCATTGACCGTGATGTTTCGTCCTCGCATTTCCTTGGCCATGATCGCGGTCATGGTTTCAACAGCGGCTTTGATTCCGGCGTAAATGCCGTACTTTTCGAACTTCATTCCCACGACGGTGGTGGACAAGTTGATGATTCGTCCATCGTCGCGAAGACGTTTTCCGGCTTCACGCAGCGTGTTGAACGTGCCCCGGAAATTGACCGCGACTTGAGCGTCAAAAGACTCGTCCTCACACTCTTCAATGGAGGCCAACTTCATGATTCCGGCATTGTTGACCAACACGTCGACTCCGCCAAAGACCGATTCAGCGGTGTCAAACATTTCTTGGACGGAAGCGGAGTCGGACACGTCAGCTTGGATCGCGACCGCTTGGCCGCCTTGGGATTGGATGTCCGAGACAACATCCTGAGCTGCTTGTTCGCTTCTCGCGTAGTTCACAATCACATGGAAACCGTCATTGGCAAGACGTCTCGCAATGGCTGCGCCAATTCCGCGAGAGGCGCCAGTGACAATTGCCGTTCGGTTGAGGGAATTTTGCATGAGTTTGGTGATGGTTGGGTGAGAAGGCAGTTGGGCAGCTTTGTATATATCAGCCTTGTGAAATCACCTTGTGAAGTCACTGTTCGCAAGGTTTGCTTGCAAGGTTGTTTTGAATCGTTTGCAGTACTTTCATTGTCTCGTTCAGTTGTGTTTTTGAGATGCCTTGAAGCGTGTGCTTGCGAAGATCATCCAGCAACGGCAGGACAGTTTGCAACCTCTTTTCGCCACGAGACGTCAAACCGACCATGACCATCCGAGCGTCCTCAGATGATACGCTCCGTTTGATGAATTTGTGATCGACCAGTCGGTCCAACTGCCGCTTGACAGTCGTCGGATCACGTACCATTCGCGACGCCAAATCGTTCATGCTCAGCGGTTCGCCCACATCGGCCAGTGTGATCAGGGTTTAAGTTTCCTCTGGTGTAAATGGCCAATCGGCTCGCTGAAGCACCGCCGTCATCCGGATTCGTATCAGATAAGCAATTCGTCCGATCGCGAATCCTGGCGTTGATTCGGAGTCAAACTGCATCTTCGTCTCCTGATGAGTCCTGAATTGAAATGGGCGTAGGGTACGGCATACGTTCGGGTGGCTTAAATGGTAGTGGACGAGGTTACGAGTCCCGAGTGGCAGGACTCGAGGCGTCGCTGCTCGGCCCGGCAAAAAGTGGTCAGTACCAATCGAAGTAGCAGTAAATCAGCAACGTACAGGCGGCGAAGTCGGGGATTCCGATCACCAGGTACTGATGTGCGAAGAACGTTACATACAGCAGGATGTTGAAGGCATACGGCAGCGACATCAGCACCGCCAGCGGAGCCGTTCGCGGAGTTCGCCCATCAATGCCGCGAGAAAGTTTGGCCATGCGAGGGAACTCCGGCGGACGCAGCGGCCGACTGTCAACGAGCCAGAGTGTTTTGTCGGGCAATTGCGACTGCAGTGCCATCGTTTGTTGATCGCGATAAGCCACCCCTTTCGAGTTGGATTGCTGTTCAATGTGTTGAACGGGCATTGTCTTGAACGGGGGATGTTCTTGCGGGATTCACTCAGTCGCAGGGGATTGCGAAGTCCTCGACCACTTTCAAATCACGCTGCAGTCGAGGTTGTTTCGGTACGCCGTGGAGGAATTCGGAACGAGGGACGAAAGTTGATATTTGAACTGTTGTGGGCGCGGTTGGCATGGATCAAGTTTGGCGCCGGCGGAGCGAAGGAAGTCGACTTCGCGTTCACCTTTTGATGGCAACCGTTGTGAAGTCCAATATCACCGATGAGGAACGACTGCGACTTGCAGTTGCCGTCGCACAGTTTGGCATCATCGAGATCGACTATCGAGTCGGAACCGCCATTGCGGACGAAACCGCGGCGAAGTTGTTTGGGCTGCCTGCGAACAAGGCGGTTTCTCGCGAAGACGTCCACCGACGTTTTCATCCTGATGATTTGGAGGAAATTGAACGTTGTGTTCGTGGCTCTCTCGCTCCTGATGGTCAGCGGGAGTTTTTCTTGGAGCATCGAGTCCTGGATGAGGACGGCAACATTCGTTGGGTCAGCGTTCGCAAACGAGTGATCTTCGAAACGTCGGGCGGCGCGAGCGTACCCGCGACCGGAATCGTGGTGGCGGTCGATGTCACCGATCAAAAAGAAACGGAACAGAGTCTCCGCAATAGTGAGAACCGTCTTCGCTTGGCGGCGGAGGCCACCGGTTTTGGAACCTACGATACTTGTTTGAGTTCGGGGGAATCCAACTGGTCTGACGAAGTGGGAAGGATCCTGGGACGCCCCGTTCCTGAATCACCGACGTGGAATGATCAGATCGCGCAGGCCCATCCGGACGATCAAGAACGTTGCGATGAGTTGTTCCAATCTCTGAGATCGAAGCAGCACGATGGACGTTTTCGGTTGGAGCATCGGATCTTGCGACCAAGCGGCGAAACCCGCTGGCTTGTCAATTCCGGAGCGGTCATCGTTGAGAGTGAACAGTGCGATCCACCGTCTGCGATACTGATCGGGACCTTGCAGGATATCACCGATCAAAAGCTGTTTGAGCAATCACTTCATGATGCGCGGGAAGTCGCCGAATCAGCCACCCGGACTCGTGGTGAGTTTTTGGCGAACATGTCGCATGAGATTCGGACGCCCATGGCGGCGATCATTGGTCACGCGGACATTCTGCGAGATCATTTAAAAGACCCGGACAATTTGCAGGTCGTTGAGACCATCCGGCGCAATGGCAATTTCCTGCTCGAAATTATCAACGATATCCTCGACCTTTCCAGGATTGATGCCGGCAACCTGGAAGTCGAGACCAATGCGGTTCGGCCGGATGCGATCGTGGCAGAGGTGCGTTCCTTGATGGACGTTCGTGCGGCTGAGAAGAAACTGCCGCTGAAAGTCGCCTTTGACGGGCCGATCCCGGAGTTGATCTACACCGACGCGGTTCGGATGAGGCAGATCCTTGTGAACTTGGTCGGAAATGCCATCAAGTTCACGGAAGAGGGCGAGGTCAGGCTGAGAGTACGCTATGACGACGAGAAAAAAACGCTCTGTTTCGACGTCGTTGATACTGGGATTGGGATTCAACCCCATCAGATCGAACGTTTGTTTCAACCGTTTGTCCAAGCCGATAGCACTTCCACACGCTCGTTTGGTGGTACTGGGTTGGGGTTAGCCATTTGCAAGCGACTGGCAAACGCATTGGACAGTCGGATTGTTGCCGAGAGCGAACCCGGCAAAGGCAGCGTGTTCACCTTGGTGGTCAACGTGCCACGAAAGGTTCAATTGGTCCAACCAAACTTGTCGATCGATCTTTCGACAAGAGTCAGACGGCAACCCATTCGTATCTCTGCCAAAGTTTTGGTCGTCGATGATCGTCGTGACATTCGTTATCTGGCTCAGCATTTCATCGAGAAAGCGGGCGGCGAAGTTCTGACCGCAACCAATGGTCGCGAGGCGATTGAATTTCTGGAAACGAATCGCGACGACGAAGTCGATCTGGTCGTGATGGACATGCAGATGCCTGTGATGGACGGCTACGAGGCAACCAAAGAGCTTCGCAAACGCGGTTTTGAAAAGCCGATTGTTGCCCTGACGGCAAACGCGATGAAGACGGATCGGCAGGACTGCATTGCCGCTGGGTGCACGGATTACACCACCAAACCGCTCGACAGTCACAAACTGATCCAGATCATTGGTGAGTTGACCGAATCCAGATGAAGTTTTCGATGAGGGCAGCGGGATACAAATCACCCATCAGTTGCAATTTTCGCGATTCACCGATTGCAAAGCTTCTGTGCTGTCGGATGTTAGGATACTTTGTCAGCCAATCGATTTGGCTTCGACAGTCTTGGAACGCGGGAACTTGTTCCTTTTCAACCAAGCCGAATCAAGATACAGTGAGCCCTCATCCCCGATCGCAATCGACCTACGGCAGCTCGATTCGAATGAATCCCGCCCTATGAGTCACGTCACGTCCTCGCGTGCCGATCTCTAGGCGAATTTTTATTGCCGTAGGAGCCAATGAATAGCCACTTTGCGCCCGGGACATTGTTGGATGGTCCGGTGGATCTCAACAATTGTGATCGAGAGCCGATTCACATACCCGCACAGATTCAAGCGTTTGGAGGCTTGATGGTGGTCCGTCTGGTGGATCGAGAAATCGTTTCGGTGAGTGAGAACCTGGATCAGTGTTTCTCACCCCAGAGATGTCCCGCTGTGGGCGAAACGTGTCCGGACGAGTTGGCGGAACTTGTTTCGCAAATCAGTGCACCGGAATCCAGCGATGAGGGGTACGCGGTACGCGATCGCTCGTTGGCGATTGGCGAACTCGGATGGATGGTGACCGCTCATCGATCCGGCGCTTTTGCGTTGCTTGAATTCGAGTTGGAATCAAACGCCACGAATGCCTCTGATTTGTCGTTGCTTGAACGGCTGTTCAAACACTCATCCACTTCCGATCTGTCGACGGTTTACCAATCGACCGTCGAGGTGATTCGAGCTTTCACCGGGTTCGATCGGGTCATGTTGTATCAGTTCCATGAAGATCAACATGGAAGCGTGATCGCGGAGATGAAACGAGAGGATCAAGAGTCTTTTCTCAATCTGCATTATCCCGCGGGCGATATTCCCGTGCCAGCGAGACGTTTGTACGAACTGAAATGGATTCGCACCGTGGCCGATTCCAGCGGTGAAACTGTTCCGATGGTTCCACCGCTGATTGCGAAGACCAGCGAACCGGACGCGGATGAACTTCCGATTGATATGAGTTACTCGGAATTGCGAGCGATCTCGCCGATCCACCTGGAATACCTTCGCAACATGGGCGTGGGTGCCAGCATGTCCATTTCCGTTTTGGACAGCGGGCGATTGTGGGGGCTGATTGCATGTCACCACGATTCACCCAAGGTCGTCGCGCCGAAACAACGAGATGCATGTGAACTCGCCGGAGTATTGCTTTCGACCTACCTTACCAGCCGGAGACAGCAACAAGCTCTGAAGCATCGTGTGGAGGTTGGTGAGCGTATCTCGGCACAGATATCAGAGATCGCGAAACAAGATGATCTGAATCAGGCGATGATCAATGCGGCTCCCTGGATGATGGAGCTGTTCAATGCGGAAGGTCTCGTATGGGTCCATGAGGGCGACGTTTACCACGCGGGGGCGACACCCAGCGAGGCACAAACGCGAACGCTGTTGTCGTCACTCGACCAGCAGAATCAAGATTCAATCGTCTACACCAATTGCGTTGCGAAATGGCAGAGATGGGATGATTCGTTTGCTGAACGATTGCCTGGAATGATGGCCATGCGAATGGGGCAACGTTTCGGCGGCATGTTGATGTTGTTTCGTGGCCCGCACGAAGAGCATCTGAATTGGGCTGGCGATCCGAACAAGTCCGTGACCGATGAAAGCGGACGCCTGTCACCACGCAAGTCATTCGAACAGTACCGGCAAACGGTCAGTGGGCAATCGCTCCCTTGGACCGCGACCGATCGTGAGACCGCTGAGTCCTTGTTGTCGGCGATGAATCTGTTGGTGGTGGAACAGGCCGCGAAGGTTCGTCGCATCAACGAAGAACTGCGAACGCTGAATGCGGATCTCGATGCGTTTGCATACGCCGCGTCACACGACTTGAAAGAACCCCTGCGTGGGATCCATCATCACGTGTACATGATGGAGCAAGCCCAAGAGTTGGCCGGCGCAACTTTCGAGAAGGGCATGCAATCGCTCAAGCGATTGACGGGCCGCATGAGTGATTTATTGGATGGGCTGCTGCGGTTCTCTCGTGCCGGTCGTCAGGATCTGCAGTGGGAGACGTTTTCACTGAGTGAGGTGATGGACCAAGCGATGGATGTGGCGTTTGGTGGTTTGTGTCCGAACGATGTTGAAGTTCAAGTGAAGCCCGATGGAGAACTCAGCGGTGACTTCACTTGTGTTCGCGAAATCTTGACGAACTTGATCACCAATTCGGTGAAGTACAACGATCAGCAATTCAAGCAAATCGTTGCCGGAATCACCGCCGTGAATGACACACCGTTGGGACGCAGGACTGAGTTTGAATCGAATGTGTTATTCCTACGCGACAACGGGATTGGGATTGCGCCGGAGTATCAGTCGAAGGTCTTTGAAATCTTCACTCGGTTGTGCGAACCGGGTGAATACAGCGGCGGTTCGGGGGCGGGGCTAACGATTGTTCGTCGTTTGGTTGAACGTCACGGAGGCGATGTGGCGGTGGAGTCCGATGGAAAAACCGGAAGCACATTCTTTGTCGGTTGGGCAGCACGATGAAGCGACAGCGAACCTCGGTGATTTGGATTTTGGAAGACAACGATGAAGACTACGAGTTGCTTGAAATGGCGTTGGTAAATTGTGAGTACCCCGTCCGCTATGTTCGATTTGCGCGGGGCACGGAATTGAAACAGCGATTAGACGAGAATATTTCGCGAGTGCCTGATTTGATTTATGCCGATCTGCGAATGCCTGGTTTGGGTGGTCTGAAAATCCTGGAGTTGTTGAAATCGCATGAACGTTTTTTAAGTGTTCCGCGGTTGGTGTTTTCAACGTCCGCCAACCCGAAGGACATTGCGGCCGCTTATCAGAGGGGCGCGAACGCCTATCACGTCAAGTTGGTTGAGACGCCGAAGATGCTGGCGAAACTTCAGCAGACGTTCTCGTATTGGCTGGGTTCCGTTGAGCCACTGCGGAGCAATGAATCGCTGCTACGATCGGACGCGACATCATGAGAGGTTCCAGGCGAGCGCAACACATTCTGCTGATCGATGACTCCGCCGATGATCGCGCGAAGATCCGATCGGCATTGGTCCAAGGCGATCCCACCCGGCGATATCGCTTTCGCGAAGCGACCAATGGTGAGGAAGGACTGCACATCTGTCACGAAACGAGTGATCCACCCATTGATTGCGTGATCGTGGACATGCAGATGCCGAGGGTTAACGGTCCTGAGTTCTTGCGAGCCTTGAAGGGCGATGACGATTACCCCCAGTTGCCAGTCGTGGTTCTCACCGGCAGTTCCAGCAGTCGCGACTCCGGCGATGCGTTGCAGCAAGGAGCGCAGGACTATGTGACGAAGGACTCCATCTACCCCTCGGTGTTGTTTCGCGTGGTGGACAATGCCATCGAGCGACATCAGTTGCTGAGAGAACTCAACGAAAGTCGCTTGGCGGCCAATCAAGCGAACCAAGCCAAGTCCGCCATGATCGGGAACATCAGTCATGAAATTCGCACGCCCATGACGGCGGTGCTGGGGCTATGCGATGTTTTGCTCGACCAAGATCCTTCGGATCATCAAAGCAACTTGCTGCAAATGATTCGCGAAAACGGGGAGTATTTGGTTGAGATCGTCAACGATCTATTGGACTTGTCGAAGCTCGAAGCGGGCGGTGTGACGATCGATCGCGAGCCGATGCTGCTTCGCCATTTGTTCTCGCGCACGGTTGGTCTGATGCAAGTGCGAGCGAAAGAAAATGAGACCACGTTGTCGCTTGAGATGGCCGACGATGTGCCGGAGGCGATCGTCTCGGACTCGGTGAGAATTCGCCAAGTGTTTTTGAATCTGGCCAGCAACGCGATCAAGTTTTCACCAGGAGCTAGCGTTCGAGTCAGGGTAGGCACGAAAGCATCCGTTAGCGACGAAACCAAACTCTTTGTGGAGGTCATTGACTCGGGGGTTGGAATCCCGAACGAAGACATCGAGCGGATTTTTCAACCATTCGTGCAGTCGGAGAGTAAAAAGCGTGCGAAGTCCGTCGGTGGAACAGGGTTGGGACTCGCGATTTCACGACGGCTGATCGAAATGCTGGATGGGAAATTGAATGTGACCAGTGAAGTCGGCCAAGGCAGCACGTTCGCCTTCGAGTTTCCATGTGAAGTTTGCGATCCGAGTCGTGTGGAATCGGTGAAGAATTCGACTCGACTTTCGAAAGCCGTCGAAGAGTTGTTGGATGGGTGCGAGATATTGGTGGCGGAAGACACACGCGCCACTCAGGTGTTGTTGGCGATGACACTGCAGTCCGTTGGAAGTGTTGTCACCATGGTGCAGAACGGTCACGAATTGTTGGAACATTATCACGCGCACCCTGGTCGGTACCGGGCGATTCTCACCGATATTCAAATGCCCGGCATGGATGGCTTGGAAGCGACCGAGCGACTACGACAGGCGGGGTGCCAGTTGCCCATTGTGGTCCTGACGGCGGATGCGGTTGGCGCGACAAGAAGGGAGGCCGAATCCGCAGGTGCGACTGATATTTTGACCAAGCCGATCGATCGCCAAGCACTCTTGGAGGTGATGGCACGTCACTGCGAGGCGGAGTCGTGCGAGGAGTCTTCCTGAATGGATTGAGCTGTTTCCGACACGAACTGGAAAACAGCTTCTGCACCGGCAATAGCATCTTCGACGCGCAGGTCCGTCTGCGTTTCAAGAGCGTCGACGAAGACCGGCCAGCGATCTTTGGCACCACTGGCCAACTCGGTCAAGTAATGGGTTGGGACATCGTCAGGCATCGTTTTTTTGACTGACGCGAGTAGGTAGCGTCCTCCGAGCGAAGAGCCTTCCACCGCATAGGCGTGTCCCCATTGCTGTGGCGTTGGGTCTGGCTTCGCTGAAACACGGGGCTTGTCCGTAGGATCTTCAACGGAAATGCCTAGAGCCTCGAAGTCGGCGGCAAAGGCGGTTCGCATTTGGTGCATTGGATCCGGCAGACCGATGTGTCGCGAAACGATGGCTAAATGCGGTCCGAAACGTGTTTGCATCCGGTGCATGCAACGGAGGAAATTCTGGTATCCATCCAGGGTATTGAGTGCGCCCAAACCTCGCATTTGAGAGTCGAGGTTTTGGTGCAATTCTCGCGTGCCCTGTTGCAGTTGCTGGCGTATTCCCATCGTTGATGCTTCATGGTGAGGCGTCGGTGTCGAATCGAGACGGAGTCCGAATTCCGTTGAGTTGTGTTTTAGAAAGCCAAGGCACCTTTGGGCAATGGTGGCTGTCACTTTCCTCGGGGCGCACGCAGGCAGGATGGCGATTGTGTGACGGAGGAAGTCGACATCGGTGCAAGGTTGCTCGGAGACGCGCGAGACGCGGGCGGTTTGGCGTAAGATGAGGACGCGTTGCGCGGAGGTCGCTCGACGTCGTCGGCACCACGATTCACCGGATCAAGATTCAGTTCATCAAGATGCACTCACTTCACTTTGTCACCGGGGCCGCGGGCGTTGGCAAGAGCACGTTTGGCCGAGAGTTGGCGACCCGGTTGTCGGCGGTCGTTTTGGACAGCGATACGGTGACGGAGCCCGTTGTGCGTGCTGGAATGCAAGCGGCGGGTTTGGATCCGACGGATCGGGACAGCCCCACGTACAAACAGATTTTTCGCGATGCCGTCTACGAGTGTTTGTTCCAGACCGCGATGGAGAACTTGCCTCACGTCTCCGTCGTCATCGTCGGCCCATTCACCCGTGAATTACGAGATCCGAATTGGCCAAGACACATGGCGGATCGTTTGGGCGTCCAGCCGACGATTTGGTTGCTGACATGCGATGACGAAATCCGCCGACAACGCATCGAGCGACGCGGCAATCCTCGGGACGAAGCGAAGTTGGTGGACTGGGCCCAGCATGTGGTGGATGCGCCGCCAGCGGAACCGGCGTTCGAGGTCGAACGGGTGGACACCAGTGATCCAGCGAGTTCCAAGCCATTCCAGGATTGATAAGATTGTGAGGAGCAGTTGACGTTGATCACTTCGATTTGTCCTCCCTTGTTGGCGATTTCTTGAATGATGCTCTCCACCTCCAGCACTGACATTCAATTGCCCTCACCGAGACCCGTGGGACTCGCGAAGTATCGCGACATGACCGAGATGGCTCGCGGTGGAAACGGCGTTTTGTATTCGGCGTACGATCAGATTGTTGGTCGCACGGTGGTTTTGAAAACGCTCTTGCCAGAACACCGTTTGGATCGCGGCTATCGACGTCGGTTGTTGCGTGAAGCTCGCGTGACAGCACAACTGGAACACCCCGGAACGGTGCCGGTGCACGAAATCGGTGAGGACGAAGAATACGGCATTTACTATGCGATGAAGCGAATCTCCGGAGAGAACTTCTTTTCGGTTTTGCGCCAGCTTGCCAAAGGAGATCAGCGGGTTGCCGAGGCGTTCCCGCTGCACCGTCGCATTGAAGTCATCCGGGACACCTGTCAAACGTTGATGTTTGCGCATGCTTCCGGAGTCATTCATCGCGATGTCAAACCGGAGAACATTTGGGTCGGTAACTTTGGCGAAGTCACGTTGTTGGATTGGGGGTCGGCGAAGGTATGGGGCGAATCCGCGTTTGGTGATCGTCGCTATCCGACTTCACGCACACGATCCAGCGAGACCGGCGACGGCTCCGACGCGGTGCAGCACACGGAAACCAGTTACGAGCTGCCGCCGCTGACCCCCGCGAATTTGATGATTGGCACGCCGACCTACATGTCGCCGGAACAGATTTCCGATCGCGAAATTGATGAACGGAGCGATGTGTTCTCGGCGGGAATTTGTTTGTACGAAGCGATGGCGATCGCGGAACCTTTTCGTGGGCGGACTCGCGATGAAACGTTCGACAACATCTGCATGCGCCAGCCGACTCCGCCGAGCGAACGGTCGCCACAGCGTCAGATTCCCAAAGAAGCGGACCGAATCGTCGCCAAAGCAATCGCGAAACGAAGAGCCAGCCGTTACCAAACGATGCGCGAGTTGATCGCAGAGTTGGACGAACTGCTGCTGGTCGTACGTCAACAGGACGACGCGACCTAAGTGGAAATGGCTTCACTCTGAGGGACGCTTTCCGGCTTGGCAAACCAACCCTGTGTCTTCAAGCAAAATCGAACGAGAGCGAGCATCAGCGGCACCTCGATCAGAACTCCCACCACGGTTGCCAAGGCGGCTCCTGAAGAAAGCCCATAGAGCATGGTGGCCGTGGCGATGGCCACTTCAAAGTGATTGGAGGCTCCAATCATGGCAGTTGGCGCCGCACTCTCGTAGCGAAATCCAAATGCAAGTGCAGCGGCATACGCAATTGCGAAGATCAGGATCGTTTGCAATGTCAGCGGGATGGCGATCCAAAGAATTGTCAGAGGGTTGGCAACGATGGTTTCGCCTTTGAACGAGAACAGCAGGACCAGCGTTGCTAACAACGCGGTGATGGTGACCGGGGAAAGGTATTTCAAGAAACGATCCTTAAACCACGTTTCGCCTTTGACCGCGATAGCCCATTTCCGAAAGACATAGCCTGTGATTAGCGGAAGAGCGACGTAGATGGCGATGGACAACAGCAATGCTTTCCATGGCACTGGCAATTGCCCAACTCCCAACAGGACGCCACCGAGCAAGCCATACAAAACCAACATCAGTAGCGAGTTGATTGCCACCATGACCAAAGTGTGTCCGTCGTTTCCTTTGGCGAGAAATCCCCAAACCAAGACCATGGCGGTGCACGGAGCGATCCCCAAGAGAATACAACCGGCGAGGTAGCTTCTCCAAAGCGGAACCTCCAGCATTTTCACACCCTCGATCATCACCGCGCGTCCGGCACCATAGTGAGCACCGACCTCCAACTCCGTTCCCAGTGGTGCTTTGACATAGTCCACCGCATCAGGACCGATCCAGCCGAGAAAAACGGTCCCCAGAAAGAAGCTCGCGATGGCATACATGGTGAACGGTTTGATGGCCCAATTGACGACGATTGTCATCGCGACTGGACCAATGGTTCGGCCAGCGCGGACGACCTTGCCAAAGTCAATTTTGACCATGATGGGAAACATCATGAAAAACAAGCAAACCGCAATCGGGATGGAAACCACCGGCGCGTCCCCTGAGTAAATCGCCATCGCATCGAGCGACTTGGCAAGTCCGGGAGCGATTTTTCCGAGTGCGATTCCGCCGATGATGCTGAGCGTCACCCAGAGCGTCAGGTAGCGTTCGAAGAACCCCATACCTTCGGCGGTGCTTTCCGTGACGTCGTCGTCGCAAGTGTTTCGGGTGTTCATGATTGTGGTCGGCTTTTTTAAAGTTTGAGTTTTTTTGAGTTGAAAGAGCGTTTATCGTCGATGGGCGAAATGCATTGCTGGGGAATACCGTCCGCGACGCCGGGCTTGTCGTATTCATGCCCCTAAACGTTTATCGTCGAATAGCGATGGATCGTGAAGGGATCAAGCCAGATTGTTAACTGAATTTGCTTCTGTGCAGGGAGGGGTGTTGGTCAAAGCCCTTCAGGGGATCTCCTGAAAAAAAGGCTGCTACCGCCGAAAATTGAGATGGACAAAGTGGATTCGCTTTGGCGAATGTAGCCTTTGTATTCGCTAGTGCGAATATGGTGTGTTTCACTTTTGCTGCTCTCTGATGAGGATCAGCGGGCAATTCCACGGAAGCGAAGGAGTTCGAATGAATTGTCTGAATTGGCCCATGCGACGGGCCGCGTTGTGTGTGTGTGCGATCGGTTGTTTGATCACGTTCGAAGTGTCACCGGTGGTGGCTCAGTCTGCGATTGGCAAACGGTCTTCCCTCACGTCGCCGGCTGAGATGGCCATGCAGAAGTCGGCTTCCGGCGGACGTTATCTGTTCGTTTATTTCTGGAAGCAGACCGACGAGAACACGCGATCCATGCGCGCCGTTTTCGAAGAAGCGACCGGCAAAATGTCAGGGGTGGCGGATGCGATCAGTGTGCGGGTGTCGGATCCTCAGGAGGCAGAATTCGTTGGGAGGCTGGGTGTCGATCGGGCGCCGATGCCTCTGGCAATCGCGATCGCTCCTAACGGCGCTGTTACTCGGGGATTGCCGTTGAAGTTCAGCGAACAGCAGTTGCGTGAATCGATCGTTAGCAGCGGTGCGGCGAGTTGTTTGAAGGCGATGCAAGAACGCAAATTGATTTTGCTGTGTGTCAAGCAGCCGTCCGCCACGGCAAGTTTTCTGGGAGCACGTGAACTAGCCAGTGACCCGCGTTTCAGTGGGTCCGTGCAGATGGTCCATGTTGATCCCCGTGACAAGTCCGAGCAAAGTTTTTTGCAATCGTTGGCGGTGGAGCCAGGCAAGAAGCCAGGCGAAAAAAACGGAGTGCTAGTTGTGATGGCACCGACCGGCCAGACCGTGGCGACTTTAACCGAAGGAGCCACCCGGGAACAAATCGTGGCTCAATTGACCAAGGCCAGTGCGGCTTGTTGTCCCGGTGGTCAATGTGAACCAGGAAGTGTCTGCACGCCGGGGCAAGCGTGTTGCCCTGACGGCGATTGTGCACCCACCAATCCCTGATCGCGTGCACCATGAACGCGTATGCGGCGAACGCATAAAAATTGAACGACACAGACAATTCATATTGAAAGGAGTCCATGACATGAGTCTTTGGAAGCTGGTTTGGCGGGAGCTCTTTGAGAGAAAGAGTCAGATGCTCACGATCTTCGTCGGAATCCTGCTGGGAATCACGACGGTGATCGCGATCAAGAACATCACTCACTATTCGGAGATGGCGATCGCCAGAGAAATGGATAGCTTGGGAGCAAACGTGCTGGTGTTGCCCAAGTCCGTCACTTTGCAGGACTATTATTCTGCGGACATTCACAACGACACGATCCCGGAGGAGTATGCCCTGCGCCTGACCCTGTCCAATTTGGCTGGGGTCGACAACCTTTCCCCGAAACTTTGTGTTCCAGTGAAGTTGCAGGATCGATCGGTCACGTTGACCGGCATTCTGCCCAAGAGCGAGTTTCAAGCCAAAGCGGCGTGGGGTGGTGCGGGAGTTTTCTCACGCCCAATTGGTTGTGGAGCCATCAATTTGGGATCGGCGGCGGAGTCGCCGGACAGGAAGTCGTTGGTGAGAAATCGTGTCATTGATGATCTGGCATCGAACGAAGCTTTGATTGGTGCGGAGACGGCAGCCGCGTTGGGCGTTAAGGAAGGCCAGAAGCTGAAATTGATGGGGCAGCAGTTTGATGTCGTGGCTGTGCTACCCGAAACCGGGACCGTGGATGATTCTCGCATTTTTGCCCATCTGCATACCGTCCAAGCCATGGCCGGCAAAGATGCGGTGGTCAGCTGCATCGAGATCGTTGGGTGTTGCAAAGAAATTTCGGCCGGGCTGGCGGGCAAGGTAGGTGATTTGTTGCCGGAAGCCAAAGTGGTCACGGTGGCACAGGTGGTGGCGACTCAGGCAAAGGTCAACGGAATGATGGAGAAACTGTCGTTGATCTTTGTGGCAATCATCGTCGTGATCGGTGGCGCGGGCATTGCCAACTTCATGTTTGCCAATGTCTACGAACGTCGTCGCGAGATTGGCACGTTGATGTCATTGGGCGCCAAATCGCAGTTGATTCTGCGAATCTTTTTGCTCAAAGCTCTTTTGTTGGGCTTTGCCGGTGGGGTTGGCGGGTACGCGCTAGGGACGTTGTTGGCGGTGACTCTCGGTCCTCGTTGGGCAAACGTTCTTGTGCTGCCAATGCCGACGCTTGCTTTTTGGGCGATCGGCATCTCGGTTGGGACGACGCTCATGGCGAGCTACTTTCCGGCACGCGGTGCCTCGAAACTTGATCCCGTCACTACATTCCAGGAGCTTTGAAACATGTTATTCATGCAGAACGTCACGAAGTCCTACAAGCTCCGACACCAAACCGTGGTGGCTTTGGATGACGCGACCTTGGAAATTCCCGACGGTGATTTTGTTTCCTTGATTGGCCCCAGCGGCAGCGGGAAGAGTTCGCTCTTGGTGATGTTGGGCGGCATGCTTACTCCCACCTCCGGAAAAGTACTGCTCGATGGCCAATCGATGTATGACTTGGACGTGGACCAGCGAGCGAGAATGCGTCAAGCGAAGATCGGATTTGTGTTCCAAACCTTCAATTTGATTCCATATCTTTCTGCCCAAGAGAACGTTCAGATTCCCTTGTTTCTGTCGGGAATGTCGGCGTTCGAGCAACTGGATCGCGCGGCTGAGTTGCTGGATCGGGTCGGGCTGGGGAATCGTTTGGACCACAAACCGATGGAATTGAGCGTGGGGCAGCAACAACGAGTTGCCTTGGCACGCATGTTGGCCAACGATCCGTCAATCATTTTGGCGGATGAGCCAACAGGGAATTTGGATCCTGAAACCAGCGAACAGGTGATCCGCTATTTCGAAGAGTTCAACCGCGAGGGGCGAACGATCGTTATGGTCACACACAATCCCGAGGCGGCGGAACGCGCAAAACGTGTTTTGCAGCTTCGCAATGGCAAGATCGTGGATGATCGGGCGACGTTGCAATGCGTCGGTGTGGCGTAGTTGAAGCACGTCTTGTTTGTGTTGCCCCCATCACGGCGCCCTCAGTACAATGCCGCGACGTTTGTTCGCGGCGATGCGGGGCCGCGCGATGATGGGCTGTTTTTTAAGAGGCGTGAAGAGTGACGACTACGAAAAGCCAGACTTCGACTGCCGACCGGCCCGCGACTGCTTCAGCAATGGTCCCGTCCGCGAAGCTTCCGTTGGCTGAGATTGGTGACGAAATCAACACGGTCTTTCGAGCGTTTGCCGATAGCACGCGATTGCGAATTTTGCATTTGCTGGTCGACGATGAAATATGCGTCGGCGATATGGTCAAAGTGTTAAGTCTTCCGCAGCCGACCGTTTCAAGGCATTTGGCGTACCTTCGCAAAGCAGCCTTGGTGGATGTTCGTAAAGTCGGTTTGTGGTCGCATTATTCGCTGGCTGCCGCCACGTCCTGTTTTCAGCAAAAACTATACGACTGTCTGGCAGACTGCTTTCATGAGGTGCCTGAGTTGCAGCAAGACGCCGAGCGTTTGAGTCAACTGCGAAATGAGGGTGGCTGTTGCGAATGAACGACTCTTTTGGGGCACGAACGTCGGTGTGTTCATGTCGTTGAGCATCGACTGACAAGAATTCCAGCATGCACGAAGAGAATAGGTGTCCGCGAGCGGTGACCTTGGTTCCTGGTTTGTTGGAGCCGAGTTTGGCGATGGTTCCTTTGCGGCGTCGGCTTCGGCGGCAGTTGGATTGCAGGCGGCCCTGGGACGATGTGCGGTGTTGGCGGGATCGGTGCATCTTTCGCAACGTTGCGAGGAGTGTGGATCGCATGGTCGCGCACATTGCGATGCGCGAAGGTCAAACTCAACCGCTTGGCATTGTCACCCACAGCTTTGGTGATTGGGTGGTGCGAGCGGCGATTGCAAAGACGCCCGAGCACCGCGTGACTCGTTTGGTCTCTCTCGCGCCGTTGATGCGTTTTGGATTTCTGCCAGGAGTATTGTTTGCGGTCAGCGGCAAATTCATTCCGGAGGTGGCCATCATCATGGATTCACACCGTGCCGCAGAGAATCTTGCGCTGGATGCGAAGGTGAAGCGGTTGGTGATCTGGTCGCGTTTTGACGAGAGCGTCCGCCAGGTGGATCTTTCGCACGTGGATCACGTGGATGTGCGACACTTATGGGGGACTCATTTGACTCTGCCCTTGCAACCCAACACCCATCGATTGGTCGTCGATTTCTTGCTTGGTGAATGACTCGCACCTGCGTGCCGGGCGACCTCTCGCCGTGTTCGTTGGCACAAGCTTTGCGTTTCGCTTCGGAGATACCGCTTGGGAGAAATTTCTTGGGCGAACCCTCTTGGGCGATACCCGCCGCGTGTCGGCATGGGGACCGTCCGCACTTCAAACGTCTCAGCAATGAATCTGTCTTCCCAACTGCAACGCCACTTTGGTTTTTCTGAGTTTCGACCTGGCCAAAAGGAAGCCTGTCAGGCCATTGTGGAAGGCCGCGACACGGTGGTGTTGATGCCGACGGGGGCGGGGAAAAGTCTGTGCTATCAACTGCCAGGCGTGATTCGCAACGGCGTGACCTTGGTCGTTAGCCCACTGATCTCATTGGCAAAGGACCAAGCGGAAACGCTTCGGGAACACAACCAACCCACGGTGGTTCTGAACAGCACGCGAACGGCGAAGCAGATTGAAAAGGCTCGTCAACGGATCTCAGCCGGTGAGGTCAAGTTTGTTTTGACGACTCCGGAGCGATTGCAAAAAACGGACATCTGCGAATTGCTGTGTGAAGTCGGCGTGGGATTGATGGTCGTGGATGAAGCCCATTGCGTGAGTCAGTGGGGGCATGATTTCCGGCCGGACTATTTGTGTTTGCCGGCTGTTCGACAGCGCTTGGGAAATCCGCCATTGGTGGCGTTGACCGCGACCGCCTCCACTCGAACGTTGGATGAGATCCGGACGTCGCTGCGATTGTCCCAACCCGAAGTGATTCGGACGGGGATCGATCGACCGAACTTGGCGTTGGAAGTGCGCCGATGCTACTCCGCCGAAGACAAGTTGGCTCAGCTTCGCCAAGCCTTGAAGGTCGAGGGGATGTTGGAGCGAACCGAGCCCGCCATTGTCTATTGCGGAACGACCAAAACCGTCGACCAGTTGTCACATGCCTTGGGCGGGCTCCGCTACCACGGGCGCATGCGAAAGGCTGAACGAGAAGCCGCGCAAGAAGCCTTCATGGATGGGCCGCCCGCCGTGATGTATGCCACCAACGCGTTTGGTTTGGGGATCGACAAATGCGATATTCGACAAGTCATCCATGTTGAATTGCCGGGGTCGTTGGAGGCTTACTACCAAGAGATCGGCCGAGCGGGACGCGATGGAAAGCGTTCTCGTTGCACGTTGTTATACGATCCCAACGACATCGATCTGCGAAAGATGTTTGCGGGCGGGATGGTCGAAGCCAGCAAGATCATGACGGCTCACCACACGTTGGTGCGAGGCGTTGAAGAATTTGGCGAGGCAGAGACGGTGGCGTTGTCCAAGCTGACCCCGATCAGCCCCTTAGGACGAGGTGCGCTCAAGTCATGTTTTCAGTTGCTTTCGTCTCGCGGCATCGTCGCACCCGCCGGACGAGGACGCTGGCGTTTGATCGATCGTGACATGGACCACGCGGTCGCGGACCGATTGGAGGAGTCAACTCGTGTTCGCTCGGAAGACCGACAGGTCGCGTTGCGAGAAATGGTGGAGTTTGCGGAAGCGTCGTGCTGCCGATGGGACATTTTGCGAGAGCATTTCGGTGTGGATGCCGCTGTGTCCGATGTGGATTGCTTGTGTGATCATTGCGGGGCGCAGGTGGCGGTCGGGGCGTGAGAGAACGTTCGGTTTTTCGGGAATTGAGTTGCGAGAAGTGGGGGCTTGTGACCTCGCTTTGTTCCAAGGCATCGTTCGGGATGCCATGTCAGACATGGCCGACCTTGGTTCATGCACCGCGGCGGTGTTTCTTTCTTGGATGTGAACTCGGAGTGCCTCCATGAAATACCCAGTGACGCCAGACGGTCGCTACTTTGTCCATCGAGGCCGGTTGTGGCGATGTACCAATCCAAATTTGGATGAAAGCGAGCGGCAACGTTGGGTTCGGAAATTGATGTCCGCGCGTCGCGGGGTGAAGTCGGCCAAGGCGGCGTCGGACGAAGAAGCCCTTCGGGAGTCTCGCCGCTTGGTCCACGAGGCCAAGGTGCATTTGGGAGAACGGGGGCCAACGTGGTGGGATGACGAATCCGACTTCAATCGTTGTCTGGTGAAGAACACGCCGTACGCGAAGTGGTGGGAGTCACGCGAGCGAGAATGAAGAGGTGAAACCGGTCTCACTGGAGGTTGGGCATTGTTTGGGAGACAAAACGTCGTTCTTCCTGTGAAAACGCATTCGTTCTTCGCCCATATCGAGATGGATTTGGATACGATGTCTCGCCCTGATTGGGCGTATAGACTTTGCTTGTCGGTGAGCGTCATGACTTCCCGACGCTTGAGACTTTCCAGAGCGAAGAGACCGTGTCTTCTCGGCCTGCGGAAAGTGCCCGCCCTCCTTCCCACCTCTATCTTGCCAATCCAAACGTGACGTACTCCGCCTTTCTTGCTCGCCTTGGTTTCGTTCTCTTGTTGCTTGGCATGCCCGGTTTGCGTGCCGACGAGTCGTCTGAAAACAGGTCATCTGAATCCGGGGCATCTGAGTCGGGGGCATTTGAAACGTTGTTCAATGGTCACGACCTCCAGGGATGGTCCGGTAACGAATCGTTTTGGTCGGTTCGTAACGGCGTGATCCACGGAGAAACGACCAAGAACAACCCGACCGATGGCAATACGTTCTTGGTATGGCAGGGCGGTGAAGTCGGTGACTTTGTCTTCAAGACCAAGGTGCGATTCAAAGGCAACAACAGCGGCGTGCAATATCGCAGCGAGTTGATTGACCCTGCGAATTTTGTGGTCAAGGGTTATCAAGCCGATTTGCACAAGTCGCCGGAATACTTCGGCATGTTGTACGCCGAGAAGTGGCGAGGCATCGTGGCCAAACGCTTCCAAAAGGTGGAAGTGGGAGCCGACGGAAAGCCCAAGGTCGTTGGGGAGGTGGGCGATCGAGATCAGTCGTTGGTCGACTGGGAATGGAACGAATTGACCATCATCGCGGTGGGCGATCGTCAGATCCATCAAGTCAACGGCGTGACCACGATGGACTTGACGGACAATCATCCGGAGGCCAAGCGAAGTGGCATCTTGGCATTGCAGCTTCATGCTGGTCCGCCGATGACGTGTGAGTTCAAAGACATTCGTTTGCGAAAGCTGAATGCCAGTGAGGGCCCCGACGTATTGAAGTCGTTGGCTCAGGCTGAGACGACATCGAAAGCGAAGTCGAAGCCGAAGAGAAACGATGCGAAGTCGTTTGAGTGGGTGGCGAAATCACCGAAGCCACAATGGATTTGGAGAAGCGAGCGGCCGGAGTCCAACGACCCGCTGTATCTGCGACACACGTTTGATTTGCCAAGTGAGGCAAATTCGGCGCGGCTCTACGCGACTTGTGACAACGAAGCCACAGTGTGGATCAATGGCAAGGTGGTCGGCGATTGCCCGGATTGGAAGTACCCGATCAAAGATACGAATGCGAAGTCGTTCTTGAAGGCAGGTAAGAACACCATTGCGGTCAAAGCAGCCAATCGAGGCGGCGTCGCGGCGTTTGTGTTCAAGCTGCATGTCGAAATGGCAGACGGTTCCGTCCAACACATTGTTTCCGACACCAACTGGAAATTGGCGGACCAGGTCTCGGGCCAGTGGCAAACCGGGGCGGTGAATGCCGCGAACTGGAATGCCAAATCGAAGACGCTGGGCGAGTTTGGTAGGCAGCCTTGGGGGCAACCGGGAATCGGAGCCGATCAAGCCTCGGGCTCGGGTTCTTACGATGCGGATCAAATCACGGTTCCGGAAGGTTTTCACGTCGAGCTGATTCATACGGTTCCCAAGCCACGCCAAGGCAGTTGGGTTTCGCTGACCGTCGATGAACAGGGCCGGTTGTATGCCAGCGATCAAGGCGACGCGGGCCTGTTCCGAATCACCGTCGAGGACAAAGACGATGGCGGCGAGCCGGAGGTCACGGTGGAGAAGATGCCGGTGAAAGTATCCGGTGCGCAGGGCATGACTTGGCACCGCGATGCGTTGTATTTCAACCGCGGAAGCAGTCCTCTGTATCGGTTGACGGATTCGACCGGTGACGGGTTGTTGGATCACGCGGAGGAGCTGACTTCTTCGCACGGCGGTGGTGAACATGGCAACCATGCGGTGATTGAAACGGAAGATGGCGACGCGTTGTATGTGGTGGCTGGGAATCACACGAATTTGCCGGAAGCGTCGATGCTGTCCGGTTCTCGTATCCCGACTTGGGACGAAGACTTGTTGTTGCCGCGTGAATGGGATGCTAATGGTCACGCTCGTGGACGTTTGGCACCCGGCGGTTGGATCACGCGGTTTGACCCCACGACAAACCTTCATGAAGTCATCTCGATGGGGTATCGCAACCAATACGATGTGGCGCTGAATCGTGCGGGTGATTTGTTCACTTACGATGCCGACATGGAATGGGACTTGGGAGCACCCTGGTACCGCCCGACTCGTATCAACCATGCCGTCAGCGGATCGGACTACGGTTGGCGAAGTGGATCAGGCAAGTGGCCGGAGTACTACGAAGACAGTTTGCCCGCCGTATTGAACATTGGTCCCGGCAGTCCCACCGGCGTGGTCAGCGGACAGGGCACAAAATTCCCCGCCAAATACCAAGACGCGATTTTTGCTTTGGATTGGACCTTTGGAACGATCTACGCGATTCATCTGCGACCGGACGGTGCGGGCTGGAAAGCGGAGCAGGAACCGTTTTGCTTTGGAACGCCTCTGCCCGTAACCGATGCGATTGTGGGTCATGACGGCGCGTTGTATTTCACCGTGGGCGGCCGCGGAACTCAATCGGCATTGTTCCGAATCACTTACGATGGCAATGCCGCGACGCAGCCGGTTTCGTCGGCGATTGCCGGCGAGCAGGCTCGTCAGCAACGACGCCAATTGGAAGCCTTTCACGGCAAAGTAGACGCCGCTGCGGTGCGGGCGGCATGGCCAATGATGTCCAGCCCTGACCGCTGGCTGCGTCACGCGGCCCGCATCGCGGTGGAGTCACAACCGACGGATCAATGGGCGGACCTTGTTCTGACGGCGGACAACACCCAGGCTCGGATTACCGGTGCGGTGGCGTTGGCTCGACGCGGAACCGAAGAGCACCGCAGTGCGTTGCTGGATGCCCTGTTGGAATTGAATCCGAGTGAGCTTCCCGAGTCGCAATTGTTGGGGCTGCTGCGTGCCTACGCGTTGACGTTCATCCGATTGGGCGATCCAACCGCTGAGCAACGCAGTGCCGTGATCGCTGAGTTGGATCCGTTGCTGCCGCACAACAGCAAGGACGTTAACACGGAGTTGGTTCGATTGCTGGTGCGTTTGGAATCACCGTCCGTGATCGCCAAGGCGATTGAATTGATGAACAGCGCGGAACCATCCCGACCGGCTTGGGTCGAGAACGTCGACTTCAGTCGCAACCAAGGATACGGTTCGCGAATTATCAAAATGCTGGAGAATCAGCCGCCATCGCACGAAATCAACTACGCGTTCATGCTTCGCAATCTGCGAAAGGGTTGGACGATGCCGCAATTGCGAGCCTACATCCAATTCATCAATCAAGCGGCGAAATACAGCGGTGGCAACAGCTATGGAAAGTTTCTGGCGAACTTGCGTGATGAAGTGCTCGGCCACCTGAGCAATTCGCAACGTGAACAGTTGTCCGACATCAGCGGGGAAGACTTCAATCCAGTACCGGACTTTCCTATCACGCCGCCGAAAGGCCCCGGCAAATCATGGACGTTGGCCGAAGCCCGCAAACACACCGGTGGTGGATCGCTGCGGGGCGCAAGTTTCGAAAGTGGGCGGAATCTTTTTCATGCGGCTCAGTGTGCGTCATGCCACCGCTTTGATGGATTGGGCGGCGACATCGGTCCGGACCTAACAACGGTGAAGAACAAGTTCAACGCTGACTACTTGCTCGAATCCATCATCGATCCCAGCAAGGTCATCAGCGATCAATACGGATCCAAGGTGGTGCTGCTGGAAGATGGTCGCGTGTTGACCGGTTTGGTGGTTGAATCCGAGGACCAAGTTGAGATCTATCCGGTCAGTCAGTCCGGTGAGACCCCCGAACCCGTGGTGGTGGAGCCAGACGAAATCGTTTCTGCGAAAGAGTCACCGATCTCGCAAATGCCAACGGCGATGTTGAATGCACTGAACGAAAACGAAGTTCGAGATTTGATCGCTTATTTGTTGTCAGGTGGCGATCCGAAGGCACGTGTTTACGGAAGGTGAGTCAAGCAAATGAGTGATTGGAATTTGCGTTTCGCGAGCGTCGTTGGTTGTGCAGCGATTGCGGTCGGATGGGTGGCGTGTGGCCGTGCGGACGAACCGACCGAAAAGCCGAATCGGCCTGATTTGGTTGTTTATCTGGCCGATGATTTGTCAGCACGAGACTTGACCGTTTACGGCGGCGAGCAAATCGCGACTCCGGCGATCGACCGTTTGGCATCGGAAGGCATGACGTTTCAACGTGCGTTCGTGGCCAGTCCGTCGTGTGCTCCCAGTCGAGCCGCGTTGTTGACCGGGTTGATGCCTGCTCGCAATGGGGCCGAGGAGAACCACACGTTTCCGCGGGAGGAATTGCTGAAGCTGCCCGAGGTGCTGAATGAGTTGGGGTACCAGACGGCAGCGTTTGGCAAGGTGGCTCATGGCAAGAGCGCTGACTCCTATCACTTCCACGTCCATGATCGAAAGCAAGACATTCCGGAAGTTCGCAAGAACGTGCGCGAGTTTCTTCAGCAGCGTAACGACACACGTCCGTTGGCTTTGTTTGTCGGCGTTTCCAATCCGCACGTGCCGTGGCCAAGCGAATCCACCGTCGATCCGAACGGATTGGAGCTGCCGAGCAAATGGATCGACACGCCACAGACTCGTGTGCAGCGTTCCCGTTACTTGCAGGAGGTAAAGGATCTGGACGCGTACTTGGATGAGCTTCGTGGCTTGGTGAGCGAGCGTCTATCAAGCGACCACGTGTTTATGTTTTCCAGCGATCACGGTGCTCAGTTTCCGTTTGGAAAATGGACGCTGTATGACGAGGGCATTCATGTGCCGTTGATTGTGCGACAGCAAGGTGTGATCGAACCGGGTAGTCGAACGGATGCGATGGTGAGCTGGGTCGATCTGGTGCCGACGTTGATTGACCTGGCTGGCGGCACCGTGCCGGAGGGATTAGATGGGAGTTCATTCGCCTCCGTTTTGCGAGGAAAAACGAACGCCCATCGCGATCGGATTTTCACCACGCACAGCGGCGACCGAAAGATGAACGTGTACTTGAGTCGCAGCGTGCGGACGGAGCGACACAAGCTGATCTGGAACCCGCATCCCGAGTTCGCTTTCACGACTCATATCGATTTGCTGTTGCGAGCGACTTCGGGGGACTACTTCAAGGAATGGACTGAGTTTGCAAAGTCAGACCCACGGGCAGCAACCGTTGTGGCGAAACATCATGGTCGTCCGCAGTGGGAACTGTATGACTTGGAGGCTGATCCCGAAGAGGCACACAACTTGGCGGATGACGAACGTATGGCAAGCGTCCGAGCCGAGTTGACGAAAGAGTTGCGTGCATGGATTGCGGACCAAGGTGACCAACTCACGGTCTTCCACGAGCCGCTTCTGCTGAGCGAACCCGAAACTTGGGTGGCGAGAAAATAAGCAATCTCTTGCCGGGTTGGGGCTTGCGCTCGTACGCGCACCTTAAGGGTTCAAATCGCTTTTGGCATTTCGGATCGGTGGATTTTATTGTGAGCGGAGGGGCTGGAGAAGGTTTGCGGGTTGTCCGGGAGGAAGCGGTGTTGCCCACGCGGGTGTGCTCATAGTGAGCGTGAAGAGGTGTCGCTGAATTCGGCAGGAAGCCGATGAAGCGTGTGACCTCTACGAATGGACTCACCGGAATGAAACGAATGACCGCTCGCATCAGTGTTCGCCCGTCTATCAATTGGGGCTCGCGAGGGACGCGAAGCCTGCGTCGGCAACTCTTGCGATTGGCCGTGATCGTCGCGGTGGCGTTTCAATCGCAGGGTGTCGTTGCGGAAGACATCGTGGTCACAAGCATCGACGACTCCGGTGATGGGACGTTGCGGGAAGCAATCACCAATGCTGCGGCGGGTGACCGGATCGTTTTCAACATCACCGGACCCGCGACGATCACTCTGGCGAGCGATTTGCCAGACATGACCGACAGCATTTCGTTCACCAATCAAAATGTCGCGCCGGTCACCATCGATTTGAACGGTCGCAATCCCCTGAATTTCACCGGTGGTGTGATTGATCTGGGGGAATTGCGAGTGATCAATTCGGTCAATCCGGAAGAGATCGTTCTGGATACTTCCACCACATGGATCGGCGGTGGGGAGCAAATCACTGGCGACATCATCGCTCGTGGGATCGTTATGCCGGGAAGCAGCAACGGCAATGGCAGCGTTGCTGAGATGGACATTGATGGCGCGCTGACTGCGGACGATTCGACGCTGCGTATGGACATCCATGGCGGCGCGGCGACGCCGAATGATCGGATCGAAGTGACCGGGACGGCGAGCATCGACAACGCCACCTTACGTCCTTTCTTCATGGGATCGGACTACAGCATTGGTGACACGTTCACGTTGATGTCGACGGGGGGATTGTCGGGGACGTTGGCCAACTCCGCGGAAGTTTTCCAGTTGCCAAACAATCCGTTTTTGGAGGCGATTTCGAATGTCGGTGCGAACGATTTGAGCTTGATCTTGCAAGACAACGGTGACAGCTTTGTCGACGCATTGAACGGATGCAACTTGACTGACGCGGCGACTGAGTTGGACTCCTTACGGGTCGGGGGATCGGCAGCTCAGATAACCGCCATCAACCAATTGCGAAGTGAGTCCTCCATGGGAGTCCGTCAGGCGGCGGGTCAATTGGCGGGTGCCTTGTATCCATCGTTGGTCGACGCCCAGATCAACGAAGCCCACAACGCGATGCATGCTCTGCGCGACCGAGTGCTGCTGCAGCAGTCCGATCTTTACACCTCCGGTCACTGGTCGCCTTGGGTGCGAGGGTACGGCATGTCACTGGACACCCAGGTCGATCATTGTCCAGCCGAAGGATATCGCCGCACGATTGGTGGGGTGGAGATCGGCACGGGATACATTGCACCGGTGGGATTGGGGGTGCATGGATTTGTGCAAATCGGTGCTGCTGATACGAACATGCTGGGTCTAGGACAGGAAGCGGACACCGATCTCTACCGTTTCGGAGGGGCCGCCCAGTACGTGGGTGAACGGTTCTATGTGTTTGGATCCGGTGGTTACGGTTACCAAGACCATTCGATCGATCGGTCCATGTCCGTCTTGCAGACGGGAACTTCCGCTCAAAGCGAGTTAGATGGCAATGATCAGTTCGCCTCGGTTGAAGTCGGCTCGGTCATGTCGTCTGACGATTGGTTGTGGCTGTCATTCATTTCGCTACAAGGCGCTCAAGCGGACTTGGGTGCCGCATCCGAGACGGGCGACAGTGACTTTGTGCTGGATACCACCGCCATCGACGGGCAATCGTTGCGAACCACCGTGGGTTGTTCTCTCGCCGGTACAAACGCGACTCAACTGGGACCCGCGACGACGCAGCTACGGTTTGGTTGGATGCACGAATACTTGGACGACCAGCAGATGACCATTGCGACAGTGCGCGCCAATGGAAACGACATGAATACGCGAAGTGCGGAGACGGGGCGAGATTGGTTGTCGCTGGGTGCCCAATTGGATTGGGGAATGATCTTGGGCGGACAAATGACGTTTGCCTATCAAGGCAACTTGAACTCCAAGTCGACTTTCCAAAGCGGTCTGGTGGGCACGCGTTGGATCTGGTGAGCGAGGTGGTCTTCTTGGTTGGGTGAACTCGTCGGCGGAACGTTGGGCGGATTCGCGATTGGAAAGCGTTGGGGATGCCAGTAATTTGATGCTGGCTGCGTTCCCGTCTGAAGCAGCCCATTTTCCAGCAGCCAATCGTCCATTTCATCGCTTCGCGCCGCCGTCATGTCTTCATCGAATGCATCCCCACGTTCCATCGGTCGTCCGAGAGGATTCGATCGGGACGAGGTTTTGCTGAAGGTCGTCGAAGTCTTCTGGCGACTCGGCTACAACGAAACCAGCTATCGCGAATTGGAGGCGGCCACGGGTGAGGGGCGGCAAAGTCTGGTTCACGCGTTTGGCGACAAAGCCGCGATGTTTGAGTTGGCACTTCGTCGCTACATCGATTCACGCGTCAATGAAGTGATCGAAATGCTGCGAGGTTCTGGCACCGCAAGTCAGCGTGTGCGTCGTGTGTTTGCTCGTTGGGAAGCGGATGCGCGGGCCGATGATCATCGTGGTTGTTTGTTGATCAACACGGGCGGTGAGATTGGCCCGAAAAATGCGGCCATTGCCGCTGTGATGGCGGATTCAACTCGGCATTTGGTGAGTGAATTTGCCAAAACGTTCCAGCAGGCGATGGATGCCGGGGAGATGGATCAAAGTCTTTCCGCGAAATCGCTGGCCAGATTGACCGTGGCGGCGGGAGACGGCGCTTTGTTGCACTCGCGAGTGAGCGGAAACGCGGCGAGTACAAAGCAAACCCTGCTGACGCTTCGAACGCTGCTCTTTGGCAGCTAATCGTTCGTTGCGAGTTTCTAGGTGCGTTTGGCTGATCTGCTGGGGCGATCCACGCCGCGAGAATGCACCGCAGGGCGAAACGATGGAACGGTCAGTCGACGAGTTCGGCGGATTAACTCCGTGGTTGCTCATTCTTTATTTGAACGGACGTTCAAGAAAAGGCGTGAAGCTTGTCCACAATCACGAAATGCCCCCAGGAGACCTGATATGAAGATCCAAGATTTTCGAAACCGCCAACAAACGATTTCGCTTGACGGAGTCATTGATGAACCACTGCAAATTGCCTACACCGACATTGGCGAAGGCGAGCCGTTGCTGTTGCTGCATGGGATTCCAACGTGGTCGTTCTTGTTCCATGAAGTGATCGACGAGCTTGCCAAGCACTACCGAGTGATCGCGCCCGACATGGTTGGCTATGGCTACTCCGACCGACGTGATCGATTTGATCGCTCGATCGAATTTCAAGCGGATGTGACCGAACGCTTTTTGGAACACCTGGGCATCGAGAGAGCTCACTTTGTCGCCCACGACATTGGCGGCGGAGTCGCGTTGATTCTTGCCGACCGTCATCCGGAATTGGTGCAATCGATGGTGTTGTCCAACAGTGTCGCCTATGACAGTTGGCCGGTCGATGAAATGTTGGCTCTCGGTCATCCACGCAACGCGAAGTTACAGCCGGAAGAGATGCGAGAGAAACTGGTCGAGAGTTTCGAGTTTGGTCTGTCGCGAAAAGAACGTCTGACGGATGACTTCAAAGAAGGCATTGTGACGCCGTACTGCGAACCCGACGGGATTGTGAGTTTGGTGCGCAACGCGGCCAGTTTGAACACGAACCACACCACGCCGTTGACCGATCGCTTGCCGAAGATGAATCAACCCACGTTGTTGTTGTGGGGTGAGGATGATAAATGGCAACCCATCAGCACCGCGGAGCAGTTGGTCAAGGACATGCCTCACGCAGAGATGCATCCCATGAAAAACTGCTCGCACTGGACTCCTCAAGACAACCCGGAGGAGTTCGCCAGTGCGACTTTGGAATTCTTGCAACGGATTCCCGTTGCCGTCTGATCAAGCAACGAATTCAAACCCACCTTTCCTCGCTGTTGAAGCAGCGGGGATGGGTGGACGAGACAAATCGGGCTCGTTTGAAACGGATTGGTTAGGAAGGGTGACGCAAGATCAAGACACGGAAACCGTCGCCCTCGGGAACTTTTACCGCTGGCCACCGCGTGATGGTTTGTTCGGAGGTTTCACTGAAGGTTCCGTCAAACGGATTGAACCACTGCAGCGACATCGTTTCACCTTGAAGGCCCTTTGGAAGTCGCAAACCGAGGAAGTCACACTCCTTGGGGACGTAGTACAGGATCAACCCCTTGTCGTTGTGCAGAGAGAAACCCGCGTTGCTACGCACGTCGCCGGCGATCAAATTGCCGATATCAAATTTATCGACCAGCGTTTCTAGGTGGCGATAATATTCCAAACGTGGGCGTTGATCCGGTGTGAGATCTTTGAGATCGTCGATCACGACGTTCCAAGCCGCACCCTGCCAGTAGTGAGTCGGAAACGTGCCAGCGAAAACGCATTGATAAGAACGTTCCAGGCAAACTTCGGGTGAGGTGTAGTTCCCGTTGAAGACGACGTAGGGGCCACGCTCGTAGCCACCGTGTTCAATGTTCAGAATGGGTTTGCCTGGAATGTTCTTGCAGACATCACGCATCACATGATGCAGTTCCGATTGCCAAAGTTGAACCGAAACAAAATCGATCTTGTCGGCGAAACGTCGGCAGTAGCTGTAATCGTGCACTGTGATCAGTCGCTGATAGGCATCCTGGTTTCTTAGTCGCTCGATACGACCGTGGATGTAGTTCACATCGTTGTGCCCGTATCCGAGGGCTTCTTTGGAAATGTCCCAAATCAAGTTCGGGTAGGCTTGGTAGCGGCGAACCACGTAGTCGAAGTAGCGGTTGTCGGCGTCACCATTGGCTTCCGGCCAGTTCACGTTCTTGTTCCAGACGTAAACCATCAAATGCGCGGCGATGCCTTTTTCGTCCAAGTATTCGATGACCCGATCAAGACGCTGAAAGTATTCAATGTTGATCTGTGAGTGGTCGGGTGATTTGTTGTGGCCCGCGAACGGATACACGTCGGGGCTGCCGTAGTCGTACTTGTCGATCAATTGGTCGTCTTTCTTCCAATTGACATCGTACGCGAACACGTTCATGACCACTTGGTTGAATCCGTTGTCCGCGATCGTGTCGATGAGACGGCTCGACTTGGGAATGCCATCGGCGTTCTCCGCGTCCAACGCAAACAGCCAATCGCACTCAAAGGCAATCGGGTAGTACCGCTTTCCATCTTGGTATTGAAATTGCCTCGGGTGATCGGGATCCAGCTCGATCCCGCCACGTCGATGGTCGCTGGCGGGTTGCACATCGAGTGTGCCCGTTTGACCGGTCAACGAACTGATATCGGATCGAGTCTTGTAGGTCCACTTGCCAGAATCAGGTGCGGTGAAGCGAATACAGTATTCATTGTTCCCGTCATAGAACCCGGGGACTTGGAAGACTCGGCCGGATTCGTGTGTGAATTCAGCGTTCAGCGACGCATCGATGGGCACATCCGGAAGTGTGTCTGCAGTCAGACGGATCTCGGTGACTTCCCATTGCCGAATGGAGTCGTCGGCATTCAGGGACGGTAGAAGTGCGAAACAAATCAGATACAACGCGAACGTGACGCGGGTGAGCATGGAGGACGACATTTGCATGACGGCTCAGGTGGGAAACGGAGGGAGGGGAATCTTTGCGGGAGACGCATGGTAGGTGAATGGAACAACTGCCTCCATTTTTTCGCCGTTCAGATTTTCGCAACCGGCGTGTTTTGCGGGGCCAAATGATTTTCGACCTCGTGGGGCTCTATGGAGACGACCTGTCACCCGAGCGTCAACGATCGGATCTTGCGACTGGTTGCACGTCGAGAGAGGAAGGCGGATGTTGGAAAGGAATCATCATTGCAACACCAATCCAAATTCTCGTCAGAACTCAATCGCACACCAATCGACATCAGACGTTGATGGGCCACATCCCACATTGAAACGAGGAGCAAACATGAGAGGCGTATTGGTTGAGAAGAGCGACGCTGGGGTGAATGCGACGCTGCAAGGCATCGACGAACAGCAGTTGCCCGATGGCGACGTGACCGTGCGAGTGGAATGGTCCAGCTTCAACTACAAAGACGTGCTGGCGATCACCGGAAAGGCTCCCGTGATTCGATCGTTCCCCATGGTGCCGGGAATCGATTTGGCCGGTGTCGTGGAAGTCAGCAAGAACCCCTCGATCATTGCAGGACAAAAAGTGGTTCTGACCGGATGGGGCGTCGGCGAAACGCATTGGGGCGGTTACGCCGAGAAGGCACGTTTGAATTCGGATTGGTTGGTCGCGTTGCCGGAGGGATTGTCGACCCGTCAGTCCATGGCGATCGGGACCGCCGGGTTCACCGCGATGTTGTGCGTGATGGCTTTGGAAGACGGAGGCGTTTCGCCGGACGACGGACCGATCTTGGTGACGGGGGCCGGTGGGGGCGTGGGCAGTGTCGCGATCAGTGTGCTGGCAAACCTTGGTTACGAGGTCGCGGCGGTGTCTGGACGTTCGGATGCAGAGGGCTATTTGAAAGAACTTGGAGCTGGCGAAATTCTGCCGCGGTCAGAGTTTTCCGAGCCTGGTAAGCCGCTGGCCAAAGAACGCTGGGCCGGGGCCGTGGATGTTGTCGGAAGTCACACGCTCGCCAATATCTGTGCCTCGACCAAGTACGGCGGCGTGGTCACCGCATGTGGACTGGCCGGAGGAATGGATCTGCCCGCGACGGTGGCCCCGTTCATCTTGCGAGGCGTGACGCTCGCTGGGATCGACAGTGTTTACTGTCCAACGTCGAAGCGTCAAAAAGCCTGGCAACGTCTGCTACAGGATTTGGACTTGGACAAGTTGGAACGAATGACCAACGAGATTGCTTTGGACGACGTGGTCCCCACCGCCCAGAATTGGGGCGACAGCAAACATCGCGGACGCGTGGTCGTTCGCGTCAACGGGTGAAAACGGCAGTGTGTCGTCTCACTCGGTTTCGTTGAACGATTCGACGATGGTGGGTAAGCGTTGAATTCTATCCCAGTCGAACTGCTCGATCATTTGTCGATGCATTTGATGCATCGTCAGACCATCCAAGGACTTCGTTGCCATCAAGCCGGAGGATTCGGCCGCCCATTGCACGATGGTTTCCGGCGGCATGCCTTGATCACGAAAGTGTGACAATCGTGTGTCGCCGTGACGTTTTGCCAGCCGGCGACCATCGGTACCGGTGACCAAGGGAACGTGAGCGTAAGCAGGAGGCGTCTGCCCCAATGATTCGTAGAGCTGCAGTTGCCGGAACGTGCTGAGAATCAGATCGTCGCCTCGAACGACTTCGGTCACACCCGCGTCGATGTCATCAATGACGACCGCCAATTGGTACGCCGCTAAGCAGTCCTCCGCATGTTCCGCTTTTCGCGTGATGGGGAAATCGCCGATGTCGGTAAGCGGGTCGCAGGTCACTTCGCCGTGAACCAAGTCCGTGAACTTGTTCGGATGGGCATTCATTCGATATCGAAAGCAGAACGGTTTGCCGGTTGGAAGTGGTTCGCCGTTTTGCCAAGTCGAACAGGTGCCGGGATAGACCGGGGCGTCGGGAGCCCATCCCGATGCCGGGCTTTCGTGCGGTGCGGACGCGGCGGCTTCGATGTCACGACGTGTGCAGGTGCAGGGGTAAATGCGATTGTCGTCGAGCAATTTCTGACGAGCTTCGTCATAAAGTGACGAGCGTTCGGTCTGGATGATTGGCTCGCCGTCCCAGTCCATTCCCAACCAACGCAAATCGGTGATGGCTTGCTGCGTGGCCCACGGTTTGACTCGCGGCGAGTCGATGTCTTCGATCCTCAAGATCAAACGAGCGTCCTGAGACCGCGCGCTCCAGTACGCGATCAGGAACGTTCTCGCATTGCCCAGGTGTTGTGCTCCGGTTGGTGAGGGAGCCAGTCGACAAACGCCGCGCGTCATTAGAATTCGGCGTTGCCGGGCGTGCGTGGAAATGGAATCACGTCACGAATGTTGGCCATGCCAGTGACGTATTGAACGGCACGTTCCAACCCCAACCCGAAACCCGCGTGGGGCACAGTTCCAAAACGACGCAGATCGACGTACCACCAGTATTCGGATTCGTCCAAGCCTCCTTCGGCCATGCGACGCTGCAACACGTCCAAGCGTTCTTCGCGTTGAGAACCACCGATGATTTCGCCGACGCCAGGAACCAACACATCCATGGCCGCGACTGTTTTGCCATCATCGCTGACTCGCATGTAAAACGGTTTGATCGTCGATGGATAATCCGTCAGGATCACGGGACCGCCCACCACGCTGGTCAAGTAACGTTCGTGTTCGGCTTGCAGATCCGTTCCCCACTGCACCGGGTACTCGAACGATTCGTCGGATGCGAGCAATCGTTCGACCGCGTCGGTGTAGGTCATGTGCTCAAAGGGTTTCTCGATCACCGATTTCAGTTGATCGATCTTTCCTTTCTCGATTCGCAGATCGAAGAATTCCATGTCTTCCCCGCAATGATCCAAGCAATCCGTGAAGATCCGTTTGAGGAAGGCTTCCGCCAATCGCATGTTGTCTTGCAGGTCGTAGAACGCGGCTTCGGGTTCGACCATCCAAAATTCGGCCAGGTGCCGCGACGTATTGCTGTTCTCAGCGCGGAAGGTCGGGCCAAACGTGTACACACGCGAAAGCGCGGTGGCGTAGGTTTCCGCTTCCAGTTGTCCGCTGACGGTCAGGTGCGTTGGCTTTTGAAAGAAGTCCTGTTTGGGATCGAGAGGGCGGCTTGATCCAGCCAGTTTTTCCAGGTCCAACGTCGTCACGCGAAACATCTCGCCGGCGCCTTCGCAGTCGCTGGCCGTGATGATTGGCGTGTGGAGGTAGTTGAATCCTTCGTCGTCAAAAAACTGGTGAATGGATTGGCTGATTCGATTGCGAACTCGCATCACCGCGCCCAACGTGTTGGTGCGGGCACGCAGATGAGCCCACTCGCGAAGTTTTTCGAACGAGTGACGTTTCTTTTGCAACGGATACGTCTCGCCATCACACCATCCGATCACGCGAACGGAGGAGGCGTGCATTTCAGTCGACTGGCCTTTGGCGGGGGATTCCACTAGCTCGCCTTGGATGACCACGCTGCATCCGGCGGTCAGTTTTTGAATTTCATCGGCGTAGTTGTCCAGTTCCGCGGGAGCGACGACTTGCAGGTTTCCAAGGCTGGTTCCGTCGTTGATTTCCAGAAAGCTGAATCCGCCTTTGCTGTCGCGCCGCGTGCGAACCCATCCGCGAATTTCGACCGGTTTCGGCAATTCGGTGCAGGTGCGGCAATCGTCAATCGTGGTCCAGTCCATGGGGTCAATCATCGCGAGTGGAAAAGAAACGGATTTTGAGGACACGATTTGTATCGTAGCGAATTCCTGTTGAAACGCCTCCACCACAACTCGATGGATTCCCATTAAGCTAAGGGTTGCTCAATTTCCCTCCTTGCTACTCAATTGCCCCCACCATCCCCATGCCCACCGCGTCCTCGTCTGACTCCAGTTCGAACCAACCCGCCTCAGCCGATGGTTCCGGATCAATCGATCACGTTTTGGTCGAAGACCGATTGTTTCACCCCACGGCTGAATTCACTTCCAAAGCGGTGATCTCAACCGAGGAACAGTATCAACAGTTGGCCACTGCGGCGCGAGACAACCCGGACGAGTTTTGGCGAGCCGAAGCCGAAGAACACCTTCATTGGTTTGAACCGTTTCAAACGGTTTGCGATTGGCAACCGCCTCACGCCAAATGGTTTGTCGGAGGCAAGACCAACGCCAGCTACAACTGCGTGGACGCTCATGTGGCCGCCGGTCGAGGTGATCGAACCGCGATCATCTGGGAAGGCGAGCCGATGGAAAACGGCCGACCCGTCGACCAACGCACACTGACCTATGCCGAGTTGCAAACCGAAGTCGCGAAGTGCGCCGAAGGTTTGACGCAGTTGGGAATCGGTCAGGGTGACGTGGTCAGCCTTTACATGCCGATGACACCGGAACTCGCCATCGCGATGTTGGCTTGTGCTCGGATCGGTGCGATCCACTCGGTCATCTTTGCCGGTTTCAGTGCCGCCTCGATCGCGGAACGAAATAACGATGCATCGGCCAAACTGATGATCACATCGGATGGTCTGTATCGGCGTGGGAAAATTTTGCCGCTGAAAGAAACCGTTAACGAAGCCTTGGCGAATTCACCCACCGTTGAGCACTGCTTGGTGTTGCGTCGCACGGGCGAAGACGTGCCGATGACGGAAGGACGCGACGTTTGGTGGCATGACGTGGTGGATTCGCAACCGGGCGAGATGGCAGCCAAGCCGCTTGATAGCGAAACGCCGCTATTCATCCTCTACACCTCCGGCAGCACGGGCAAACCCAAAGGCATCCTGCACACCACCGCCGGTTACAACTTGTGGGCCAAGCGGACGTTTCAGTGGGTGTTCGATCATCGCGAAGAAGACGTGTATTGGTGCACCGCGGATTGCGGTTGGATCACCGGGCACAGCTACATCGTGTACGGTCCGTTGTCGGCTGGTGCGACGTGTTTGATGTACGAGGGAGCACCAAACTTCCCCGCCGAAGATCGTTTCTGGGACATCGTCGAGCGGCACAAGGTCAACATTCTTTACACCGCACCGACCGCGGTTCGCGCCTTCATCAAATGGGGCGACCAACATGTCGACAAGCACGACCTTTCGAGTTTGCGATTGTTGGGCAGCGTGGGGGAAGGCATCAATCCAGAAGCCTGGATGTGGTATCACAAAAAGATCGGTGGCGAGCGTTGCCCGATCGTCGACACGTGGTGGCAAACGGAAACGGGCGGCATCATGATGAGTCCGCTGCCTGGCATCACACCCACCAAACCCGGGTCCTGCACACGGCCATTGCCTGGCGTCGTCCCGACCGTGGTGGATGAGGTTGGCAATCCGGTCGATAGCGAGCATGGTGGCAAGCTTTGCATCGCTCAGCCTTGGCCGGGAATGCTTCGCGGCATCTACGGCGATGAAGAACGTTTCGTGCAGCAGTACTGGTCGGACGTGCCCGGTAAGTATTTGACGGGCGACAACGCTCGTTGTGACACCGATGGTTACTACTGGATCATGGGACGCATCGACGATGTGATCAACGTTTCTGGTCACCGACTGAGCACGATCGAAGTGGAGTCGGCTCTGGTGTCGCACCCCGACGTTTGCGAAGCAGCCGTGGTCGGTCGTCCTGACGATTGCAAAGGTCAGGCGATCGCGGCGTTTGTCACCACGAACGACCGCGAACACAGCGAGGAATTCCGCAAAGAATTGCGGCTGCACGTTCGCAAGGAGATCGGGGCACTGGCTCAACCAGACGACGTTCGTTTCACCGCGGCCCTGCCGAAAACCCGCAGCGGGAAAATCATGCGTCGATTGTTGCGTGATGTGGCGGCCGGACGCGAATTGAAGGGTGACACATCGACGCTGGAAGACTTGTCCGCGCTCGCGAAATTGCGTGAAGAAGACTAGAGTGGTGGGGCTGCGCCCCCTACTCCATTGATTTTCACGAAACCGGTTCCAACAGGAACCGGCATTTTGCATGCCCGGTGATTCTTCCTCCCCCGAGTCCTCGAACGCGATCGGAAAGACCCTGGATGGGTTCGAACCGGTCCGAGCCAGTGAGCTGGGATCTGGCGAGCTGCGGCGGGAGGGATTGTCGCACGGCGAGACCTCCAACGCGCCATTTGGAAAAAACCTGACCGATCACTCGGGCCAGCGTGCGGCGGAAATCCGATCGCGATTGGGCGTCGCGGCCAACACCGACGTTCGATCCGGCAGCAGGACGCAGCGGACCTTGGTGTCCAAGCCTTGGTTCACGCGTCGTCGCGTGGCCACCGGAGTTTCGTTGTTGGTCGTTTTGATAGCGGCTTGCTTGGCCGGAGCCATCTTGGCTTCGGCGATCCAACGAGCCACCGAGAACTTGGTGCGGAGATCGCTGCTGTCTGTTTTGGCGGCCAACGAGCACTCGTTGAAAATGATGTTCTCGGATTTGCGGAGTGAATCCGAACGCTACAGCAAAGACGAAGTCGTGCGTCAGTTGTGTCGGCATTGTTTGCAATCCGGCGACGCTGAACGCGAACAGGTCACCAGTCAACTCTTGGTGGAGATTCCACCTCTGATTGGATCGGTGCCGTGGGTCTTGCTGGACCAAAGTGGCCAAATCGCATCCAGCAGTCGTCGATCATTGATCGATTTGCGATTGGATCTTTCGAAATCCAATTTTGATCGTTTGCATGGCGGCCAATCAACGTTGGTGCTGCCTCAGTACGTTCAGGGATGGGAAGATCGCGATGCGATCATGGTGATGGTTTCGCCGCTCATGGATCGCCACCAGTGCTACGGTGCGTTTGGTTGGGTGATGGAAGCCGACGACCGATTCAGCCACCTGTTGCAAATCACCCGCTCCGGCGAGACCGACGAATCCTACGCGATGGATGGCCAGGGCCGGTTGCTATCGTCCAGCCGGTTCGAAGAGGCGTTGGGCGACAAAGGGTTCCCGCGGAACAGCGTGCTGAACTACGAAATTCGCGATCCCGGCTATGACGTGTTGTTGGAAAACGCGGTGAACGATCCCGATGTGCGGCGTCCATTGACTCGAATGGCGGATCAGGCGACGCGGCGTGCGGACGGGATGGATTTGTCAGGGTATCGGAACTATCGCGGTGCGATGGTGGTGGGAGCTTGGAAGTGGTTGCCGGATCTGGAGTTCGCCGTGGTCACGGAAATGGAACTCTCCGAGGCGTATCTGCCAGCAACAATTCTCCGCCGCGTTTTGATTGCGACGCTGGCCGGAGTCGTGATTTTCGCGGGCATCGCGATCAGCCTGATTGCTTATTCACGTCACCGCGCATTCCGCCGATTGCAACGCGAAGAGGAAGCCATCGATGGACGACGAATTGGGCAGTACCGCATCGTCGAACTGTTGGGCGTTGGAGGCATGGGGTCCGTGTATCGCGGACGACACGAATACCTGCGTCGCGATGTGGCAATCAAAGTCTTGGAAGGCGAGCAATTGAGCAGCCGATCAGTGGCGCGTTTCCATCGCGAGGTGCAGCTGACATCGACCCTGCGACATCCCAATACGATCGCCATTTTTGACTTTGGCCAGTAC
>NZ_JAJKFV010000003.1 GCF_020966775.1 Rhodopirellula halodulae | reverse complement strand
TTCTACGACATACTTCCTTGATGTACCTGGCATCTCTGATCCTCCTGTACGAGATGCCGAGAGCATACAAAAGCATGACAATTAGAGATAGAGCAACTACTACGCGATAACCGGTAGGTCAGGCCGTGCCTGACGAATGTCGAGGCTGAGAGTCTTCAACGCGGCGTTTTCCAGGACGTTTTCTGTACGGGAATCCAGATTGCCAATTTCGGCTGAGACTGCGAAACTGGCGTTCGCGTGCCGCACCCCGGGGTGTCGGCTTTCAGTACTCGCACCGGCAAATGATCGACGTGTCCTCCGCTCCTTCCGAAACAATCACTGAATTTTTCCCCGCTGAACTCCAGCACGTGGTCCGCGAGAACCAACCACTGCGTGAGACTCTGTGGTTGGGCATTGGTGGCCCAGCACGTTTCTTGGCCGAACCGGTCGAGATCGAGCAGATCGAGAAGCTTTACGCCGTCGCTCGCGAAAAAGGCTTGGCGCTTCGGGTGCTGGGGCAGGGAAGCAACGTGTTGGTCCGCGAAGCCGGTTTTGATGGATTGGTCATCACGTTGGCGTCTCCCGCAACCAGCAACCTGGAAATTCAAGGACAGAAACTGGTCGCCGGTGCGGGAGCCAAGTTGACTCACGCGGTGATCAAGACCGTCGGCGAAGGACTGGGCGGGCTGGAGCACCTGATCGGAATTCCGGGCAGCATCGGTGCGGCGGTCGTTGGAAACGTTTCTGCGGAAGGTCGTGACATCGGCTCCGTAGTCGAATCGATCGAAATCATCGACGAAGAAGGCAAACGCAAAACGATCTCTGGCGAAGAAGCGGGTTTCGCACACCGTCAATCCACGTTGATGGGAACCGTGGTGCTTTCCGTCACGTTCTCGCTGGAACCCAAAGAGGTCTCGGCATTGACCAAACGCATGCAGAAACTTTGGATTCACCGAGGGCAACGCCGGCCATCCGAATCCAACCGCATCGCGATGCCGTTTATCGATCCCGACACCACGTCGGTCAGCGAATTGATCAACAGCACCGGATTGGCGGGGGTTCGTGAAGGCGACGTGTCGTTGGACTCGAACGCACCCCACTACTTGATCGCTCATGAAAACGCGACCAGCGAGCAGTGCGTGAAGCTGATTGGCCGCGTTCGCGAACAGGTTCTGATGCAAACCGGGATCGACTTGCAGTTGAATCTGCAAATTTGGTAACCGTACTCGGATGAGCGAGTCGCCTCCATCCGAAAAACGCCCGAAGCTGATTCGACGCAAACGCGATCGAGTCGCCGAAGAACCGTCCACGACGGTCGGATGGGTGCGTGGCTTGATCGCGGCGCCCGCCGTGCTGTCGATCTTGTGGCCCGCCATTCTATTGGTGGTCGGCTACGCGGCTTGGCAAACGTGGGGTGCCGACTACTACGCGGCGACTTGGCACGGCATTCAGGTACAACAGATCTCGGTCACACCGCCGCCTGATTACGTCCGAACCGACATCGTCGAATCGGTGTATTCCGAGACGGCGATGAAAGACATGTCGTTGTTGGACACGCAAGTCACGGCCAAGGTTGCATCGGCGTTTGCCAGTCATCCTTGGGTCCATCGCGTGGTGGGCGTTCGCAAAAAAGCCAAAGGCCAATTGGACGTGCGGCTGGACTATCGGTTGCCAGTTGCGATGGTTTACGTCGTGGATCCGAAGACCGGCCCGGGTTTTTTGGTCGTGGACGGCGAAGGCACGTTGCTGCCCAGTGACTTTGCACCGTCGGAGACCGAAAACTATCTGCACATCATCGTTCCCGGTGCGTATCACACCGGACGTTTGGGGACTCCTTTCGGAGACACCCGCGTTCACTCCGCCGCGTTGTTGGCTCGGTTGTTGGCCCCGCATCGCGAAGAATTGAAATTGCAAAGCATTGGCGTCCACGGGGACCTGCATCAGAACCCCGTCGTGCAATTGGAGATCGCTCGGGAAGACGGCGAACGATGGTTCTGGGGCAGCCCGCCTGGGGAAGAAGCCAACGACGAAGTTCCGGCTTTGATGAAACTGAAAGCTTTGTTGGCCGGAGCACCGGTGAACAGCGATCTGCGTCAGATTCAAGTTCTTCAGTGATCTGCCGATCACGAATGCAAATACTAGCCGGCGGAGCAAGCATCCGCGTTGGTTCTCCGCTACGATTGCTCTGCATTGATTGAGCTTCTTTGCTGGCGAGCGATCTGCGCAAGCGACAGCAAGGCTCACGAGTTTTCACGCTGAGGATCCCCACCTTGTTTCAATTGCGTTTGATTGCGTGCCTGCAGATTGGTCCCGCGGCATCGATTGCTGCTGTTTTGTTGTGCTGCATGATCGTTCCGTGTGGCGATCAAGCCTTTGCCGATCAACCATCAAACGATCAGCGGCCGAATGTCTTGGTCGTGATCTCCGACGACCAGTCGTACCCGCACGCGTCGGCGTACGGTTGTGAATCGATTCAAACACCGGCTTTCGATCGGGTCGCAAAAAGCGGAGTTCTCTTCCACAACGCGTTCACGCCGTCGCCCGGATGCAGCCCCATGCGAGCGGCGTTTTTGACCGGACGCAACATCTGGCAAATCGAACATGCGGGGACGCACGCCAGTTCGTTCTCGACGAAGTACGAGGTCTATCAAGATCGCCTGGAGGACTCGGGTTACCACGTCGGTTACACCGGCAAAGGTTGGGGCCCGGGCAATTGGAAGATCAGTGGACGGGATCGCAATCCGGCTGGGCCGAGTTTCTCAAAAGCGAAGATGAAGTCTCCCGGCGGCATCAGCGCAACCGACTACGCGAAGAATTTCGAAGCGTTCTTGAACGCCAAACCCGACGACGCACCGTTCAGTTTTTGGTTCGGCAGCCACGAGCCGCATCGCAGTTTTGAAAACGGCATTGGCATCCAGAATGGCATGGATCCGTCGACAGTGCAGGTCCCCGCGTTTCTGCCTGACACGCCAGAGATCCGCAGCGATATCCTGGACTACTGTTTTGAAATCCAGTGGTACGATGACCACCTCGGGCGTATGTTGGATCTGCTGGAATCAAAAGGAGAGCTTGAGAACACATTGGTCATCGTGACCAGTGACAACGGAATGGCTTTCCCGCGGGCGAAAGCGAACGTCTACGAATACGGCATCCACATGCCATTGGCGGTCAGTTGGCCAGCCCGTGTGCCAGCAGGGCGCGAAGTGGATGATTTGGTCAACTTGATCGATCTCACCGCGACCATTTATGACGCTTCGAAAGTGTCGCCACCTGAGTCAACGCCGCTGAGCGGGAGCAGTTTGATGTCGTTGCTGCAGTCAGACCGGACCGGCCATGTGGAGCCTCAACGCGATGCGATTTTCTCCGGTCGCGAACGTCACTCGTCCGTCCGATACGCGACGCTCGGTTATCCGCAACGTTGCATTCGCACACAGAAGCACCTGCTGATTCGAAACTTTCGTCCGGAACGTTGGCCGGCGGGTGCACCGCAAAAATTTGGATCGGGTAGCTATCCAAACAAACAAGCGATTCTCGCGGAGAAGCAGGGGCCGATGCACGAAGGGTACCACGACATCGATGGCTCGCCATCACTGACTTTCTTGGTCGATCATCACGCGGATGACGAGCTTTCAAAGTATTTGGACTGGGCGGTCAGCAAACGCCCGGCGGTGGAACTGTACGACATCCAGAATGATCCCGCTTGCTTGAACAACTTGGCCGACTCGGCGGAGCATGAAGAAGCGAAGCAATCCTTGCTGCGGCGTCTGAACGACTACCTGACGAAAACCGGTGATCCTCGCGTGGTCTCGGACAACGAAGGCGATGTCTGGGAAACCTATCCGCGATACAGCGGTTTGCGTTGGTTTCCGGTTCCGGATTGGGCAAAGCAGCAACCTGACCGAGTGCCAAATCTGCCTTGGTTGGAAGAACGCCGACCGAAATGAGTTGTCAGGCGAGCGATTGCTCTTGTTCGCGAACGTCCGCGTAGACGATGGCGGATAGCCAGACCAAGCAGATGACCTGACCGACGAGAGCGGCCACAGCAATCGCGATGGCACCATGAGTTCCGACAAACGCGAACGTGATCGCAAGCATCACTGCGGCAGCCACAATTCGGCAACGAATGGGCGCCAGCGGCTTCCCGCGGCCTTTGACATAACTGTCGAGGCCCTGCAGCACGCCTTTGATCGCAGAAACGGGTGCCAGCCACAAAGCGAAGACAATCGCCGGGGCGAAGTCTTCCCCGTAAACCAATCGAACCAGCGGGCCAATCAGCACCATGAAGGCGACGGTGGACAGCGTTTGGATTGCGAATGATCCACCGAGAATGCGATGAACGTCGGATGTCTTGAGTCGTTGGTTCCGGTCGGCGGCGGTGTTGAAAAGAAAGATCCCCAGCGTGTTTGGAATCACGGTCAGCGGATAGACCACGGGAACCATCGCGGCGTAGTAGCCTTGCGTGAGCAACGGCACCAACCACATGACCAACAACAAATCCAAACGCTCAAAGAGGTCCGTGGCCAACATAGAGATTCCGTACGGACGGCTTTCTTTCAGCAATCGATCGACGCGTGGTTCGCTGGGTCCGGTCAGCGGTTTGGGCAATCCAATCAAACAAGCCGCGATCGAGATCACCGATGCGATTACGAACAAACCGCAGGCGAGATGCAGCGTGACTTCGGTCAACAACGCCGCCACCAGCAACAACGCGGGGAATGCGGCAGCCGCGATGAAACGCCGAATGTTGTAAGGTGTGAAGTCGCCTGCACCGCGGTCGACGGCGGTCATGATCAACATCACATGTTGGCCGATGACACTGAACGCACAGATGCATCCCAGCGTCATCAGATACGCCTTTTCATCGGGCAGTGCGATCAGGTTGCAGGCCAACACCAACCCGGTGGTGATCACGCCGGTGGTCAACCCCAGCCACATCGCCGCTCGGCGGAGTTGAACCGTTTCGACGGTCTTGTCGGCAGCGTATCGGCAGATAACTTCCAAGCCGCCGAACAACCCGACGTAGAGTAGCATCTGAACGTACAGCACCGTCGTGGCGTATTCGCCTCGCCCCACCGGACCCAGCAGTCGGGCGAGCAAGATGCCTTGTGCCATTTGCAGGGCGACAATTCCGAATGCGAAGCCGACGGTTTGGGCAAAGCTGAACGCTCGCTTCCATTTCGCGGTTCCGCCGGTTCGGTCCGAGTCTTCGCCGGGGTGTTCACAAGCTGCGTTGGTCGCGGAATTTGTGGGCACCGCCTCCCCCGCGATCGCAATCCCACCATCGTGGGAACTCACCGAAACCGCGCACGGTTCGTTGCCGAGGTTGGCTGCGTCGAATTGCAACGCGTCGGTAGAGCGGGGGTCGGATGCCATATGCGGAGCAGTATAGTTGCGATCAGTGCATCCGCCTTGACCCCCATCAGTCGATTCCGTCCACAATCCGCACTTCGGGTCCGCTCCAGAATTGAACGGCTTGGTAGGCACCAAACACGATGACGCCAACCGTCATCACGCAGGCCGCCAACAGCTTGACTTTGTCCCAATCGATGCGTTGCAAGACGCTGGGACCGCCGCTCGAGGCCCGCTTAGCCGCCCGCGAAGGTGCCGAGTTCGAGGTCGAACCGCGATCAGCGTCTCGTTGGCTAGATGGAGCATTCGTTTCGTTGTCCGCCACGTCATCGTCAAAAAAATCTTCATCCGCGTCGAAGATTCCTGACTCCGATGCGGCTGCGTCTTGAGCCGCCGTCTTCGCTCGGATGTTGTCATAGCGAGCTTCGCGGGCGACGTCGTCTTCGGCCTGCAAGAACGACGCGATGTCGACTTCCTGCCAAGCCTCACCTTGAATCAACGAGAAAGCTGGCGTTTCCGAGCGTTGTTTTCGTGCCGGTTTGGCGTCGATCTTCGCGTTGGTGGATTCGGCAATTCCTCGCGAAACGGCTGGCTCAACGCCGGGCAGAGTCTGCGATTCCGGATCGCTGATCACCGTGTCAGCACTGCTGACCGTGGCCGAAGATGTTTTTTCAGCATCGGTGCGAATCGACCCGGCATCGATTCGCGTTCCGTCTTGGATCGTCAGTTCGAACGCGATTTTTCCGCAGCGAAGCTCGGCGCCGTCGACCAGTTCGACCCACGTGCGTTTTGGTATGCGAGTGCCATCGACCCGAGTGCCGCTGGTGCTGTCCAGATCGAAGATTCGAAAACGCGGCGGCGAGCCATCGGGAATTTCCCAGTGCAGCAAGCAATGCCGCCGACTGACCGATCGACTCTTGGGCCGAATCTGACATTCACGATCCCGACCGATCATGTAGTAACCGGTGTGGATCGGTGCCACTAAACCAGCTCGGCTGCCGGTGGCGAGAATCAGTTGGGCGGAGCTATCGGTCACCAGTGCAGTCGGTCTTTGTTCGGAAGGGGATCCAGTTCGACCTCTTCGGCGGCCGCCCAGTCCAGCGGATGCAATCATAACAAGCTGTTCAAATTTTTCCGAGGATTCAACCGCCCTCAATCACGACAACCTGCTTGCCACTTTCCATCGCCTTGATCTTGGGAGACGCTTTGTCTTCAGGCTTCGAGATCGTGTAGACAGCCATTCCGACGACCGTCATCAATGCGATGACTGCGATTGCCAATCCCATCCCCAGCATCAGCGTTTGGCTCTGGTCGTTGTCGCGGGGCGTTGATGTTTTGGAGGAAGGCAAACTGGACGCGGGCATCGGCGGCGACGGCGGCAAGCCGGCGGTGCTTCCGGGAAAGGCACTCGGGGTGGTCGCGGCACCAATGTCAGGCAGCGTGCTGAAGTCGAATTCTTCGGGTTCGTAAATCGATTCGTCCGGGTCGGAGCCGCTGAAGACTGATTGGTCCTCCATCGTCGCTTGGTAGAGCTGACTATCGGCCAAGGTGTCTTGGGTCGATGCGATCGCGGCGAGCGGTTGATGATTCTTTTGTTTCAATCCTGCGGAGCGACGGATGCGATCGAATTGACCGATCAATTCCAAAGCCGACGGGGGACGGTCTGCGGGCTTCTTTGCCATCATTCGCGTGAGCAAATGAGCGAGCGGTTCGGGACAGTCCGGTCGAAGTTTGCGAACGTCCGGGATGGGGGCGGTTTGATGTTTGGCCAAACGCTGTGCGACCGTGTCGCCCTTGAACGGTGGTCGGCCCGTCAGCAGGAAGAACAACGTGCAGCCGAGCGAATAAATGTCGGCTCGCGCATCCACGCTGTGACTGTTCAGCGCTTGCTCGGGTGCGACGAAGTCGGCGGTCCCCGTCAGTCGTCGCTTATTTGGATCGCCGGTGCTTTCTGACCAACCAATGCGTGCCAGCCCCATGTCGCTGACTTTGACCACGCCATCACTTCGCAACATCAGGTTGGATGGTTTGATGTCGCGGTGAATGATCCCGCGTTCGTGCGCGTGAGCCAAACCATTGGCGGCTTGGTAAACCGCGTCCAATGCGGCGGCGACGGACATGACGCCATCGCGCGCGACCACTTGATGCATGTCAATTCCGTCGACGTACTCCATGACGATGTAGAGCTTGCCGTTGGATTGATTGAAGTCATACGCGCGGACGATGTTTGAATGATCCAATTGCGCTGACGCTCGGGCTTCTTCTTGAAACCGCTGAATACGACGTTCGTCGCGACTGGAATCGGAATTCAGAATCTTCAACGCCATCTGCCGCTTCATGACGTTGTGTTCCCCCAGGTACACCATGCCCATGCCGCCTTTGCCCAGCGGCCGAAGCAATTTGTACGCGCCCAGGAAGAAGCCTTTGCTCTTTCCCGCAAGAAGCTTGCTGGACTGCCAATGAGTCAGCAGCCCCGCGTTCATCATGCCATCCGCGAGGCGTTGTGGGGTGAACTTTCGGTCATCCGCCATCAGCGAAGCAACCACGGTCTTGATCTCATCCAATGTCACAACACCGGCGGCGATGGATCGTCGCACGAGCGATCGACTTTCCTCGTCGAGAATGGGTGCTGAGGCGGGAGGGCTCTCGCCAGACATAGAAATTTCGCATCAATAAGAGTGAAACCGGTGCGTGCAGTTTACCAATCGACCCCGATTTATCGAAGCAACAGTTTCCTTCGAAAAGCCCGCAAATCACGGTGTTTCTGATGCGTGGGGATGAAGTTTTGATGAACATTGTGAAGACGGCCACGGACGCTTCGCCCATCAGCTCGATGGACTTGGGAAAACCCTCTCAGTCCAGCACAAAGATTTCGTCCGGATAGTCGACGCGGCACAGGTACAGACCCTGCGGCGGTGCGGTCGGTCCAGCCTGCTTGCGATCGCGACTGTCGAGCACATGATCGATCCAGTCCAAACTTTGCTTGCCGCGACCGACCTCCAACATGGTTCCGATCAAGTTGCGAACCATGTTGTAAAGGAAGCCTTCGCCTTCAATTTGAAAGCACCAATGTTCGCCCTCCAAAGGAACGCCGGTTGGACCGCTGATCTCTCGTAGTAGCCACTTGGCGGAATCGATCGTGCGGACCGTCGACGGACGTTCCGCTCCCGTTCCTTGGAACGCACGAAAGTCGTGACGGCCGACGAATTTCTCCGCCGCGGCTTGCATCTTGTCATGATCCAGCGGTCCCGGCACGCGATGGACGTATCGATGAAAAAAGGGATCGCGTCCGCCGCCCACTTGAACGAGATACTGATACTGTTTTCCGATCGCATCGGCGATCGGATGAAAACGCTCACGCGTTTCGCGGACTTCCCGAACTCGAATGTCGTCGGGTAGTTTGCTGTTGATGGCTCGCATCAATGCGTCGGGCCCCGCCGACCAGTTTGACAGTTGGCATCGGGCGACTTGTCCCACCGCGTGAACGCCCGCGTCCGTTCGGCCACTCCCGAGCACTCGGACAGGCTTGCCCGCCAAAGGTCGCACGACGTTTTCGATCTCGGCCTGCACGGAAACATGATCGGGTTGGACCTGCCAACCGCAGTAGTTGCTTCCGTCGTATGAAACCGTCAGGTGGAACGTGCGGCCAGAAAAGCTGTGTTGCTCCTCGCGTGGTGCCTGATCGGATTGTTCGTGTTGGAATGATTCGTCAGGATTCACTTCATCGTCTTTGTTCGGTGTTTGGCCGCTACCAGTTGGCATGCTGCGTCTGGGACTCGGCCCCCTGCTTTCGGTCACGCGATGCTTGGGTGGCGATCGAACGTTGCCAAGGCTCCAATGGCGGCTCGACAGAAGCGCTAGCTCCTATCAAGCAACGCCAGTCAATTGGATCAACTGGCAAGTTTGATCGACCAACCGAGAACCACAACCCGCCGAGCCCCTCATGCCTCATCGCATTCGATTGCAACGTCCCTGGAAACGAGAAGTCTACTGCAACCAGCAACTGATTCACGTCGAAGAACGAGTCGATCTGCCCGATTCGCAGGCGATCATTTTGGATGAGGAAAGTGCCGCATCACACAATGTGTTCGACGTCACTTACCACCGATCGTTCAATTGCCCGACTGGATTGGAGCCCACCGACAAGCTTTCGATCGAGCTGCAAGAGCCCGTGAGCGGCGAGGTCGACGTGCGGCTCAACGGCGAATCATTAGCACGCGACGAAACGGTTGGGTCGAAAACCGACGCGACCGAAGAAGTGGGGATCTATTCAATCTCCCAACCGCTTCGGTCGCAGAACTCGTTGGAAATACATCTTGTGGTCACCGGCGAAGGCGGTGAACGTGGACTTCAATTGCAGCCCGAAATCGGTGGCGTCGCACTGAAGATTGATTCGTAGAGTGTGGTCGCTCTAGCGGTTTGACTCTGTAGTTCGGATCAGCCGCCCAAATTTTGCTCGATCAGCCGAATCATTGACTGCGAAGATTCGACCGCGCCGACGGTGGTTGTTTTTGGGAACAGCAACTTTGGAATCGTTCCCGATCCAGCACGTTGGTAAAGCTGAATGTGCTTGGCGATGTATTCCGACGGTGTCTTTCCCGCGAGCGTTGATTTCAGCTTGGCTTCGTCGACCAATTTTGATGCTTGGCTCAACGCTTGCGAATGGTTCGGTTTGGACTCGAACAAGTAAGCATGGAATTCGCCAAACTTTTCACGATCGACCATCCAGACGGCGACGGCCAGTTTCGCCAAATCGCAAGCTTCGCGATGCATGGCACCGGTGCTTTTGATGGCGGGATTGCATTGTCCGTCCAGTGGGACGGGCAAAGCCATCACAGCCAAACGATCGCCGAAGTGTTCTCGAGCGGCTTCCAGCGATGCATGTGTGCGTTGGCAATGTGGGCACGTGTAGTCGAACATCTCCACAAAAACCATGTCAGCTTCGGGATTGCCGATCAATGGCCAGTCCTTGGTCGACAGGCGAACCCCACCCAAAATCTGGGCCGTTGTTGGTTCGGCTTCGGCAGATGTCTCGGCGGTGACTTCTGCACTCAACAGGGTGGCTGGATTGACCATCGCCATCGTGAAGGCACTCGCGTCAAAGTTGGCCACGGTTGCGATCACGTCGCTTACAAGTTTCTCAGGTTCACGTTGCTCGTTCAGCGAGCTGACAGACGATGGGGGAGCGAACAATTCATTCGTGCCGGCATCATCCCCCGCATCGGATTCGGCTGGTGCAGCACCCGGAGCGGCGAAGACTTCGGAAGACTCGGTGTATTCGATGACTTCGAAAGTCTCTGGGGTCTCGGCAGCCAACTGCAAACCGATCATCATGAACAGGCCGGCAGCGGAGATAGCTCCCAACCAACGCAGCGATGGCGTTTGCAGTGGACGAGCGTAGAGGAAGGCTCCCGCCAGGATCAGACCCGCGAAGTGCGCGACCATGCAATACGGACACAGGTGCCCCAAGGCGAAAACTTGCAGTCCGAGGAACCACAAAGCGGCACCTCCTGCAGTCAACGCCACGACACCGATTGCCCCCCAGCGAGCCTTCTTCCAGGTTGCCGACGTTGGACGCATCAGAAGCAGACTGATCATCGCGACGTGAGTCAAAATGGCCGGCACGCTGACCGGAATGGAAGCAACTTTCGACCAACGACTGTGCAGCACGTGCCCACAATCGAACAGCTCACCGCCGCTGCACCCAGCGACCGGTGAGGAAGTGAAGGAGGACCACGCCAAATACGAACTGGATGCCAATGCGACAACGCTGCAGGCCATCATCAACCATTTCACGTTCCAGCGGATGGACCGCCAGTTCACACCCGTCGACCGCGACCCCCGCCAATTCGCGGCGGTGTTTTGGAGGTTGGGAAGTGCGTGAGAGGCCGAAGAGTGGTAGTCAGCGGTGGCCATGGTCAGTCCAGAACCGGGAGGGAAAGTCTTGATGCGAGTCGCCCAATCACCAACTCTAGGTTGCGGCGAAAGGTGCGCGGTTGAGGTTGCAGATTTTGTGCCAACGCCGGGACGGGGAATCTGGTTTACCGGAGAATTGTGCGGTTATTTCGTGTTTCGCCCTCCGCGATGGTCGGCACCCGATCAGTTTGCTAGCAAAAAGACCATTTTCTGTCGTTTTGTGAAGCGGCGCGGTTCAGTACGAGTTCGATTGAGACGCGGAAGCCCCGGACGTTGAAACGCGATGAGCCCGAAAGGTGTGACGCAGGCCTCGCCAGAGCGAGTTTGCGTCTCAAAGTGTCGCGTTTTAGGTATCCCATGAGTCGCAAATTGCGACGATCCGGGAGTTATTGAAGAGATCGTCGTTGTTCGGGGCGACAACCGTCCCGTCGCCGACGGCGTAAAGAATTCGGGCATTCGGACGCGCTCCCCGTAGCCGAAGTCGTCAAGACTTCGGACGAGCATGGAACGAGCCTCCCAAATGTCGCGGATCGCTCCGCGGTCCGACGGTGGAGACCTCGCTTTGTTCCAAAGCATCGGTCGGGGCGTCATGTGAAACATGACCTACAGACGATCGCCCGTTGCCGAATTTGGACGCGCTACCTGTAACCGAAGTCGACAAGACTTCAGACAAAACTCCCGTAGCCGAAGTCGTCAAGACTTCGCCCGTACCCCGTAGCCGGATTCGTCAAGAATTCAGAACCGCACGTTTTCAAAACGCGTCGGTTGGATTCCATCGAACGCTCCGCCAAACGTTCCAGCGATCGTCGGCTTTCAGGCAGGCGTGACTTCGTGGGTCAGACGATCGCGTTGTTGGCAGAGCGACGCCAGACGCTCGGCGTGTTGCATCGTCAACATTTGTGGCTTCAACCGCCACGCCCAGTTGCCGCTGGCCACGCCAGGCAAATTCATCCGCGCTTCGTTGCCCAAGCCCAGCACGTCTTGGATGGGAACGATTGCGATTTCGGCTTCGGATGACATCACCGCGTCAATCAACTGCCAGTGAATGTCTTCCTCGCCGTGGATCACATCGTCCAACGGGTCCGGGCCCTCTTCGGGCGGTTTGCGAAGGTGGTACCAACCCATCACGGTGTCATTGTCGTGCGTGCCCGTGTAAGCCACGCAGGATTCGGTGTAAGTCGACGGGCGATGGAAGTCATCTTCCATCGTGGCGAATCCGAACTGTAGCACCCGCATCCCGGGGAAGCCAAGTTTCTCACGCAGTTCATGCACTGAGTCCGTGATCATGCCCAAATCTTCCGCAATAAATGGAAGCTCGCCCAACTCTTTCGTCGCGGCATCGAACGGCTTGGTGCCTGGTCCCGTTTTCCATTGACCGTCGATCGCCGTTTCCGCGCCGTAACGAATTTCCCAATACGCTTCGAAGCCTCGGAAGTGATCAACACGCAACAGATCGAACTGCTGCAATGCTCGTCGGAAACGAGCCGTCCACCAAGCGTAGTTGGCTCCTTCCAGTGCATCCCAATCGTATTGCGGGTTGCCCCATAGCTGCCCCGTTTCGCTGAAGTAATCCGGCGGAACACCCGCGACCAATTTCGGCGTGCCGTCTTCGTTCAGAGCGAACATGTCCTGGTTGCCCCAAACATCAGCGCTCTCGTAAGCGACGAAGATTGGCATGTCGCCACAGAGCTGAACGCTCTGCTGGTTTGCATAAGCCTTCAAGCGATTCCACTGACGTTCAAACAAGAACTGCTTGAATCGCGAAAAATCGATTTCGCGCGAGAGTTCTTGGCGGGCTTGCCCCAGGGCATCGGCGTCCCGTCGTCGGATTTCATCTGGCCAATTGGCCCAGTGCGAATCCTCGAACTTGTTCATGAAGACTTCGAACAACGAGAACTCATCGAGCCACCAATCGTTCTCATCGATGAACAATTCAAACGCGATTTTGAACTCGCGGGGTGGTGCTTCGCAGAACCGTTCGTAGGCAACACGCAACTTCGGCAGTTTGAATTCATGCACCGCGCCGTAGTTGACGAACGCGGGATCACCTTCAGGAAAGCCTTCCAAGTCGGCGGCGTCGAGCAAGCCCTCTTCGACCAGCGTTTCCAAACTGATGAGCAAAGGGTTGCCCGCAAACGCGGAGTAAGCGCTGTAGGGCGAATCACCGTAGGCGGGTGGGCTGAGCGGCAAGATTTGCCAAATCGATTGCCCCGCCGCATGTAGGAAGTCCACCATCTGGTAAGCCGCTGAACCCAGATCACCAATGCCCAACTCAGACGGCAAACTGGTGATGTGACAAAGGATGCCGGAGGATCGCGGGAATCGCATACGCTTGGTCGGGTTGGCGATGGAACGGGCGGTGAATCAAAGATGGTCAGCGAATGAGCCACGACGAAGCTGACTTGGAGCAACTCAAAGCAACTTTCGCACCAGTGTTTGAAAGACTACCGAAGTTCGGTCACACCGCCAATTGGACCAACTCGCGAGCGGACTGTTCTCCGTTGGCTTCGATCGCTTTCTTCTCCAGCGCTTCGTCAACCAAATTGTAGTGCACATCGCGTTGGCGAGCGATGAAACCAAGCTCTTCAATTGCCTCACGAATTTGTTGCAACGACAAATAGTGCACCGTACCGGCCTCCGCGACGACGTTTTCTTCGATCATCAAACTGCCCATGTCGTTGGCACCGAACATCAACGCCATTTGCCCAATCTTCAAACCTTGCGTGACCCAACTACTTTGAAGGTTGGGAATGTTGTCCAGATACAATCGAGAAACCGCCAGCATCTTCAGATACTCGAACGATCCCATCGGACGGATGTGATCCATCTCGGTGTTGTCGGGTTGGAATGTCCAGCAGATGAACGCGGTGAAGCCACCGGTTTCGTCTTGCAAGCTTCGCAGTCGTTCCAGATGCTCGACGCGTTCTTCCAACGTTTCGACGTGGCCAAACATCATGGTGCTGCTGCTGACCCCACCCAGTTCGTGCCACACTCGCATGACGTTCAACCAGTCATCCGTCATGACTTTGCCGCGAGTGATCTCAGCGCGAACACGATCGTTGAGAATCTCCGCTCCACCGCCTGGCACACTGCCCAATCCCGCGTCCTTCAATCGCGACAGGACTTCACGAAGTGGTAGTTTGTTGACCTTGGTGAAGTGATGCAGTTCCGGTGGCGAGAAACCGTGAACGTTGACATCAGGAAAACGCGATTTGATGTCGCCCAGCATCTCCTCATACCAGTCGAGTTTGTACTTGGGATGCAGACCACCTTGCAGCAAGATTTGGTTGCCGCCGAGGTCGACCGTTTCCTGAATCTTCTGCAACAACACTTCTCGCGGCAACACGTAACCTTCGTCGCTTTTGGGGCCGCGATAGAAAGCACAGAAGTCACACACCGCGGTGCAGACATTGGTGTAGTTGATGTTCCGATCGACGTTGTAGGTGCGATAAGGCTCCGGGTGTTTGGCTCGTGAAACCTTCTCCGCCGCGGCGCCGATTGCCGCCAGGTCATGACTCTCGAGCAACGTGACTCCTTCGGCTGGAGTCAGACGGTCGCCCGCAACGGCTTTGTCGAGGATGTCTTGGACGGCGTTCGAGTTTGCGGGAGCGTTCATCGGTTCGTTGCAGTGAAGGAAGCGTTCGGAGTTGAGCGTGGGGGCAGGTGGGGCGTTCGGTGGGAACGGGCGATTGGCGGGGGCGTCCGGTGGCATTGGGTATACGGAGCGTCCGGTGGAACCGGACCTACTGGGATTGTCCGGTGGAACCGGACCTACGGGGTGGTGTGGGGGGACGCGGGGACCAAACCTAGATGTTCGGCTTTTTCGCGGAAGGCTGCCAGTCCCGATCGCTCGCCGTTTCCGAGCTGGAAATGCAGATTCTCAGCGAAGTAACGGTGTAGGTCTTCGACCGTCAGCCCGTGCGGGGCGGCTTCTCGTTTCGCAATGGTCTCGAAGCAAGCCAAGCCTTCATCGCGAGACGTATTCAAAGCGGTTTCAATCAATTCACGAAGTTGCGGATCGGCGATGGCGGATCGACGAGCCACCCACATGGCGAACACAAACGGCAACTCCGTCCATCGGCACCAACGATCTCCGAGGTCCCAAATTTCTTGATACTTGCCCGGTGCCGGGTGCATCGCACGATCACCAATCATCAGCAACGCGTCCGCGTCGACTTGATCGGGCGACGCCCCGATTGGAAACGGGACGGTTTGCGGGCGAATGCCATGCATCTCCGCCAGCAGGATCTGCGACATTGCTGCGCTGGTGCGACTGCCTTCGTCCAACGCCAACGTTCGAACCTTCGACATCGGAACGCGGCTGAGCACGCGGACGCTCCACACCGGGCCTCGACACGCGATCGCGGCGTTTGAAATGATTTCGTATTCGTCACCGCCACGAAAATATTCCACGCTGGGGATCAACGCGATGTCCAACTCCCCGGCGGCCAAATCGCGAGCCAATCGCGACGGCAGGTCCAAACGCAATTCGCCACGCTGTCCGTGCTGATCGAGCGATGCCAAGTGGTCCGGCAAAGTTTCGATCAGCGGTTTGGTATTCAGGTAGGAAACGGCACCGAGGCGAAGCATGGAAACACGTGTGAAAGACAGCGGAAGTAGCGTTTTGAAGCGAACGACGCGACTCGTTGATAACCGCATGATGCGGGCACCCACAACCCGTTTCAGCCGCGGCCCCGTGTTTTTCGCCACACTCGCATGTCGTTGGGTCCTTTGAACAGCACCATGACCGCCCCAAAGGCCGCGTAGCGGTGAAAGACGTACTCGTGGAAGTCGTCTTCGCCCGGCCAAGGGTAGCTGTAGATGATGCCGAAATCTTCGACGTGCAAACCAATCGACGGATAAGCGGACTCGATGGAGTGCCCCAGGCTGGGCAGCGTCGGATCCTCCGCCATGGTTTCTGAACCCGATGGCAGGAAGTTGCCTCGGACCAATTCGGGCGTGGGACCAGCACCCTCGATTGTGTCCAGCGTTTCCTGCCAATCGTTCAGTGTCGTGGTGCCTTGGCGAATCAATTCCGGTTCTGATTCGATTCCAATGGAATCCCAACCCACGGCAGCGGCCAACCATGTGATCGCGGCGAATCCACACCCCCATTCGACGAACCGTTGGTTGTTGAGCATCTGAGTTTCCGCGACCCAACGCATGGTTTGGTACACGTGCAGATAGTCGGCGGCGACAAACAGTTCGATCTGCGGCCGATCCCAACGATCTTGGAATGCTTCGATCCGTTGCTTGACGCCATGAACCATCGCGTGGATCTCGGTTGGAATGGGCGTGGTGTCCAGACCGGGTGGCAGTTCAATCGGAGTCAACATGCGATGGGGCGATCAGAAGGTGTCAAAGCAGCAGGTGTCAAATCAGAACGTGCAGTCGGGTGGGAATGTCAGAGCAGCGTTTGCATTTTGTACCGAACACGAGTGGCTCGCACCGATCGTTCAGCGACCAGCGTTGATCCGCCGCCGAGCAGCAAAATCGATGTCGCCGTCACAAGCGGCATGTTGGCAGGTTGGAACGCTTGGTTCGAGATCCGTAAAGATCCTAGAACCGGAACATTCGGTCAGTTCAATCCGGACGACGGCGAGGTTCTCCGAGGATCCCGCCAGTTCGTCAAGCCCGCCGGTCGGAATCGACCTATTTGTTTCGATGAGGCACGAAACCTGAACCAAGAAATGGCAACATGAATTCAACTTCGGTGGACTTCGGGCAACCGTCGATCGGTTGGCTGGACGAGATGTGGGGGCAACTGGATGACACCACGTCAGAAGATCAAGCGGTCGAGGAAAACTTGGCCGAGCAATGCGGTCTGACGGACGAGTCGAAACTCGCGTCAACCTACGCATCGCACTACTTGTTGCCTCTGTTTGAACCGCCGATGGGACTGTCGATTCCACTCGACAAACGTCTGCGGAAATGCTTGCCCGAGGATTTCTGCAAAACCAATCACTTGGTTCCTTTGGCTGTCCAAGACCACAGTTTGGAAGTGGCGATCGCGTCGCCGTCGGCGTTGTTGTTGGCGGATGATGTTCGACGCATGAGCGGTTTGCAGATGCGACCGCTATTTGCCCGAGCCACCGTGGTTCGACAAGCGTGCGAGCAACTCTTTGACAAGCCCGCAGCAACACCGGATGAAGCCGAAGCGAAGCCATCGTCTTCAGCAGACAAAAATTCTGCGGACCGAAAAGCCGGCTCGAACAAAAAGAAACGATCGGGCAAAGCGTCCGGCAAATCCGAGCAGCCACATGCGTCCCCAAGTCCCGTGGCGGTGCCTTCGCCCATGAATTTGACCGCGTACGATCTGAAGGACGCGGAACGGGCGGCTTGGCAGCGTCAGTTGGTAGCCGACAGCGGGTTGACGGTGCATTGCGGTCGAAAAAGTTTGGACAAGAGCCCGCTGGCTCGATTGTGGGGCGTTTGGGCGGCTCAGACTCATGGCCGGCCGGCGTGTCGTTGGAACGCATTGCAGCGTGAATCGATGGATTCAGATCCTTCGGTGGTCGTGATTCCGGACCTAAAAGACCGGACCTCGGCGGAGGTCGCGTTGCACGCGGTGCTTCAGGGACAACGCGTTTTTGCCGTTGTTCACGCTCGCGATCCCGTTTCCGCGATTCTTCGTTTGAGAGCTTGGGGACAAATTGGCCACTTGCTCGCGGAACAGATTAATCTGTTGATACACCAGGACGGCCTTTCCAGGTCCGATTGCGGCACCATCGAGATCGATGACACGCGGCGTTCGGCTTTGGCGTCGGAAAACGACATGGGTCGATTGCAGAAACTGTTCCCCTCATCCGGCACCTTTCTATGTGGCCCCTGACCAACGGAAATCGATGTCTCGTCGGACCGGAAGCCGATCTTTTCCGCGGTGCTGCGGCAATGATGGTGGACGAGCTGGTGGATCAGTTGAATTCTGAACCTGATGAGTTACCGGCGGAAACGAACGAGCCGACTCAGTTGTGGGGCGGTGCTCCTCTGGTCGAATTCGATCCGCCGCGTTGGTATTCGATGTGGGAACCGGAGCAAAAGGTTTGGTTGCTGGAGCGCGTGACCACATCTCTTCTGACCTCGCGTCCCGCACCCGCGATGGCGGCCATGTTCGAAGCGACCGTGGAAGCGGTTTACGTCGAGATGGGCAATTTAATTTCGCTGGAGATCACCGAGGGCGGGCCCATTGAACCGGGGTCATGGCGTCAATCGTTGCTGGATGCATTCGTGCAACGTTGTCCGATGGATAGCTTTCTGCAAGCCACCCATTTCGAAGCGACCACGTTGGATCCCTGTTGGCCTCGCGAGATCCAGCAGCAAATGCAGATGTACGAACAGTCGACCAATCCGGAAGCGGATGCGAAATCGAATTCGATCCAGGACCCATCCGAGAAACGTCAAAACGATTGGATGACTTGGTGGTCGATGGTGATTGATCGTCTGGTGGACGCAACGTTTGGCCCGCGAGTTCACCACACGGCGGAGGCGTATCGCGATGGTGATCCCAAGAAGTTGAAAGAGTTTCTGCAGTCCAAAGGTGTGAGCCCCAAGTTCGTGCAACGCATCCCACCGCTCCGTTCACGAGCACAGACGCAAAGTGCGATCACCCGATTGCAAAAGTTGTTGATCGACACCCCATAGCCGGATTCCGACAAACGCCCACTCTCGTAGCCGAAGTCGTCAAGACTTCGGACGAGCCTCCCGATCGTCGCGGATCGCTCCGCGGTCCAGCGCCCCACACCTCGCTATGTTCCAAAGCATCGGCTGGGACGCCATGTGAGACATGGCCTACACGGATGCATCATCCTCAAGCTGAGTCTGGATCTCGCATCCCGTCGCCGGATTTGCCAAGAATTCGGACGCCCACCCCCGTAGCCGAAGTCGTCAAGACTTCGGACGAGCATCGAACACGACTCCCAATCGTCGCGGATCGCTCCGCGGTCCAGCGCCCACACCTCGCTTTGTTCCAAAGCATCGGCCGGGACGCCATGTGAGACATGGCCTACAGCGAAATTCCGAATCGCGACTCGTTCACGCGGAGACGGCGCGAGTGGCTTGAAACGGCAACACCGATGGCGTGTCGGCGTCCATCGCCGGCCTCCTGACACTGCGTTTTCGACGAATGGCGGGAGTCGTCTCGGGCACCAACGTGCGTCGCATCATCTCCCACTGATCGCGACTCATTTCTACGCAACTTTGAGCGAACCAGCCGACGGCTTCGCTGAACGTTTCTTGTCGCAACACGATGGGCTGCGATTGAACGCTGCTGAGTTGCTCGCAAAACGGACGGTCGTCGTTGTCTCGTTCCGACGCCGTTTCGATCTCGGAATGCAGCTTCAGGCGTTCGGCGACTTCGATGAATCGAGTCGCCACCACCAAGCGTTCGTGCTCGTTGGCGTCGGGAATGACTGCGAGAATGGTTTCACTGGTATGCACGGAAGGATCCAAATTCACTTCGTCAGAATCAGTTTGCCCTGGCGTGTCTTGCGGAGCCGGTAAATCTGGCCTTCGTTTTCGATCCAGATTTCACCGCCGCATCGAGCCAAGGCCTCGAATCGGATGATTTTGGGCATTCCACCGGTCGACATGGTCGTCGCCGAAGGAACCGATTCCACCGCGGGAGTCACCGGCGTCGCGCCATCAACCACCGCACCCGCAGGTGCTTCGGTCCAGGTCGAATCATTCGCCGGCGTGGGTTTCGAATCGGTCATGCGACCAATCTAAGTGGACGAAACCTCTCGGGCAAGACCTTATTGCGAATGATTTTCAGTAAAAACAGCCGGGCGTCGCGTATGGAAATCGCTGGCCATCTGGAACACGTTGCCCGCCCGCAATAATCGCGACTCTTCCATCACCGGAGCTTGCAACTGCACGCCGACGGGCAAACCAGTCGCGTCGAAACCGCCTGGCAACGAGATCGCGGGGACTCCGGCCAAGTTGGCACCGACCGTGAAGAGGTCGCACAGATACATGGCGATCGGGTCATCGGTCTTTTCACCGAGCGTGAACGCGGGCGATGGCGTGACGGGGCCGAGAAGCACGTCGCACTGTTTGAAGGCCGCGTCGTAGTCGCCTCGGATCAATCGGCGGACCTTGAGGGCTTGGTTGTAGTAGGCGTCGTAGTAACCTTCGCTGAGTGCGTAGGTGCCGACCATGATTCGGCGTTTGACTTCGCTGCCGAAACCACCTTCCCGACTGAGCGAATACATGGCTTCCAGCGGGCCGGAGTCCGCCTTGGCAATTTCCGCATCGCTGACGCGGTATCCGTAATGAGCCCCGTCGAATCGCGAAAGGTTGCTGCTGGCTTCGCAGGGAGCGATGACGTAGTAGGTCGGCACCCAATACTTGCTGTGCGGCAGCTCGATTTCGACGATCTCGGCGCCTTGTTCCCGCAGCACCGATTCCGCCGTGGCCAACGCGTCGCGGACCGCCGGGGAAATTCCGTCTTGATCCAACCCTTCTCGCAGCACGCCGACTCGCATGCCTCGAACGTCTTCCGCGGCCATCGCGGGAGTGTAATCGGGGACTTCCACGTCGACGGAGGTGCTGTCGCGAGGGTCGTAACCCGAAATGGCCTGCAGTCCAATCGCGACATCGTCGACCGACCAGCCCATCGGGCCGGCTTGGTCCAAGCTGCTGGCGAACGCGACCAGTCCGTATCGGCTGACTCGCCCATAGGTTGGTTTCAATCCGGTGATGCCGCAGAACGCGGCGGGTTGGCGGATCGATCCGCCGGTGTCCGTTCCAATGCTCAGCGGAGCCGTTCCCGCGGCGATCGCTGCCGCTGCCCCGCCGCTGCTGCCCCCGGGCGTTTTGGTGGTGTCCCAAGGGTTGCTGGTGATGCCTGCGGCGCTGGTTTCGGTGCTGGCGCCCATGGCAAATTCGTCCATGTTGGTTTTGCCAACGACGATCGCCCCCGCATGTTTCAATCGTGCGACCACGGTCGCATCGTAGGGCGGCACAAAGTCTTGTAGCATTTTGGACGAACACGTCGTGGGCATGTCCGAGGTGCACAGAACGTCTTTGACCGCCACGGGCAATCCAGCCAAAGGCCCCAGCGTTTTTCCGGCCTTACGGTCCGCGTCGACTTGGCGGGCCGCTTCCAAAGCGGATTCTTCCGCGATGTGCGTGTACGCGTTGATGGTCGATTGAGTCGCGCGAATGGCCGCCAAGGATTGTTCGATGACCTCGACCGCAGTGACTTCACCAGAGTCAAGTTGTTTCAGGATTTCGGATGCCGAGTGCAACATGAACGAACCGTCTTGGTCGCGTGGGAAAAAGGATGTGTTCGGCCGCAGTATCGGGGATCGGCCAAGGATTTGGAATGCGACTAGTGCTGGCGGGAACGATTGCCGCGTAGGCCATGTCTCACATGACGCCCCGGCCGATGCTTTGGAACAATGCGAGGTCTCCACCGTCGGACCGCGGAGCGATCCGCGACGATCAGGAGGCTCGTTCGATGCCCTCCCGAATTCTTGGCGAATCCGGCTACGGAATGGCTGGTTCGATGCTCATCCGAAGTCTTGACGACTTCAGCTACGGGTATTGGTTCGTCCGAATTCTTGACGAATCAAACGACGGGATGCACGTTTCGAACTCGGTGATGGGCGACCCGCTGTAGGTCATGTCTCACATGACGCCTCGGCCGATGCTTTGGAACAAAGCGAGGTCTCCACCCACGGACCGCGGAGCGATCCGCGACGATCGGTAGGCTCGTTCGATGCCCTTCCGAATTCTTAGCGAATCCGGCTACGGAATGGCCGGTTTGATGCTCGTCCGAAGTCTTGACGAATTCAGCTACAGGTGTTGGTTCATCCGAAGTCTTGACGACTTCGGCTACGGGAAGGCGCATTCGAACTCTTGACGACTTCGGCTACTTGACTTGGGGCCAGGTCATTTCGGCGACGCACCCAACCAGGGCCGGAATCAACCGGATGCTGCCACCGTGCATCTCGGTGATTCGATGGACTCGGCACAACGACAACCCCAATCCTCGCCCCGCTTCTCGGCCGCTGAAATACGGATCGAAGGCACGTCGCGCATCCTCCTCGCTGATTCCTTCGCCGCTGTCGGCAATCGTCAATCGACAAGGTCCGTCCGAAACGGCTTCCACCGAAACCACAATCCGACCTTCCACGCCAATCGATTCCATCGCATTGTTGATCAATGCCACCAACGCTTCGCCAAACATCGCCCGGTCGCCATGACAATGAATCTCGGGCGAACATTGAACCTGTAAATCAATCGAATCGCGTAAAAGCTTCGCTCGCAAACGCTCGCTCGTTTGCTGCAACACCTCAGCAACCGAAAACGTTGTCTCCAGCGACGGGCTCGGTGGATTCGCATAGAACATCAAGTCCGCGATCATCGCATGAGCCCGGTAGGATTGATCCACAATTCGTTGCAGTGATTCCGCGTGCCGGTCGTCTTGAACGCGCGACATCAACCCCTGTGCTCGTGTCGAGATGTTGGCGAGCGGATTGTTGATCTCGTGGGAAAGACCGTACGCCAATTGTTTCGCGAGGTCGCGACGCGCGTCTTCCAAGGTACTCGCAAGCTGCTCCTGCAAACGTTCACATTCACGTTGAAGCGAGGTGACTTGGCCAAAGGTCACGTGAGCCTGCAGAGCCGTACTGCCACGTGCATCATCACTCGATCCAGCGTGATCTCCATCCGTTTCTTTGCGAGAGTCAATCAGCCGAATGGAATGCAGTGATTGCCGGATGCCGGAACTGCGATGCAGACGAGCGGCCTTCCACCACAAGTCGGACTCAAGCAACCAACGAGAGAACGGTAGCGTTTGAAAGTGTTGATCCAAACGCGTGTAGCGTTCGAGCAAACGCGACGATTCTTTGTGATCGGGCGTCGCCAAAAATTGCTCGCCATCCCAAGTCGTCTGACCATGCTGCATCCACCACTGGGCCAACTGTTCCGTGGACCATTGACTAGGAATAGGCCGCCATCGCCGTTCGTGTTCCTGGACCAATTGGGCCGCTGTGAACAAACACAAGGCAGCGTCGTGCCGGAAACACTTCAACAAAGACGCTTGCTGATGCGATTGACGCGTCGCCGTCCCGCCACGACCAGCCAGCAGTCCCATCAACGTCGCGGATGAACTCGAGCGCATCGGAAGCCAAATGCGTTGAGACGGCGAAGTGGTGGGAGCGTGTTCGTCGCGAGGCAGAACGATCGGCGGTAGCCAACCGACAAACAAATCAGCCGATGACACCGCGATCCATTTCGAGCAGATTGCATGCGCGGCCGACCAAGTCATCGATGGAAAACGGCTTCTGCATGAAGTCGTTGGCACCCGCGGCCTTCAGTCCATCCACTTTGCTGTGTTCAACCATCCCGGAGATGCACAGAATCTTGACCGTGTCCATCGAAGGATCGCTGCGAACCCGCTGGCAGACTTCTTTGCCGTTGATATCGGGAAGCATCACATCGAGGATCACCAGATCGGGGCGAAATTCCTTCACCCCCATCCCGGCATCAAACCCGTTGTTCGCGGTGCGAATGTCGAAGCGGCCGTCGCGTTGGAAACCGTCCTGCATCAAGTCGACCAGGTCTTGATCGTCGTCCACGATCAACAGTTTCTTTTTGCCGCTTTCCAGGGCGTCGGTTGGGATGCCGTTGTCCTTCATGAACAGGAACAACTGCTCACGCGGAATGCGCCGGAACTTGCTGCCCGGAACACGGAAACCCTTCAACGAGCCGTTGTCAAAACAACGGATGATCGTCTGCTGACTGACTTTGCAGATCTTGGCTGCTTCGCCAGTCGTGAATACCGTTTTTGTGGTCATGGCGGGAACCGTCCTCCCTGTGGGGTAGCCCAATACCGAAACGAGGAAAGCGTGAAGCCATCGGGGTCGGCAAAAACTCTCACCGAAGCACCCAGCTTCACTCTGTCACTCCAATTAGCAAAACCTCTGGGATGATGCACTAGCACTTCAACCCCCAGAGTCACAAACGCACTTAAAATCCGCTGAACTCGCAAGGGTCACAAGCGACCGCACTTCCCTGGCTTGCCACTGCGTCAAATCATACAGTTCGGGCAAGATGGGTCAAGGTTGATCGGCGTCACGAAATCCCCCATGTGAAGGATGGGAGACGGGGTGCGTGGAAGCGGGGTCTCGTTGTGGAAGCGATGCCGTCCGATTTCTTGACGAATTCAGCTAGGGGGCGCTCTGACCGATGATGCCCCGTGTAGGTCATGTCTCACATGACGCCCCGGCCGATGCTTTGGAACAAAGCGAGGTCTCCACCCACGGACCGCGGAGCGATCCGCGACGATCGGGAGGCGCGTTCAGTGCGTGCCCGAAGTCTTGACGACTTCGGCTACAAAATGCAGATCCGAATTCTTGACGAATTCGCCACTGAGGCGCTGACCGATGATGCCCCGTGTAGGTCATGTCTCACATGACGCCCCGACCGATGCTTTGGAACAAAGCGAGGTCTCCACCCACGGACCGCGGAGCGATCCGCGACGATCGGGAAGCTCGTTCGATGCGCGCCCGAAGTCTTGACGACTTCGGCTACGGGGTGTTCGGCCAAATTCTTGACGAATCTGACGACGGGATGCACGGTACCCCGGTGTTGGCTGTCCGGTGCGGCACCAAGGTGCGAACGGCCGTCGATCAACTGAATGGTCGACGGCCGTTGCGGCGTTTCATTTGTGCCACACGTTGTTACGAAACGTGGATGACGGCTTTGACCACGCCCGATTCGGGGTCGGTCCACGATGGGAACGACTCGATCACGTCTTCGAATTTGGCGTGATGTGTGATCCACGGATCCGTATCGATGACGCCGGTTTCGATCAAATCAATGATCCTCGCGAAATCACGCGTCAACGCGTTGCGGCTGGCCAGGATCGTCAATTCTCGGCGGTGCAAAAACGGCGCGTGGGGGAATTGCAAATCTTGTTGAGTGATCCCAACATAGACGACTCGTCCGCCGAACGCCGCCATCTCCATGGCACGACGCATCGAGTGGTGATTGCCCGTGGCATCGACCACGACATCCGCACGGCGCCCGTCCGTCATCGCTTCCAACTTTTCGATGTCCGCCTCGGACCCGTCAAACTGAATGGTGTGTTCAACACCCATCTTCTCAGTCACGAAGTCCAGACGTTTTTGACTGAGGTCAGCCACGATGACCTTCGCACCCGCAACGCGCGCGAACTCGGTCGCCGACAAACCGATGGGGCCCGATCCGATGACCAACACGGTGTCTTTCTCAGTCACCACCGCGCGATCAATTGCATGACAACCGATGGCCAGCGTTTCCACCAAAGCGGATTGCTCGTAAGAAAGGTTGTTGGCCGGATGCAATTTGCGGGCGGGCAAGATCATTTGTTCCGTCAGGCCGCCGTCGCACATCACGCCCAGCGTTTGGTGTGACTCGCAGCAGTTGGTAAGACCTCGCGTGCAGGAATAACACTTCTGGCAATTGATGTAGGGTTCAACGCTGCATCGGTCACCCGCCTTGATGTTGTCCACGCCCTCGCCGATCGCCAACACTTCCACGCCCAATTCGTGGCCTGGAATGCGTGGGTAGGAGAAGAACGGAAACTTGCCGAGGTAACCACCCAAATCCGTTCCGCAAACGCCGACGCGGTGAATCCGCACCAGGGCTTCGCCGGCGGCAGGTGCCGACGGTTCCGCAATGTCGACTTGCTCCCATTGCTTGGGAGCACTCAGTTGCAACGCCTTCATGCTCAGGCTCCTGTTCCGATGGCTTGGCCGTCTTCGCCAACGAACAGTGGCAACAGGTGACGGTCGTAAATGTTTTGAGTGACTTGTTGTCCAACGATCTCTTCGTTGGCTTTCAACATGTCGGTGTAACGGTTGCCGGCTTTCGCAGCGACTTTGAACGACACGTGCAACAGTTGGCGAACGTGAGCGTTGAAATTTGGATTGCTTGGAATGTGTCGGATCAGTTCCGCGAATGCGGGACCATCCAATTGATCAACCGCAGCCGAATCAGGCAGCTTGGAACGGTCGATGTCGATGACGCTGGCGTAAGGAGCACACAACTCATCCACATGTTCCAGAGCGTACACGTAGATTTCTTTGGCAAGAGCCAATCCATCGCCACCGGCTTCGGCCAAACCAATGATCTCTTCCAACCAAGTCGTGCCTGCGGTCTTCAAGTGAACGCCAGCCCCGGTTCGCTTCATGCAATCGCGAATGATGGGATACAGGCTGAACTTGTCGCTGCCGCTGTGGACGCTGAGCTTCAACACCTCAGGCAATCCGTAAGCCTTGACCGCGTGAGCCAGAACGGCCACGTCATCGTTGAACTCACGTTCGAACTGAGCCAAGTCGCCGACGTAGTCGACGCCTTTGTTGAAACGTCCGGTGAACTTGGGAGCGATCGTTTGAACGCGAATGTTTTCGTCAGCCAACATGGCCAAGATGATCAACAACTCCGGTGGAGTTTGTGGTTGATCGGTCTCGTCCATCGAGACTTCTGCGATGTAGTTGCCTTCGCCCTTGGAGGCCGCAATGTGGCGATCGATTTGCCCGGCTTCTTTTGCCGCCAGCATGTATTGGCCGGCAACACGACGCACGTCGTCTTCCGTGATCGTCAAGGGAGCCGACAAGCCGTCCAGTTCCAACGTTCCGATCAATTCACCGTGTTTGGCGACGAATGCATCGATGTCCGAGGCATCGGCTGGTTTGCCGATGGAGTCCGCCACGTCCAAGGTGAAGAAGTCAGAGCAAGGCAAGAAAGGATCGACGGTTTGCAGACCGATGTGATCCGCGTCCACGTGCCAAGGTCGGTCAAATCCCAGCTTCTTGACTGCTTCGGCCGCCGCGTCGTAGACGCTTTGCGGCTCCGACCCCACAAACGTGTGTTCGCGATTGGATTTGTTCCAGACCGGAGCGACTTCGATGCCCTTTTCAGCCAAACGGGTGAAGGATCGCAATTGAGCGGCCGCTTGATGAGCGAAACGGTCACCGACACCGAAGGAGTATTTCTCGATCGTTAACAAGGCAGATTTCTCAGATTCATACGGATGGAGGGATGTGTTCACGCCCATCAATATGCCGGATTATTTTCGATTTCACCACAGCCCATTTGCGAAATGCAAGTCTCCGCAAACTTTTGCCCTGTATAGACTTTTGGCTGCAACGCGTTTCCTTTGAGGTTGCCGAAACTCGATGGATTTCGCGTCTTTGAAACTCAATCTCTATAGCCTTCTCGTTTGTCCAGCCATCCAATCAGGCAACGTGACACGGATGAAATAGAAAAAGCTTGGAAGCCTCACTAGGTGACTCCCAAGCTTATGCGGATCACGCACCCCGACGCGTCGGTCGCGAAAAGTAGCTAACGCTTCCTTGAGCTGTTCATCAATAGTCTTGCATGTCAGCGGCACCGACGCCTGCTTCCTCTTCCGCGATTTCTTCGGCGGTCATTTCGGTCTCGCCAGTCACGACAACATTCTCCTCGGAACCACAGCCCGCGAAGATAGTTGTGGATGCGAAAGCGAGGAAAAGAAAACTGATTCGAAATAGATTCATACTGGTTTGAGCTGTTTGCCAGAGGGAAAAAAAGAAGGCCGGCGAACAACCGCCGCCGGCTTGGGAAAAACCATTGCTTGAGAGAGTCAACTAGAACTCCTCGGTGATCTCGCGACTGGCACGTGTGCCAAGAGCTCCGATCAAGCCGTACGGACTCTCTGAACCGGCTGGGTGTGCCGTCGAACCGTTGAACACGGAACTGTCATTTGGATCACCAGCTTCGATGGAGTCCGTGATGAACTTCACGGCACCGTCACCCATCAGAACGTGAGCTCCGCCTTGGTGACGACTTGCGACGGATGCTTGACCTGTCGAACTCCAGCCACCACCGAAACAAAGTGGTGCGTTCGGGCTACGCATGAAGTTCACACAGGTGAATGCGATGTTGCTGTTCGCCCATCGAAATCCGCGACGGCGGGTGTCGCCACCCTCCAGAGTCACGCCATTTGCCCAGAACTGAGGACGTTGCGGATCGAGATCATCGTCGCAAACATTCGCGTGTCCGCGAACGCCGTCGGGAAACCATCCGTTATTGATATTGATGTGTGTTCGGCTGTCTCGATCGCCGAGGTCCGTCACCATTTCACCCATGGCAATGGTATTTGATAGACCATCCAGAACGTCTCGAAATTTGCAGTGGTGACGCTGCACAAAGAAGCCTCGACAACCCGCCTTCGCATTCGCGAGCTGGTCCTGCCGCCAAGCGTTGTTACCAAAACGCCAATACCCCCACTCGGTGTAGTGAATCGCGTCGCCGACGTTCACGCCGTAGTTGGTGCGTCCCAAAGCGGGAAGCCCTCGACCGGGATCGCTCGGACAACGAAGCATTGCGATGTCAGTCGCCCAAGGTGGAAACTCTCGGACCCAAGTGCCCGGTCCCATCGCTTGCCAAACGTCACCCGTCGTCGATGGGTCTTGGTCTTTGTCGTAGGGGTTGCTAATCGTCTCCCATAGCCCTTGCTGTTCGAAGAACGGAGTCAGTCCGACAAGTGCTGAAAGGGACCGCTGGTTGTGCCCTGGGAAATCATTCGGGCCTGATCCAGCCTGGGTGTCGGGCCGAAAAGTCCCAGAACCCTGGACGGGAAGTTGGTTGTAGGCGGAATGGTAGTTGTGCATCGCCAAGCCAAGTTGCTTGAAATTGTTGCTGCACGACATGCGACGGGCGGCTTCTCGAGCTGCTTGGACCGCCGGAAGGAGCAACCCCACCAGCACGCCGATAATGGCAATCACCACCAGCAATTCGACCAGTGTGAACCCTGAACGTTTTGTACGCTTCACGTGTTTAGGCCTCGCAAAAGAAAAGAGCTTCAAAAAGAGCATTTGGAGATGGCTAAATCCCCTCGAGTGAGGCAGTCTACGCGTCTGGCCGAGTCATTTGAAGCCTTTTTGGGTGCGGTAATTCCCCCTGAGCAACTTTGAGCGGTGCTCGAAACGCCAATATGTCTCATGGAGAGACGATCGCAATCTATAGGCCTATCCCGCCATGCCGAGAACGATTTGCGACTTCGCTCACCACGAATTACTGAGCGAGCGTGCCTCAGCGGCCACAGTCGCCGGGCGACAATATGTCTTCCGAAAATCGAGCTGGATTCCACCGGGAAATCGATGGATTTTTTTGGGACGCTCGCCTCTGGGCGGGACAACAGTGCCGGGAATCGCAGTTCTCGTTTTCCGTGTCTCGTTTGATCGCCGACGATTCTGTGGTGCGTCCGCACTTCACTCGTTCAATTTCCGACGTCGCCTCAAACGGCGATTCCAAACCACCGCTAGGAAGAATCCGCCGAGGGTAGCGAACACGACTTCGCGGTAGAACACGAGCCCAAGAATGAGGTTGGCGGTTGCGAATCCGATCGCCGCTCCGGTGTAGGCTCGCAGGGCATCCAGTGCTTCCTCACCATTGCAAAGCAATAGCAGCAAGAATGTCGGCAAAATGATCAGATCGCCAAGCGGTGGCGTTATCCGAAAAAATTGACTGAGGAACATCCAAACCGCTGTCGTGCCGAGCACCGCGAAAACAATCCTCAGCAGCAGAACGCATGCTCCGATCACATGACGATGTCGCAAGAGTTAACCAAATTTTGCGCCGAACCGTTTTAGGGTTACAGCACGCTCATTCATTTGGCTGTCGCTCATTCTTTCACCGGTCTGCGAAAGGAGGTACTCGTCAACTGGTCATGAACAAGACCACGCCGAGATAGCCGATCGATAGGCCGACCGCGGCCAAAGCAAGCTTCGTCACGAATGGCGTTGCGTCACAAAGCAATGGATGAAGGCCCCAGTACCAACGAAAGTGAAAGTAGGACGCAAGTGAAGCAACGATCAGACAGATGGCGTAGCGTGCGTGTGGACTCGACGTCATCATCGTTTGCGATGGCGTCCGATGATTGGCCGGCAGCGTCAAATGAATCGTCGTCGGCAACGTTACGAACAGATAGCCAGCGAAAAAAAGCAAGCCGATCGGTAGGGCAACCCCGACCGGTGCTCGCGTCCTTGGGCCTCCTGACACGGGGTCCGTCAGGATGTCCAACAAGTCGATGAACGCAAGGTCTTGCTGTCTGGTCAAACTTTTGCCCCGAACTTTCCAGTGAAGAACGCATCAGCATGACTGCGATCAAAAATTCGTCGCCTATCGCGCCGCTGGGATCGCGTCTGGGAACACCTCGCCCAAACAACGTTGGTCGCCGAATGATTTGGGAGGCTGATATCAGTCATTTCTGGGGCGACCGAGCCTGCGCATTCCAGACGTCAAATCAATCGCTGGGGACATCCATGAATTCGAGCGGTGGTGCCGCCTCCGGAGATCTCTTCGTCAGCACGCGAATCGTGTATCCGCCGTAGCACTGGTTGCCCTTCACCAGCATCCAATCTGATAGGGAATCCAAGCCGACCGTTCGCGAGTCACCGTACTGCAAGTCCGGCAAATTGACGGGATCATTGGCACACGATGCTGTGATCTGATCGCCATCGATTGCTGTTGGTTCAAACCAAATGTGTTCGAGGTCGTCGTCGGGAGTCGGGAGTGCAAACTTGACGCTGTACCCATCGAAACTTGGGTCTTGCCAATGCTTCCTGAAGTAGTCGAACGTCTCTTGAGCGGTCTCGATCGCCGAGTCCATTTCAGGATCGTCGCCTTCGACCTTGATGAAATTGGATGACTCAGTCGTCTGCTCCACGGGTTGGTTGCAACCGAGTGCGAGGTTCAACAGCACCACGAAGACAAAGATCGAACTCGAGGTGGTCGTTCGGCGAAGTGCTTTCAGCAAGACAAGAGGCTCTCAATAGGAAGGACAAAGGTTGCAATGTTGATGTCTTGAGCATGCATGCTCGCGCGGCGGCTCATGTCACGATGCCAGAACGCGAGCACGCATCGCGTCAACTCGTTTCTCGGCTAACCGGCAAACGGATGTCTCCGCCAAGCATCAGTCAATGCGAACGGCCCAAACGCGAAACGACGGGTCGTGTGCTTTGGTGCCTTCGAGCACGCGTCCGTTGGCGGAAAGTCGAACGCGGTCAGCCGGAATGCGGCTCCATTTGAATTCGTACGCCTGCTCTTTCGCGTCCACCAATCGCCAGGTTCCGTTGCCGTTCGTCTTGCCACCGCCGAGATTTTTAATGTCCACCCCATTGTTCCATCGCCAAGTCCCCAAGATCGAACGTTCGGCATCGGGGGACTGATTGGAATTCGGGATCGCAAACTTCGATTCGCGGATGGATTCTGCCTTGTCACGAACTGAAACTGCCGCGTCCAAATCGCCCTTTTGCGTCAACGTCTTTTGATGCTTCTTCAATTTTTCGGTGATCTGTTCACGAAGCTCTTTCCGCTCACTCACGTAAGACTGCTCCAACTCGGCAACGGCCTCAAAGAATTGGCGATCCAAAGCACGAATGCTGGCTTCGTGTTGATCCAAGTCATTAGCAACTTGTGTTGCCTTTGACTCGCTCTTGGGCAACCCTTCCGCAAACGCACACGGCGTCGCCGCGAAGGCAAGAGCAAACAATCCAGCGATGAAAGAACGACGAGTCATGGGAGCTGCCTCAGCATGTGTCAGCAATCGAGCGGTGATGAAGTCGCTCCAGTCTGACCTTCCTCGCGAGCCGATGCAACCAAATTTCTAGCCGTGAAAGAACACGTAGCGGCCGCCATCGTTTCCTCCAACCGACAACCATCAACGCCGCAGTAGCGGGCATCAGACAAATCAGGTCGGTCAATGTTGAAAATGTGCGGTATCAGAATTCGAATCTGCTTCGATCGAATCGTAGTACCCGCGAACGTGATCCGGCATCGGTGCATCCGAGTTCGGATTATGGAAATAGAAACCTTCCTGTCCATCACCGAGCGGGATCCAATCAATGGCGGTCCCTCGAACGAATTCAAGGCTCGACTTGGCGATCGCAATATCAACGCCGCGGGATTGAGCGAAAACGAACTCGTCGTTCGGTAATTCTGATGCCAAGGACAAGTTATAGCGGTACCCGGTGCACGTTGTCGGGTCGTCGAAGTCGACTGACATCTCAAGCAGTTCAGCAGAGGGATCAGAAGCCATGAACTCGCTCAAGGAAGCTTCCGCTGCTTCGGTCAACGTGATGACTTCGTTCGCAAGTTGCTTCTCTTCGATGTTGCCGCTTTGAGAGGACGCATCACAGCCAACGAAAAGACAGCAGGCAGCTACAACGATCATGCGCATACAAACACCTCAGCAAACCCAATCATGAAACGCAAACGAGGGCGGTGGAAACTTCACGGGTAGTCGACGCAAACACTTGATACGCTTGCGGTGGCGGCTTTAGGAGTATCGCAACAACAGCTTATCGCAAACGGTCGCCATTCGTTCCAGGAAAGCGGCGTCTTTCAACGACCTTTGTCCAATTCGCTTCGCAGCACTCGCCTGAACGGAAGCCCCGGGCCGCAGCAGGATACTTCGACCTCAATCAATTTCACGAATGACTCGGCATGGATTGCCGAACGCCAGGACGCCATCGGGAATGTCTTTGGTGACGACGCTGCCAGCGCCGATGGTCACTCCGTTTCCGATGCGGATACCGGGCATGATGATGCTGCCGCCTCCAATCCAGACGTTGTCGCCGATCACGACTGGTTTGGCTTGAGTCTTGCAGAACGCAAAGTCACCCGACGATGGATCGCCGAATCTTTCTCGTGGACTGAGCGGATGGTAGGCCGTGTAGATGTGCACGCCGGGAGCGATCAATGCGTTGTCGCCGATGGTGATGGTGTTGCAATCCAGGAAGACGCAGTTGGCGTTGATCTCGCAATTGCTACCCAGATGAATGTTGTCACCGTAGTCCGCAAAGAACGGGGCGGTGATCCAAACACCATCGCCGTGCGAACCAAGCAACTCACCCAGGATTTCCGTCAAACGAGCGCGGTCCGTCGTTGGAGTTTGCTCGTAGAGACGCAACAGCCGTTTGGCTTCGTGCCATCGTTCCAGCAGCGCAGGATCACCCGGGTTGTAGGGTTCACCCGCCAGCATCTTTTCCTTCTCAATCTTCACGGCCGGCACCTTCAATCGTCGCGAGGGAGTGATGAGCAAGAGCCATCAACGATCGCACAAGAAAAGCCGGCAGCGTAATGCAACCGGCTTTTCAGTACACCCCAGAGGATGTGAAACATCCGCGAAAACGCGGACGTTTTGTGAGGTTTTCGGTGTACCCGAAGCAGAAGCTGAAGCACTCGGTTTGGATGCATCGCTGCGCCGCTTGGTGCGGTCCTGGTCCACGTTGAGCCAACCGATCAAAGACGCGATTTTGTTGATCGTTGAAAATGGGTCTTCGGGTGATTGAGGTCGCCCCGTTATGATAGATGCACCACCAAGCCACGAAGGAAACCAGATGTCTCCCACCCCAACCGCCGCCGAAGTTATCAAGGTCGCATTGCAATTGCCCGCTGGCGATCGTGCGGAGATTGTCAACGCGCTTCTGCTGACGCTTGACGAGAACGATTCGACTGCGTCAGTCGAGTTAGACCCGGCTTGGTCTGACGAGATGAAACGCCGCATCGACGAAATCGACAGCGGAGCGGTTCAGACCGTTTCGTCGGATCAAGTTTGGGAACGGATTGGTGGGCGGGTCAGTGGCGAATCCTGACTCACCACTGCTTTAATATCACCCGCTCGCCGCCGACGAAGTCGAGGCGGCGTTCTCCGAGTACGCGATGGTCGGTCAAGAAGTGGCTGACGGTTTCAAAGCGGAACTCGATCACGCGGAAAAGTTGGTGTTGCGGTCACCTGAATCTTGGGCGACCTATTTTCATGGCACGCGTGGCTTCCGCTTTCGTCGCTATCCGTTCGTGATGGCGTACATCATCCGTGAAGACACACCATTGGTGATCGCGGTCGCCCACACGCGCCGTCGGCCTGGGTATTGGGCAGAGCGAATCGACGACGCATGACAGCCTTCGGCGGTAGGATGCCGCCGCATATCGGGCCCGATGTCGGCACGCCTCACCCGGCAGGGGCCGAACCTATGCGGTTTTTCTTTGGAAAAGCTGCATAGTTCGGGCATAGGCGAAGCAGAGTGCGAAGCATTTTCGAGCGATTCGACGCTACGCGACGTCGTGCGTCTCTGGTCCACTCTGGACCCCGCCATCAAACAGGCGATTTTGGCAATCGTTCAAAGCCAATCGCGAGGTTGAGACCTACAAGCTAAACTGAGGTGGATAGCCGTTAAGTGAAGGAGCCCCCAATGTCGATTGATCTTCCCCTCGATTCCATGTCTGTCGCTGAAAAGATGGAAGCGATGGAAACTATTTGGTCGAGTCTTTGTCAGAAGCCCGGTGACGTGCAATCTCCGCAGTGGCACGAAGAAGTGCTTGCCGAACGCACTCGCCGTCTCGCAAATGGCGAGGCGAGCGTATCAAGGTGGAGTGATGCAAAAGCTCGTCTTTTGAAGCTCGGTCAATGATCGTCAATATCAGCAGTGACGCAGAAGCAGACATTGCCGATGGATTTTGGTTTTACGAAGGACAGAACGCAGGACTGGGAGACTATTTTCGATCTGCAATTATCGCTGATATCGAATCGCTTGCGATTTATGGTGGCGTTCATGAACAAGTCTACGGCTATTACCGTTCGCTTTCGCGGCGGTTCCCATTCACGATCTACTATCGCGTTGATAATGACGTGGTCTTAGTGGTTGCTGTAATCGACGCAAGACGCAGTCCATCATGGACGCGGAGGCGTCTGGACCGTTAAAAAGTGCTTCGTCCCACGTGGGGCTCTATCATGTTGCAGGTTCCAGAAGTTCTTTTCTTAGGGTAGACAGCTGCTCCTCAAGTATCTGTTTCGCTGCACCTTGCATTATGTAAAGGCGATTTCCACACTCGTCGTACCGCAGCAGCGTACGGCCTCGGGCCAACGTTCCTTAATAATGTTGGGCACGCGGGCGATCTGTATGCGTTCGGTCAGAGCAGATTGACTATCTCGGAATCTGCCACAACCGAGCCGGCGATCGCGACCGCCTACTGCGAACAGTGCGGGCGACCTGCAAAGACTGACGCAAGCGAAATCATTTATCAGTCCGCTGCGGAACTTCCGCCCTTAAGCCAACAAGAATACGATTCGTTTCTGAAGCAAGAGGAACGACAACGTCGGTTTGGCGGTAATCGCGGTGTAGGTGGTGAAGAGTTTTATGCGGCAGGACCGGCTGATTTGTTCCTCGATCACAAAACGGGAAACTACGTTCAGGCCGCTCATAGTTTGGATCGGCCGAAAAGGTACTCGCGATTCCCGGTCGGTAACGTTTCATCGGGTTAGCCGACAAATCGGTAGTTTAACGATCCGACCACAGGTAGACGCGATTACCTTTTTCGAGGAAATCGCGTGTCGTCAAACTGGCCGGATCTTCTTTGAGTCCGTCAAGCGTGTGGTTCATGCGGCCTTTCCAGTATTCAATGCAGTGACGCACTCCCCATTCGTTTGTCTTGTTCCGCTTCGTCTCATGGATCAATCGCTGAACCAGCATCGACAGATAGTTCTGTAGGTTGTCGAGCAGCGGAACGATATGTGGGACTTCGCGGCCCTCATGGACTAACAGATTGCGGGCTCTATAAATTCTCGCCACTTGCCATTCCAAACGCTGCTTTGACGCTTCCAATCTGGCCCGTAGTTGTTTGGGGTCGTGAAAGAGTTTCCACGCGTCGTATAAGCGATATCGCAGAAGAGGATGCTCGGCAAATTTCAATAGCTCGTCGATCTTCGGGTCGCGACACTTCGATGTGAGTGTGACGAGCATGTCATCGGAAAAGATTACGCCGTTCTTTGTTTCCCGAAATCCTACGCCGTAGTTTCGACTTCCTGTCGCATCGCCAAACTTCTGTGTTAATATCGTCATGTAACGCGTCGTTCGATGAACATGACGCGAAATCACAAGAGGGACAATTAACTCACTTACCCTCTCCATTGCAGTCTCGCCTTCGTGCGCACCGGCCAAGGTTTCGACGGATGACCAGAGATTGACGAACCGAGTGCGTGTATCACTGCTACCGGAAGCAAGTGCCAGTTGTTTTACTGCTGCTAAAATTCGGTGATCGACGTTGGTGGTTGATACAAGATCAATCGCTTCCTTGATGTCGCGATCCGCGTGGGTTCGTGGATGGAGCCGACGAAATGCCTGCTCGCTCTGCAGGAATACGTTGTCATGACCAGATGACGAAACGAACGCCGTTGAATGGAGTCGTAGTGCCGATGGATTCTGATAGAGACTGGCGAGGCCAATAACCAACTCCAAGCGTTCGCGAGCATCGGCAACAGCGTGGCGAATCGACTTCGCGGGTAAATCGACTCGGACGTGTAGTGAAGACCCTTCGTTCGACAACGCCGCTGTGTAGTCGTCGGGTAAAGCGTCGATGGAAACGACACGATGCCCACGTTTGCGAACGGCTGAGTGCATTCCGGTAACATCACCGAGAATCGTAAAGGTACACGAGTATTGACTCTCGTCTTGTTGAGTTAAAGCGATCAACTCTCGAAGCACGTCAACCGGATTCTTGCTCGCCGTTTTGTCCACTGGTTCCCAAACATCATCGTCTTCCTTTCCATGCTGGAACGAGAATGTTGCTAATCGCCGAAGGTTCTCGATTGCAGACTGTTTACGACTAGGCAACTCGCCTGCCGCTTTCAATGCCAGTGACTTGAACGCTTTCCAATATGAACGCCGTTGACCGACAAGGATTCCGCCGCCGGCAACAATCGCTTCCGGTGTCTTCGCTTTCGTGAGCGATATAGCTCGCGACTTGTAGGTGGGAATCTGGCGAAGAATATCGTCTTCAGATTTTATCGCTGCAGCAAGTTCCGCTTTCAATTTCTCGACATGGGCGGCGTTGCGAGGCTCAGCCTGCCACAGATTTCCAATGTCGATCAGTTCCTCGATAAGCGACGGGACGTTATGAAGTCTTGGCTGAAACGAGTCGGGCGTAAAACCGTAAAAGAGCTCATGCCACGCCGCCAAAAGGAATACGGAGCCGGGGTTCTGCTTATCGTCAGGATGGTCGGGGAGCCACATGAGTTTCCGGGCTAAAAAAAAAGCACCTGCCGACTGACAGATGCTTTCGTATGGTCAGGGCCGAGGGCTTGGAAGTGCAAGCACGTTCCGCACCGAGGGCCCTTTGCTAGATTGGTGATACATCTGAAAGATATCGGCCAAATTGTCGTGAGTCAAGAGATTTTCTTTGCTTTCGCCCCCGTCAAAGGCACGTAAGTGCTGTATTGTAATGTGTTTTCGACGCTATTTGGTGGCTGGGGAGGGGGAAGATCGACTTTTCGGCTTACGAGCTAATTTCCGACATTTTTGATGAGGGCGTTTTGCAGCATCGCCCTCCGTTCTACGCAGCTTTCGCATCGCTCGGTGCGTGATCACGACCCACGGAACTAGGATCGCTACGCCTCCCGCCGCGAAGCCGAGCCATCTGGCGAGGAGCCACCATGCGAAGCGGGTTTTGGCGTCGTCGATGCGGTCTCGGATGGGGACGTGTTCTCAGCGGCGGGGATTGCTCCATGGGTTCAGGTCGTCGGAGAGGTCGGCGTCGTCGGGTTGGTCTTCTTCGTTTCGGTTAGAGAACCCCCAGCGGGCGAGGAACGCTTGCAAGCGATCGCTGCGAAGCAGGCCGCTTGCGGTGTGCTTGAGCTGGTTATCAACGAACACCATCAGCGTTGGCGTTACGCTGACGTTGTAGCCCTTCGCGATGACGTTCTCGATGTCCACAGATTCGTAGCGAACGTCGTCGGGCATCGACTGCTTTTGCAGTTCGCAGGGTTGGCAACCATGTGACGTGACGAGAACCAAACGCACGCGAGATTGCCAAAGCGGGATCGCGTCGTCGGGGAGCTCGCTTTCGGCTTTGGAGACTTCGCCACGAACGAATGCACGCACCCAAGCCGCGTTCATGGCGAGTCCATGACCGTCGCCGGTTCGCCATGCGACGAGGCCGACGAATTTGGTTCCCGCTTCGTTGAACAGCGGCGAACCACTGCGACCGGGCAATGCTTCGGGCTTGTTGTTGATCGAGCCTCGCGTTTGCGCGACAGCGTGACCACGTTCACGGCTGACGGCGGCCCCTCGTGGGACTCCGCAGGTCAGCACGGTGGTGTTCTTCTTTGTAATTGACGCGACGGGGATCTGCACCCTGAAGCTACACAACTCGTCTAAACAACTAGACCTGGGTCGGAAGACAACGGCAACCAATCGGCGTCGCAAAACATTCTTAAGAAAAAACTTGACTTGCCTACGTCTTGTCGGCAACAATGCCTACACGGAGTAGGCAACCAGTTCTTTCGAAGGAAACGCGATATGGCAAAGCAGGACTACACACCGCTGACGAAGGCGCAACGAGAAATCATGGAGGTCGTTTGGGACGAAGAGGAGGTCACCGTCACCCAGGTCAGAGACGAACTCCGCAAGCAACGCGAGGTTGCTCGCAACACGATTCAAACGATGATCGTCCGCCTGGAAGAGCGCGGTTGGCTGAAACACCGGGTAGAAGGGCGAACGTTCTGGTACTCGGCCAATCGACCTCGCACCGCGTCCCTCGGGGCGAAGGTTGCTCAGATGGTGGATCGACTCTTCGCCGGTTCGCCTGAAGAGATGGTCACGGCCCTCATGGAATATCGTGGTCTGACGACCGATGAAGCCGATCGCATTCGCAAAATGATCGACACGGCAGAGACAAAATCGTTCAACAAAGCCAATCGTACATCGGGCACAAAACGCGGAGATCAATCATGAACACGCTCTCTGATCAACTGGTTCTGTGGGTGATCAATGTACTGATTCACTCGACCGTTTTGACAGCGATTTTGTTGTGCGTCGCGATGTTGTTTCGCAAACGAGCCGCTATGCGATATTGGATTCTGAGTTGCGGTCTGCTGTTGGTGTTGGCCAGCCCCGCGGTCTCGGCACTCGTTCAATGCAAAGGAGGTGGCTGGCTGACGCTTGCCTTGCCAAATGAAAACGTTCCAACGATAGCATCTGCCGCAGGCGAGCAGCTAACGCGGGCACGCGAGTCGCCGATGCAACGTTTGCCAACACAGAAGGTCAATGCATTCATCACGCCACCGGTCCCGGATGCGAACCACGCAGACGATGCTGCCAATGCGTCCATCACGAGCGAGCCAACGAGCGTCGCCGATGTTCCTACGAAACCATCCGCTGCCTCAACCGTAGACTTTGGCTCCCTCATGCAGCTACTGAAGATCACCACGACCGCCGCCACGGTGATTTGGGCATTGGGAGCAACGGTGCTGCTAGTACGGATGGCGACTGGATGGATCCGACTCGCGGGGATCCTACAACGAGCGGGGCTTATCGACGCCCCTGACTACGTTGCGATGTTCACGAAAGCCTGTGCACTGGCCGGTTGCCATGAAGAACGCACTCCACGTCTGCTTGCTTCGGATGAAGTCACCTGCCCGTTCGCTGCAGGAATATTGACTGGTTCCGTCGTCCTTCCCAAGCGTTTGATCGACGACTCAAGCCCAATCGAACTTGCCGACGTCCTGGTTCATGAAGTCGCTCACGTCGTCCGGCGGGACCAAATCGTCGTCTTGTTGCAAAACATTGTCGCGGCGATCTACTGGCCGCATCCGCTGGTAGGGAAGCTCAACTGTGAACTCGCCAGAGCCCGCGAAGAGGTCTGCGACAACTTCGTGCTGGCAACCACCGCCGCCCCGATCTATAGCCGCGCACTGCTGTCGTTCGCCCAACTTGTCCAGCAGCCAAAAACAGTCCCCGGCAGCGTGGGCTTTTTCACGTCACACTGGAAATTAGAACAACGTGTGGCGGGGCTACTCGATGAAACTCGAGACAAACAAACTTTGGTGAGCAAACGCGGATGGGCGTTTGTCTTGGTTTCGGCTGCCAGCTTGTTGGCAGCGATCTATGTCGGCACCGTCACGGTTGCAACCGCGCAGGTCAATGACGAGCTGATCGTGGAAGAGCCTGTTGAGTCCAAAACAGTTCAGGTTCGAGGACAGGTTCTCAAACCGGATGGTAGCCCAGCTTCTGGTGCGAAAGTTCGTTCCGCAGCATCTGTCTACGCTGACATGCGAGGTCTGCTGGGCGAACGTTTTGAAACTACCATGGTAGAAGTGACCGCTGATGAAAAGGGTCAATTTGAGATCTCGGTCGACACCCAGCCGTACGGCGACCTACCGGTCCTTGGTACGAAATGGGAGGACCATTGGAAGTACACCGTCATCTCCGCGACCCTGCCCGGATTTGCCGGGCAATTTACAAAGTTCATAGAAGTGGAAGAGTCCGATGCCATCACTTTACAACTTGTCGAAGACACAACCATTCGCGGGCGGATCATTGGCTTGGAAGGTCAGCCCATCAGTGGTGTCACAGTCAATCTAGAAGCTATTTGGGTACCGCGGGAGGGGAATTTGGATGCGTGGTTGAGTGCTGTTGAAAATGGAGAACCTGCCTGGACTGCCGTGAATTATCTTTCCCTGCAGTGTGAACCTCGCATGCTCGGCGTCCCCGAGACGGTCACCTCAGACGAGAACGGTGAATTCGAAATCAACGGCGTAGGGCGTGAACGATGCATGAAGATGCATGCTCATGGAAACGGCATCGCATTTGATCATTTCGAAGTTGTTTCCCGGTCGATTGATCCTCTACCGTGGGAGGAAACAGGTAGCACTGATTCTCCGACCACAGTCTATGGTGCCAGATTCACGCTCACCGGTCGCCCATCGCAGACAGTCACGGGGACGGTGACCGATGCAGAAACAGGGTCGCCACTCGCTGGCGTCGACGTCGCAATCTCGAAGATCTCAGGGGAAAACATTGTCAAACGTTGGTTGCTCCCAACCAAAACCAATGAACAGGGCGTGTTCCAAATTTCGGAAATGCCGAAGGGCAACGGCAACCAACTGATGGTTCGTCCGACCGATAATCAACCATACTTCATGCGAGAGATCGACGTCCCCGACTCTGATGGGATGGCTCCGATTGCAATTGATATTCAACTGCATCGTGGCATTTGGATTGAGGGGAATGTTGTCGATAAACAATCCCGTGAACCGGTCGTTGGAGCTCGAGTTCATTACCTACCACTGTTGACGAACAAGTTTGCCGACGAACTTCCCGAGTTCGATCGTGGTTACGTCGATGGCCAACAAGACCGCTACCAAACCGATGCCGAAGGAAAGTTTCGCTTGGTTGGTTTACCAGGCCCGGCGGTGATCGGCGTCGAAAGTATCCACCAATCTTTCCAATCCGGTGTCGGATACAATGAACTGACGGTACCGAGAGACTCAAAGAGCAAATGGATGCAAACCTACAGCAACCCGATTGTTCCAGGACCCAAGTGGCCCGATTCGATGATTCAGATTGAACCTGACGAAGGAACAAAGAAGATCCAACTGGATATTGAACTTGTCCCTGTCCCATAGATCAGCATCAGCGTCTTTGAAGAGTCAGGTCAATGGCAGTCAGGATTGACCTTGGAACGATCTCGCTGACGACTGACCGCAAGCCCAAACGCATCAACGGATCGAAGCAATGCACTTCGGCATGGGGTAGAACCATGTCGGATAGCTACGCAAACGCGATGAATCAGTAGCACAGCTAGTTCGCTTTCGGCCTCGGCGACTTCGCCAGGAACGAATGAGCGGACGGCGACGATCTTCATCGTTAAGCCGTAACCGTCGTCAGTTCGCCATGCTGCGAGACTGACGACCATGGTTCCCGCTTCGTTGAACAGCGGCGAACCGCTGGGACGCGGCAACGCATTGGTCGTGTTAACGATCAAGCTTCGCGTTTGCTTGACAACGTGACCGCGCCCAGGGCCGACGGCGGCCCCTCCTTTGACTGCGCACGTCAGCGCAGTTTCTTCCTCGAGACGAAGCAGAACCCGACGGACATGATCGTGAAAACGCGACGCTTGAGCCGAAGCAGCAGACAGGTGCAAATCGTGGAGTGGACGAGCGCAAAGAAAAAGCCGGCTGCTTGATGCAACCGGCTTTTTAGTACACCCCACTGGATTCGAACCAGTAACCTTCGGTTTCGTAGACCGATGCTCTATCCAGTTGAGCTAGGGGTGCTTCTCAATGAAAAACGAGCGACTCGTCACCGCGTCGCTCGCGTGGGCGTGAAAATATCGGGTGATCGATTTTCTCGCAAGGGGGAATGGCACAAGTTTCAGTTTCGAGGGACGTCGATTCCGCGAATCATGGCCTTCAATTCCTCATCGACGTTGCGACCCTCAATTTCGGCCTCCGCGGTCAGCGAAACGCGGTGCCGCAAAACGGGCAATACGATTTCGATGACATCGTCCGGAACGGCGAAATCGCGGCCGGCGAAGGCGGCGATCGTTCGGGCGGACTGCATCAATGCAATGCCGGCTCGAGGGGATGCCCCCATGTGGAACGCGGGCCAGCTTCGTGTCGAACGGATCAGCGAATTGATGTACTCGACCAAACGATCTTCGACCCGGACGCGGCTGCAGATGGAGATGACTTTTTGCACAACATCGGGATTGGTGATCGGGCGAACCTCCTCTTCCAAACGCTTGGTGAAGTCAACTTGTTGTGAATGCAGCTTCAGAATCTCGGCTTCCTCCGACGCACTCGGGTAATCCACCATCAACTTGAACATGAACCTGTCCAACTGAGCTTCCGGCAGGTTGTACGTGCCTTCGCTTTCGAGCGGGTTTTGTGTCGCCAGCACCAGGAACGGTTTGGGCACCGGGTGGCTGGTGCCATCAATCGTGACGCGATACTCCTGCATGATCTCCAGCAATGCCGCATGCGTTTTTGCCGGCGAGCGGTTGATTTCGTCCGCCAGGAGAAGCTGCGTGAACACTGGTCCCGGACGAAATCGAAATTCGCTTTTCTGCATGTCAAAAACCGGCGCACCGGTGATGTCCGAAGGCATCAAGTCCGCCGTGAATTGAATGCGTCCAAATTCACAACCCAAGATCCGACCCAGCGTTCGCACGAAAAGGGTTTTGCCCAAACCGGGAACGGATTCGATCAACACGTGACCGCCGGAGAACAAGGCGGTCAGCGTGCCCAGCACAAGTTCGTCTTGGCCGACATAAAGTTTGGCCACCTCGGCTTGGATCTGCTCAAACAGCGATTTGATTTTCGCGAATTCGGGCGAGGGCGCGGGGCGATCGGCGATCGGTTGCGATTCGCCGGGTTGCGAATCGTCGTTGGGCAAAATCGGAGGCAAGGAAGAATCGTTCAAGGCGTCTTCTCAGGTGTCTCGGGTGAGGAGGGTTGTTCAGGAGCGGGTATGTCAGTGTTGGCGTCGGTGGTTGTATCCGAACCAGCCGTGGAAGCGGAATCCACGGTGTCATCGACTTCCGAGGTTTTGTCCGACGGAGGTTCGTCGTTCGATCCGCTCGCGTCGGAGACGGACATCGGCGTTGATTTGGAATCCTTCGTCGATGGCGCCTCGGTTTCGCTTGGCCTGGGTGGCGTGGACGATGGCACATTCGGGAACAACTCGGATTCGCCGCGAACTATCTTCATGTAGTGGTTAATCTGTTCTTTGGCGTAATCCAGTCCTCCCGCGCGGCGCATCAAGATCGCCATCGCGTTCAAGTGATTGCCGAAGTGGGTCGAGCGATGGTAGATGACACGTCGCGCTCGGCCAAAGGTGGGAAGCAGCATCAGACAAATCACCACGCCAAGAAACAAAGCGTGCATTGTGATCAGGCTGATGGGCCAAGTCGTGAGCAGCTCCATTCCTGTTTGCGATGGTGCACCGGGTTCCGCGTCGGAGATGGCAACCCAACTCTTGTCCGTGTTGAAGAATCCGATGCTGACACGTTCGTCGCTGCCGACCCGAGATCGGTTCAGGATCTCCTGCCGAATCGTGTCGGCCATCTTCATGGCGGGTTCTTCGGTCATCGCGAAATTGGTGAGCAGGCCACCACCGGCGACGACCAAGATCTGTGAATCCTTCCATGTTTCGGAGGTGACTCGACCGAGGATGGTTTGATCGTTGAAAGAAGCCAACGTCTCGAACGTGATCTTGGAACGTTTGGGAAGAACGGACTCTTTGTCGACGCCCATCTCATCCAACAGCTCGCCAAGTTCGTCCTCCGCCGAAGTCGGCTCTTCGTCGGCCGAGTCATTCGTGTCAGCGGCGTCGGCGTCAGAAAGCTCTGCTTCGCCATCGCTGCTCGCGGAACCACTGCCACTCGATAGACCGGACGTGTTGAGGGTGATTTTTTGGGAGAACGGTTGCAGTTCGTAAGAGACGTCTCGCCGGTCGCCGAGTGGCTGTCGAGCCGGCAATGCTTGAGCGGTGAACCATTTGGAAACGGTCACGTTGTCACGTTGCGAATCTTGCAACAAGCGGTTGTTGATCTGCTCGGCGAGTCGTCGACGGTACTCCAAACGTTGCTCGGGAGGTGCAAGCTTCGCGGCTTCGCGGTAGTACGCTTCGGTGCTGCCTTCATCGGGCACGATGAACACAACCGTGCGATGATTGCTCCGCATCCACTTTTTCATCCACGACTCGATGTCGACCAAGTTGGGTGGCGGCCAAGACTCGGGGATCCAGACAATCGCATCGTGTTGGTAAGCACGCGATGAAAGTCGCGAAAGGTTGCGCTGTTTCAGCTCGGCATCTTGCCACTCGTCTCCGAGAGCTTGAACTTCGCTCGGCTCGAGCTCTCGCGTCAAACTTTCACGAAAGCCAGCGAAACCGTTCAAACTGGTTCGGCCCTCATTCCCATCGGAACTGCCATACTCCGTTTCGAAGCGGTTGCAGCCGAGCATGCTGGCGAACGAGACAAGCAGCATCGCCCCGGCAAAGACTCGAAACTGGGCCAATCGCGGACGGCAAACAAAAGCGTGACTTCTGCTAACGGAATCGTATTTCTTCACGGCATGCATCACGCTGCTCCCGTTTTCTTTGGAGAGCTGGCGTGTTGAATGTCTTGCTCCATCGCTTCGTTTTGCTGCCACAACCGTTCAAATTCGGATTGCGAGATTTCGTGCCGACCGAAGTAGGCTCGCTCAAACGACGCCACAGTTTCTTGCAACCGTTGCCCGGTCATCGGTTCCGAACGACGCGTTTCGCGAACGTAGCGGCTGTTGGTTTTTCCGCGAGCCAGGCGAAGCCAATGCACTCGGTCCAGCAATAGAAGTTGGTGGCCGAAGAGATAGATGATCGCTTCGTTGTATTGGCCTTCCTGCATCAACTTTTCCGCTTGGCCTCGCGGATTGACGGTGGTGTCCCGCAAGGCTTCCGGCAGATGTTCCATCCGTTGGCGGGTTTGTTGATCGAGTTGCTGCCCGGTGATGAGTGACTGTTCGATGGTCCCGGAGTTGAAGTCAAAATCGCTGTTGGCAAAGACCCAAACCAACACCGAAACCAAACCCGTCAGCAGAGCAATTAGCATCAGCCAACCAAAAAGTCTGCCCCACGAGAAACCGCCGGTGGTCGCCGCGGGGGCTTTCGCGGCCTTGCCGCCGGTGGTGGAAACCCCGGTCCAGCGACTGTCTCGGTTTTCCGTGTCGGACCGTTGATCCTCGACTTCGACAGGCAGAATCTGCCCCGTTTGTTCGTCGTACCAAGCGGAATCTCTGACGGGCGATTCAACGGCGGCGTCTGCGGTTGGCGATTGAGCCGATGCGGAGTTCATCGCTGATCCGAGCAAGCAGACAATGCCCAGCAGGACACACAACATGGTCTTTCCGCAACGCAGACGTGTCTGTCGCGAAAAAACGTGCGTGGCAGAAAGAACGCTTCTCGCGTGAGTGCCTACCCGTGAGGTGTTGAGCTGGATCATGCTTCCACCTCGATGCCCATGACCGTTTCTTCCTGCGGGCTGGCTACCTCTTGCGAGACCGGCTCGACTTTTTCAGCAACGGTGGCGACCGGAGTGGTGTTCATCGCGTCTTCGCCAAACTGCCGGATGGCTTCGGCGCGGATGGCGAGTTCGACTTCCCAGCCTTCTAAACGAATGCGAGCGTCCAAGTAGCCAAGTAAACGAACGACGACACTGAAGGCCGCGATCGACCACAGGGCCAGCGGATAGAAAATGACCAAGGCCACCAAGTCGGCGGACCAGTTTCCCGTCGCGACGCCGCGAACCCAAATCAGCGAGTAGTAAATCGATCCGGTCAACGCCATGGCGGAAAACGCGACCGCCAAGAACCGGCCACCGAGTTCACTGACCATCGGTGTGTGCAGCCCCTTGGAGCGTCGTTTGAGTGTGATCACGTTTGGCGAGCGAGAACGCAAAGGACAACGTTCGAGAATTAGCATTTCCGGAACGAAGGGCCGATTGCTGCGAACGATGGCGACGAAGATCACAACCACCCAAGGCAGAATGTAATCGAGAAAGGCATTGGGTTCGCTGCCAATCCGCAGAACAAGAAACGCGGTGGTGGGAATGGCCAATCGTTTGAAACCGAGTACCCAGATCAGAGGGCCTTTCATCTTCCAAATTTCCGCGAACGTGTCGCGAAGCGTGGGTTGTTGTTCGAAGACGGCTTGGCCCAGGTAGTAAGTCGAGAACGCTCCGGCCAGCGGCGTTTGCAGCACCACCAAGGCGGCCATCCATGTCATGTAGCGGACCATGTCCGAGAACGATTCGTCGGTGAAGAACTCGTCCGATGCGATCCGAAGTGGTAGAAAGATCAGCAGCAGTGTATTGATCACCATCCAGGGCGCGGCCCCGGCAAAGAAAGCCCGAGTGACCGCGACCGGGTAGCGACGAACCATGCGGAGGCCCAGGTCTCCGATTTCCGAGAGCGTGCGGACTCGGATGGCGATGTGGGTGCGATCAAGCTGCACTGGGACTCACACTTTCGCCGAGGGCAACGTCGTCGGGTGAGTCGGTGGTGGTCGCCTCGGCGGCGGGCTCGTCGTCCAAGAAATTCAGCACCGTTTGAACGGATTCCCGTTCCGCGAGTGAACTGCGATTGCCTGGGAAACCGAGCACCACAAAGTAAAAACTGATCATGCTGGACGACATCACCGACCAAGCCGCTTTGAAGGTGTAGGCGAGCGGGCTGGGCGAGATGAATCCTTCGGTGAACGCGGCGAGCACGAACAAAACGGCGGAAGCGGACATCACCGGAACCGCTCGAACGGCCGCGCGACGCACCGAGTCCACACGACTCAAGCCGCCGGTCGCAAACAGACCCATTCCCAATCGCAGTCCGGCGGCGGCGGACAGAGCGATCGCCGTCAATTCGAACGGACCATGCGCCGTCACAAACTCAAAGAAGTTGTCGCGACTGGCGTTGTCCTCTCGTGCCATGTAACCAAACACCGTCCCGAGCGTCACCGCGTTGCTGGCTAAAATGTACAGGCAAGGAACAATCAAGATCCCGTAGGCAAAACACTTCAGCCCTATGCCGGTGTTGTGCATGATGTAGAAGCTGGACATCTGGATGTAGTGATCCAAACTACCCACGAGTTCTTGTTCGTACATCTCGTCCATCTGTTCCAGCCCCGCATCGCCGACAACCACGTTGGCAAAATCCGGGAACAGTGTTTGTTGGTAACCCAAGTACATCGATAGGGCGAACAAACCGAAGAAGACCAACGTGGCAACGCGGACGCAAGCATCACCGTAGATCTCTTTGGGTGCCACACGAAAGATCATGTCGAACCATCCCATCGGTTCGAACTTGCCGGCTCGATAGAGCTGGTTGTGCGACCGTGCCACCAACCGATGCAGGTAGGTCACCGTTGCGGGAGGCAATTGATAAGCGTCGGCCAAAGCCAAATCAGCACACGCGCCGCGATACAGTGTTGCGAATCGCACGATCCCCGCGGCGCCTTTGTATTGAGGCCCCGCCTTGTCGGTTCGTCCTCGAACTTCCATCGCTTCGCAGAGGCGTTCCAATTCGCCCCAGTTCGATCGTCGTTTCTCGAGCAGTTTGGCGATGTTCATGCCGGCGATTATAGCGAAGGAAGTTAACGTCGGGTGGGCCGGTCGTAGCGAACCGAACCACTATCCGCCAATCGCATGCATCGCACGGTCGGGTGGTTGGAAATCTTCCGAATCAATGCCGTGAGCGGCGTGCTTTTCGCCCACACAGGCCGCGAAGGTTTGTAGCAAATCTTCATCACTGCATCCGGCTCGCATCATGTCGCGAAGCGGCGTCTCGGTTCGAGCGAACAAACAGTTCCGCAGTCCGCCATCCGCCGTCAAACGCAGACGGTTGCAGTCACCACAGAACGGACGCGTTACCGAACGGATGATGCCGATGGTGCCCTGACGACCATCGCTGGTGATGGTGAACGATTCGGCAGGGGCTGATGGCGTGTCACGACCGATGGGTTCGATCGGACCAAACGCATCGGACAAAATCCGCAAACATTCGTCTCCCGATAGCACGCTTTCTGTTCTCCAAGCTCGGTCGCTGTCGAGCGGCATGAATTCGATGAAACGCAGAACGACGCCGCGAGCCACAGCGAATCGAACAAGGCTTACAAGCTGCGTTTCGCTGAGATTTCGAATGGCAAGCGCATTGAGTTTGATGGATTCGAAACCGGCCGCGATTGCCGCATCAATTCCAGCCACGACTTTTTCGACACCCGGCCGGCGAGTGATCTTTTGAAACAGCGTTTCATCGAGTGTGTCGATTGAAATGTTGAGTCGCCGAAGTCCCGCGTCTCGCAGTGCGGCGGCGTGGTCAGCCAGCAACATCCCATTGGTCGTCATCGACAGGTCGTCCAATCCATCGATGGAAGCCAACATGCGGACCAGGTCGACGCAATCCCGGCGGACCAACGGTTCGCCACCCGTCAACCGAATGTCGCGAACACCGCAACGATGCACCATCAGCGTGGCCAGTCGGCGAATTTCTTCAAACGTCAGCACGCCGCTGCGAGGCAAGAACTCAGCGTCGTGTTCAGGCATGCAGTAGTAGCAGCGGATGTTGCAACGATCCGTGATGCTGATGCGAAGACTGTCGTGACGCCGACCAAATCGATCGACCAATGCATGCGAGGCGGTCATGGTGTTAGGTTAACCGGCGACGCGCCATCACGCGATGCGACACTTTCTGCTTCACCTGACAGTTTGCAACCACCATGCCCGACGATTGGGACGATGAACCGGACGAATGGGATGCCGACACATACAGCGAGGAATGGGACGACGATGATTACGAAGAATTCTTGTCGCGGGAATTTCCTGATTCGACCGAGCGTCAATCCTGGGCCGGTGGGCGTCGCCTCTGGCACTGGACGGTTTGGGTGTTGGTGATCGTGTTTGTCGGAGGTTACTTGTTGGCGTTGATGTGAGAGTTGCCACGATCCTTTTCGGCTGCTGCACAAGATGGCCCGCTCTCAATGAAAGTGTGGGGGCGCTGCTGGACTCATTCCGGATCGGGCAAAACTCGTTGACGCAGGGTTCGCGAAACCCACATCATCCCGGCTAGCAAAGGTGGCATGACCAACGCCATCCACAACAGCACGTCGCCCATCAGCAACAACGTGGTGCGAAAGCGTTCGTTGTAGACATCGTCCCAGAACCACACGACCAACAGTGTTCCCAAACAGAGATAGGGTCCGAACGGAGTCCTGGGGTCTCGGGTGAGCACGAACACGATCAGCACGATCAACAACGCGGCCATGGGCGAGACAAAGAACGCCAGCGTGCTGCCTTGCCATCCGATGACGGCGCCGACCATGGCCATCAACGTCACGTCGCCGAAACCCATGGCTTCCATGCCGATCGCCCAACCACAAACCAGTCGCACGACCCAAACGATTCCTCCTCCGACCGCCAAGCCCACCAGAGACGTCATCATTCCCATCCAACCCAGCGGGCTGGTGAAGTAAACCGCGGTGATGACGATGGAACCGATCAACCACATCGCCGTCAACCATTTCCAACTGTTGTTGCGGGTCAGGCCCAACCAGAAATACCCCCAAGCCTTGGACCATCCGCGGCGGAGGTAAAAACGCCGGTCAGCCAACGCAAAGCACCAAACGGACCAAATCAACAAACCGGTCGCCAGTCCTTGTGGGCTGCTCCAAAACGGCGACAAGCCAAACGGATGATTCGCCAACACCGGTGCGATGCCTTCGACCGAATTGACGACAACCAATCCGGGCAAGAAGGCGAACGGAGTCAACGTACCGATCAGGATCGCGATGATCGTCCCGGGGATGGTGATCAAATCAGGAATGGTTCGTTCGTCGAAGTCAATGAACGTCGCGGACACCAACCAGACCAACACCACGGCGTGATAGAAGAACAACCAAACCATCCAATCCGCACAAGCTGCCTTCGTCGCCGCGGTGACTCCGGATGGCAACAGTTGCCCGTCGAGGTAAGCGTGGAACATCCAGGGGTAGACCGCCGCCATGCTTAGCTCAATCAACAACGGCCGAATCCAAAAGCCTCGGCCAAACAGTTCCGATTCCCGACGCAGTCGCAACCAACCGAAGACTGGAATGCGATCAAGCCAGGTTCGTGGCGGTAGCGAGCGTGAAATCGTTTCAAACTCCGGCCGCAACGGCCATCGTTCGCGATCCACCCACGGGGAGATCGGACGTGGGTACCAGCACCAAGTCGGAATGATGTGATTGGCGATGGCGCCCGCGATCAGACCGATAGCTGCCAACACAGCACACTGGACCGAAGTCGACAGCGATAACCAAGCGGCCATCAAAGAAGCCAGCCACGCCGGTGTGATCTCGGCGAAATAAATCGTGCTCGATTGAATCGCGTCTTGTCGCCAGCCGTCGGTTGATTGCGTGAACTGAAGCAACGCCCGCGAAGGACTCAACTGACCTGCGATCAAATTGGAAACAGGTGCCGGAAGGTTCGTGAGGATCATGCGGGCGTTAACGTCCGTTGCCAAAGGGTGCACATAAAACGTGGCAGGGCGAAGAGCCTAAAAGGTTTTTCAAAAATTTTCACGCCCGGGTGCATTTCCAAAGCTAGGTTTCCCATAGAGACCCTACTCGGAGATCCCCCGATGGTTCCCGTGGAGGCAATCCTCGCGAATATTCACTGAAATCCATGTCTTTGGCTCAACGTACCATGAACCCCGTTCTTCACGCCTCCAAACGAACGCGTCACGGCTTTCTCACAGCCGGCCGGGCGCGTTCGGGAGGCCACCTGAATCAGCCGCGACGTGGAACGGCGACGGCGGAGATTGCGTTCTGCTTGCCAGTCTTGCTGACGTTCACGTTTGCCACGGTTGATTTGTGTTCGATTTTCTTCTTGAAGGAAACCGTCGCGATTGCTGCGTACGAAGGGGCACGTCGCGGCATCAACCGTGGCGGCACGAATGAAGCCGCCGCCGCTCGCGTTCGAGAAATTTTGGACGAACGCGGCGTTGAATACGGCGGCAACGTGATGCAGATGGAAAACAGCACGTTCAGCACGGCGGACACGTTGGAACACGTCACCGTCGTGGTGACCGTGCCGGCCGCTGGCAACCTTTACGCCCCGGCGGGTCTCTACGACGGATTGCAGATCTCCCATCGAATCACGATGCGGAAAGAATTCGCAAACCAAGAATAAGCTCGGTGCCCCACAATGTTTGAACCTTCATCCAATCAAAAACGCATTCCCGGCCGGCACCGCCCGCGCCCGACGATGCTCGCTCGCCCGCCTCGCCGCAGCAAAGCCCAGCGTGGTGCTCTGGCGCGAGCCGGTGCAACGCTGGTCGAATTCGCGATCGTCTGCAACATCCTTTTGCTGACCATTTTCATGTGCATGGAATTGGCTCGCATGAACATGGCTCGCAACTTGGCTCAAGATGCTGCTTACTACGCGGCGCGAACCGCCATCGTTCCGGGCGCCACCGCCGAAGAAGCCCGCCAAGAAGCCGAAACGATCATGCAGTCGCTGTTCGCGAATGGTTACGAAATTGAGTGCACGGAAATCGACGACGATGCGGAAGAAGTCACCGTGACCGTCAGCATCAATCTCGACGACGTCGCGTTGTTCACGCCAATGTTCCTAGGCAACATCCAACTGACTTCGTCCGCCACGATGCAGACCGAACGATACAACGGCTTCTTCCGAGTCGACAACTGATACGAACTTTTGCTGAAGCTATTCAGCTTTGAACCAACCGAAAAGAGTGATCCGGGGGGATCTTCTTACGCTTTCCTTTCCAACCAATTGTTTTGGAGAACTTCGATGATCCTTTCCCCCAACGCACGGCGATTCGCCTTGACCACACGCGAAGATTCGCGTCGTGGTGGCATCACCGTGTTGATGGCATTCGTTCTTCCGATGCTGGCGTTGCTCGCCGCGTTCTGCATCAACATGGCACAAATGCAGTTGGTGAAGACCGAGCTGGCCATCGCAACGGACGCCGCGGCTCGTGCCGGTGGGCGTGCCTTCAGTGAAGAGCAAACCGTGGATGCCGCGAAGACGGCCGCGCGTTTGACCGCTGCGATGAACGAGGTCGCCGGGGAGCCCTATCAACTGAACACGGACGACGCGGCGAACGAATTTGAGTTCGGCGTGTCGGCTCAATCCGACGGGCAAACTGGCCGCTTCCACTTCACCAAAGTCCCCACCAGCGACGTGGCGGACAACTTGGTCGCGGTCAGCTCCGTTCGCGTGACGGGAAAACGCACCGCCGACTCATTGATGGGGCCCGTGCCGTTCATTTTCCCCAACTCGTTCTCGATCAGCGATTTCAAACCGCAAACCTCCGCGGTTGCGATGCAGGTTGACCGCGACATCAGCTTGGTCTTGGACCGCAGCGGATCGATGGACTGGAAAACGTATGACTGGCCCGATGGCATGGACCCTTGGGAAGAAGACAGTTTGGTCTCCGCCGAGGATGCTGGCATCGTGCGTTTGGAATGGCGTTATCGCAACGGTCGACCGGACTACATCCGCCGCGTTCGTTACAACTCTGGCTACGACCAGTACGACCTATACGATCACGCTTGGGAAGAACACTTTGAGCTGGGGCCGGCTCCCAACACACCTTGGGAAGACTTGGTGTTGGCCGTCGATGCGTTCTTGCGAGTGCTCGACGAAACCCCTCAGAACGAACAGGTTTCCATTGCCAGCTACAACAGCCACGGCACTTTGGATTGCTGGTTGCTAGACGACTTCGCTTCGGTGCGTGCCGCGGTCGATCAGCTTGGGCCGAACGGTTCAACGGGGATCGGCAACGGCATGAACTCTGGTAAACGATCGTTCGAACATCAAAACGCTCGTCCGTATGCGTCCAAGACGATGGTGGTGATGACCGATGGGAATCACAACTACGGGACGTCGCCGGACACGGTGGCTCGCCAGTTGATGACGTCGCAGAATTTGAACATTCAAACCGTCACTTTCGGTGGTGGTGCCAACCAACAAACAATGCAAGATGTCGCGGTGATTGGGTTGGGCAAACACTACCATGCCGATTCCGGTGACGAACTGGTCAGTGCATTCGAAGAGATTGCCAACAACCTGCCAACGATTTTGACTGACTGATCGTTTTGTTACGAGAATTTCGAAGCAGGTCACTTCGCGTGACCTAGAGTACAACATGAAATTCACGTCGACACACAACCGTCTTTCGCCTGCATCCGGAACGGGATCGTCCCAAAAGGAAGCCTCATCGAATTGGATCGGCAAACTGCTGATCTTCTCGGTGCTCTCCGTTGGATCTCTCGCCGGATGCATTCTGTTGTTGCGAAACACAGTTCAGTGGGTGAGTGCTCGACCAACACCCATGGTCGAGGCTCAACCGACCAGCACCGCCGCGACGCGTCCGTCCGACGAGGACTATTCGGCTCGCAAGCGTCGCAACGAAGCATTCTTAGCGGATGTGAAGCAAGAAGACGCTGCTTTTTTGCGTGATCGCCAACAGCGTGTATGGATGGAACGCAGTCGTCAAAAGCCGGATCACCGAAACGCGTTCGCGATCTGGAAGACTCAAGTCGAGCGTTTGGAAAACAAGGTCGCGGAATTGGCCAAACAAGAAGACTTCTACGACGAAGACGGCAACGTGCTAAAGGACAGCATCCTTTGGCACCAACAACAACGTTTGGAATCGCTCAGCCAAGACCCGCCGCCGACCTACTGAACGCGGGCGCAGGACCATGCGGGCGCAGGACGCATGCGATCGTTCAGCGGGCTTCGGCCGGTTGTTGCTCCGCAAGATGCCGAACGAACTCTTGCACGACGGGACGGGTTGTCAGTCGCGGGTTGATGTGAGGTCGCTTTTCCAGCAGCCAAGCTTGGGCTTCTGCAGGCGACATGTCTCGGTGAGCGATCAGCCAACAAATTGCAATCGTCGCGCTTCTTGCTCGCCCGGCTTTGCAGTGGATGTAGACCGCTTTGCCTGACTGCGTGATCCGCTGGATGAAGTCGACTCCCGTGATCACGTCCTGCAGACTCGGGTGAGTGAAGTCCGTGATCGGAAGATGCAGTTGCTCGATTTCGTGCTTGGCGTACTGCTCCACCGGGCCGCAGTACTCTTCGCAAGTGTTGACGACGCCGCCCACGTTTAGCTCGGCCATCTTGGCGACGTCACGAGCGAACGGGCGGGCACCGACGATGACTAGCGGATCGATCCAGTCGAACCAGTTGCGGACTTTCAGCCAACGTCCCAGCAACATGTTCCACCACAACGTCGGCAAGAACACCACGCGTGCGTAGGTTCGACGCCAGAATCCGGATTGAATCGGTCCGCTCACGAGTCGAACCTGATCACGCCGTGTGAATCGCTCGGTCATCCACCGCCAAAGCGGCTTCGTGAACCGCTTCGGACAACGTCGGGTGAGCGTGGCAGGTGCGGGCGATGTCTTCGCTGCTGGCACCAAACTCCATCGCCGCTGCGGCTTCGGCAATCATGTCGCCGGCGCGGGGGCCGATGATGTGAACACCAAGAACACGATCGGTGGCGGCGTCGGCCAAGATCTTGACTCGTCCGTCGATGTCGCCCAGCGTTCGCGCGCGACCGTTTGCTCCGAGCGGACAAACGCCTTTGTTGTATTCAATGCCGGCTTCTTTCAGCTCTTCTTCGGTCTTGCCCACCATCGCGATTTCGGGATGGGTGTAAACGATGGCGGGGATGACTTCGTAATTCATCTCGGCACCGATGCCGGCCATCTTTTCCACGCACACCACCGCTTCTTCCATGGCTTTGTGAGCCAACATGGCTCCGCCAATGCAGTCACCCGTCGCGTAGATCCCGGGCACGGAAGTTTCAAACTGATGGTTGACTTGGATGAAGCCGCGTTGATCCGTCTTCACACCGGCGGCTTCGAGACCGAGATCTTTGGTCGCCGGAGAGCGTCCTGTGGCCAGCAAGACGCGATCGCAACGAATGGGATCACCGTCTTTGATTTCAATCACGCACGGTTTCTTGTCGCCCGGCTTGGGATCGACTTTCGCGGAAGCCACCATGGTGCTGGTGCGGATGTCCAAACCTTGTTTCTTAAAACTGCGATGCGCCAGGTTCGCCATCTCTTTATCGAGGCCCGGCATGATGCGATCAAAGGCTTCCAGCACGATGACCTGGCTGCCCAGTCGGTTCCAAACGCTGCCGAGTTCCAAACCGATGTAGCCGCCGCCAATGACCACCAACACTTCAGGAACATCGGGGAACGACAACGCGGTGGTGCTGTTGCCGATGCGGTCGTTGTCTTCTTCAACCATCGGTAACTGTGCGGGGACGCTGCCGGGGCAGAGCATAATTTGATCGGCAGTGATCAATTCGGGTTGGCCGTCTTTGGCGGCCTTGCTCGGTGTGATCTCGATGGTGTCCACATCTCGCAACCGCCCGCGACCGTGGTAAGCCGTGACGCCTTTGCGTTGAAACAGCATGTCGATGCCGCCGGTGAGCGCGTCAACAATGCTTTCTTTGCGTTTCATCATCACATCGAGATCCAACTCGATGCCGCCAACCTTCAATCCGTGGTCCGCGAATTTGTGCTGAGCTTCCTCGTACAGGTGGCTGGATTCCAGCAGAGCCTTGCTGGGGATGCATCCCACACGCACGCAGGTGCCACCGAACTTTGGGTCATCTTCGATGCACGCCACATCGATGCCGAGTTGTGCTGCACGAATGGCGGCGACGTATCCAGCGGGACCACCGCCGACAATGACGAGTTCGTGACGGGCCGTTTTCATAGCGTTTGAATCGAGGGCGTTGGCGAGAAACGAAGCTTGGACTGCAAGAACGGATTGCTCCTGCGTATGGGGGCCTGCTTCACCGAACCGGAAAAGCACCGGCGATCAAAGTCAGACAGGCTCATGCGGTCCGGCAATTCATGGACAGAATCCGAGCGGACCGACAGAGAGATTGTCAAGCAATCGACATCACTTGTCGACCGGAGCAACGCCGGAACGTTGGGCATCGCGGCAGAATTGGTCTCGCGTGGCATGTCCAACGCGAGCCATCGAGCGACCAACCAACATCTGGAGGACTCGTCCGCGAAGATCGGAGGAACGAGAATCGGTCATTGGCTGGCGATGGCGCCGTCCAGAGCGACGGTCTCGGCAAAATCGTACGGGTGGAAGACGCGACCAATGCGTTCCGCCAACATCTGCAGGTACAGCTTGCGGAATTTGGATTCGGTCGTTTCGCTGGTATACTGGCCCGCGGTGGATGGAAATGTGAACTCGTCGATTTCTTTGCGGAACACCACCGATTCTGTTTCCACGTCCAACAAGGTCAACGTGACGGCGGCGGTGCCGCGATACAGCGTGGCTCCTTCGCGAAGCTTCATGCCGCTGAGTTCGATGGCCAGCACCTTCTCGGCCTCGACGCCTTGGCCGATGTCCAGGAAGTCCGAATTTTCCCAACCGTGCGTGTCGCGATACTCCTGAATCTCGTCTTCGCGGACGAGGCTGATGTCGTCGATCTTTCGCAACAGGATGTCGCTGACTTTGCGAGACAGCAAGCGAGCCGCGATGTCTTCGCTGTATTGGCTGCGATCGGTGAAGGTGACGACGGCAACCTTCGAATCTTCCAACAGTTCGCATTCGGCAGGAATCTGGTCGGCACCCATGGCGTGCATGAGATTGGACATCAGGCCCAGGCATCCCGTTTGAGTGAGCAACAAACCGGAGACCAACAAGCACACCGCGGTGCGTGAAAGAAGTGTGAACCGAATTGGCATGATGACCGTCAATGAGCAAGCGACGTGAAAACGACTCGATACCCGGTCGTACGCATTGCGGTCGTCTGGATGCCACCCCAATCGAGCTTTCGATGGTGAATTGAAGCCCGAATTGTTGGCCTGGGCGTTTCGCCTACAGAACCGACGGAGCCACGATCAATTCGCGTTCGACCTGGAACAGCGACACGTGCCAGTCAGCTTCTTCGCCCTCATATGCGGGGCTCCATTCCAATTCGACTTGGATCACACCGTTGAACTTGCCGGATGGATCACGCCAATACGTGTCGACTTTTTCGCGGCCGTACTTCTGAAACACGCGAGGCCGACGGTCGAGTTCCCACTCGGTATCCAGGCCCGCCTTTTTCACGTCGGCGTAGGCTCCGCTGCGAAAATTCTCCAACTGCTCCATCGCGGATTCGTCTTGCGAATAAGCCTCGTTCAACTGCATCGTTGCCACCTGACGGTTCGGCTTGGTCTTTTGCAGTTCAATCGCGAGTGATTCCTCACCTCGGGCCGCCAGTTCCAAATACTGGCGAGCGAAGTAGACGGCTTGGTTCCCCAACGTCCGTGATTTCAGGTGGTGGACAAAGAAGCCCGTCGATCCGAACAAGCATGCCAGGACCAATCCGATGCGAGCGGCCAGAGTCCCAACCGGTTTGGTGCGACCATCATGCTTGCGCAAAGCAAACAGGCACAACGCGATTGCCAAGACCGGCAGAACCAACATCGGTTTCGCGACGGCCGCGGTGAAACTGCAGATCGCGACCAGCAATCCAACGAAAGCACTGATGCGAACTGGTGCGACGTCTTCGACCAGCACTTCCTCCAGTGCCGATTCTTCGCCCATGCGAGGAACGTACTTTTCGCGGCTGGCGGCGGTGGCTTTGGCGGCACCGCCCAAGAACAACGATTTAGACGATTCGGGCTGATTCATTGCGACGCGAAACTGAGGAGTAGGGCCATGTTGGACGATGGACCCGGGCTGTTACGCAGCTCGTCGCGAATCGGTTTGCTCGGGAACGGAAATCTTTTGCGGCAGCGTTTCGTCGCCCCATTGCGATGGCATGGCTTGGCTTTGCCGGCCGTTTCCACTGAGCAATTTTTGACGAAGCAGGTCCGCCGCGCGACGCGAGGCACCGGGCAACGCGTGTTCTTGACGCAACTGTTTCAGGTCGCGTTGCAGTTTGGCGTAGTAGAACTTGTCCTGCAGCATGGCTCGCATGGTTTCCGTCAGGAAATCCACGGCTGGTTGGGGATCGCCAACCGAAATGAATTCAGGGAAGAGTTTGCGTCCGGCCATCAAATTGGGCAGTGTCACGCTGTCGATTTTCAGCACCCGTTTGCCGACGGCGTGCAAGACTCGTCCGACGCGGTAGATCACCGCGGCGGGAGTTTGACGAGCCAGCAATTCCAGGCTGACGCTGCCGCTGACCATCATCGCGCAGTGCGACGCCTCGATGATCTCCGACGTGCAGTCCACGTAGAAATCGATCGGAAGATCCTGATCCGCGTCGGTCATTTGCTGGCGACACCATAAACACTGCTTGTCGCGATAGGCGGCCACGGCGAATCGAACATCTCGCCCGGATTCTCCCATTTCGCGATACAGCCGACGGATGGTCTCTAGTTGAATCGGAAAATTGTTTTTGACTTCGTGATCTCGAGACCCGGGAAGCACGGCAACGATTCTCTCGCCGTCCGTTTGTTGTTGGTAGAACTGCCGCATAACGGCGTTGTCCAAAGCTTGTTCTTCCACCGCATCGAAAAACGGGTGCCCCACCAGGCTGACTGGAATCTGGTGCTTGCGGAAGAAGGTTTCTTCCACGGGCAACACCGCGACCACGTGATCGACGCTGCGTTTCATCTTGCGAACTCGCCAGGCACCCCAAGCCCATAACTGCGGCGGGCAATAGTAATGCACCGGAATGCCGTATTTCTTAGCTCGTTTCGCGATGTGCCAATTGAACCCGGGGAAATCCACCAGCACGACGCCATCGACGGCGCCGGAGCGAAAGATGTCTTCGGCTTGGTCGGCAAAACGAAAGAACTCACGCAGTTTCGGCAGGACTTCCACGATTCCAACGACCGCGTGTCGAGTCAGGTCGAGATCGACGCGGCAGCCGGCGGACATCATCGACGGGCCGCCAAAACCACGGCAGATGATTCGCTCCGATGACGCTGGCGATGCCCCGTCGGGGTGCGTCAGTTGGCGGATCAAACGAGCCGCGTGTTGATCGCCACTGGGTTCGCCAACGGAAAAGAAAATCGTCTTGGTCACGCGTGACATTCCCCGGTGATCGTGGAGCAAAGTTCAGTCTCGCGGTATAGGAAAATCGTGCGGACGATCGCAAGTTCGATCGGCCGGAAACGGCCCCTGCCGAGTCTGCTTGATCCGCTCTTGCGATTCGTTCCGGGCAACGATACGCTTCGCAAAGTTGAACAGGATGTTTCACGCTGAGGTGGTCAAGGAGGCCAGTCCAGATGCCAGAAAACAGCCCCCCGGGAGCGGATCGTGCTCCCGAAATTGGGTCGGCGTCAACGGTCGTCAATGGAAACGCCGCGGCGGAAACCAATGCGGACACCATCCCCGCATCCAGTGCGGCGGTGACGGCGGATCCCGCCCACCCGACGGCGGAGGAGTCCGCTCAGAAATGGGCTCGTCGCAAACGTCACCCACGCACCGATTCCGGTGTCTGGCGAGTTGGCAACCAACGCCGACTGTTCAAGTGGCATTCGATCCAAGGCAAATTGCTGACGGGAACATTGGTCCTTGTCACGTTGATCATCACGCTGGGCGTGGTCGGGATTTTGGGTCTGAATCAGTACAACGATCTGGCTCAGGAAATCAGTGCCCGAGCACGGGAACTGCCGTGCGCGAACCAATTGGCCCAATTGGCCGCGGAAGCTCGTAGTCACAACCGGCGTCTGTGTCAGATCCGTTCCGAAGCCACGATGATCGACGCCTACGGCGTTTCCTCTCGCAACCGCCAAATCGAAGATCATGGCTTCCAGGAATCCATGAAAACGATCGGCGAAGTGCTGGACGAGTACGAGTGGGTGGTCAACGCCAAGCTGGCGGTCAACAAAGACAAATCGCCGAACACCGTGCTGATCGATCCGCAAATGCAGGCTCGCGCGGTCGAGGGAATCCGCAGCACCTACGACGACATTCGCGTTCGCCAGGACATGTTCCACTACAACATCCTGTTGGAAGGCAACGGGGTGAACCGTTTGGACGAAACTCTGGGTGATCTTGAAAAGCTGACGCAGGAACACCAGCAACTGATTCACGAAGAGATGTCGGCGTTCAGCGATCACGTCAAGAACGAATACCGACTCAGCAATACCATCGCTTGGGTCGCATTCGGTGCGGCGTTGGTCATCGCTCTGCTGATGATTTGGATTTTCCACACCAGCGTCCTGGCACCGTTCAACACATTGGTCTTGGGAGCACGCTTGGTCGCGCGAGGCGAATTCTCGCACCGGATTGACCTGGGAACGGAAGACGAATTGGGCGAACTGTCAGAGATTCTCAATCAGATGACGGATCGCTTTCAAAACAGTTTGTCCCAGATTGAAAAGATGTGCGACGACTTGGACCAAGAGGTCAAGGATCGCTCGCAAGAAGTCATCCGCAATGAACAGCTGGCCGGGGTTGGTTTCCTGGCCGCCGGCTTCGCTCATGAAATCAACAACCCAATGGCCGCGATCGCTTGGAGCGCCGAAGCGATGGAGTCACGGATGAACGATTTGATGATGCTGCCCAACCACGAACGTTTGCTGGACGAGGAAATGTCCGACAACTGGCGTGAGAACTTGCAACGAATCGAAGGCGAAGCGTTCCGCTGCAAATCGATCATCGAAAAGATGCTGCTGTTCAGCCGCATGGGCCAAACGGAAAAGTCTAAGTTCGACATTGTGCCATTGGTCGACGACGTGCTGGAAATGGTCACCACGCTGGGCAAATACAAGTGCCAAACGGTGCGGCGATTGGGCGACGACTCCGCGGTGGTCTACGCCAACGACCAAGAGATCCGGCAAGTGGTCTTGAACTTGGTCACCAATGCTTTGGAAAGTGTGGATTGCGACGGCAGTGTGCATGTGCACGTTCACCAAGGCCCCAAGAATTCAACCGTGCGAGTCACGGACACCGGTTGCGGCATGTCCGCCGAAGTCCAAGCTCACTTGTTCGAGCCCTTTTTCACCCGCCGCCGCGATGGCACCGGGACCGGATTGGGACTCAGCATTTCCCACCGAATCGTTTGTCAGCACGGCGGCCAACTGATCGGCCGCAGCGAAGGCGAAAACCGCGGCAGCGAATTTGAGTTGCGACTGCCCGTCGAAGCCATCACCGAAGAAGTCTCCTCACCCGCATTCGAAGATTGGAAATTCCAACATGCCCAGCAAACCCAAGCAGCCTAGTGCCGACGGAATGCACGTGCTGTTCGCCGACGACGAAAAGCATTTGCAGGAACTGATGCGAACCGAGTTGCCGCGAATGGGTTACCGCGTCACGGTGTGCCCTGATGGCGAAACCGCGGTTGATGTGCTCTCGAAAGAACCGATCGATTGTTTGCTCGTCGATTTGGACATGCCGGGCATGAACGGGATCGAAGTCATCGCGAAGGCACGCGAGATTCGACCTGAAATCGAAGCCGTCGTGATGACTGGAAAACCCAGCCAAGACACCGCGATCAAGGCTCTGCGTCACGGCACGTTTGATTACTTGACCAAGCCCTGTCGTTTGGCGGACATCTCGGCGTTGATGGCTCGTGTGAGCGAACGTCGTGAATGGAATCGCACGGTCGCGGCTCTGCGTCATCGTTTAAAGCGAGCCGAAGGGCACTCCGATCTGATTGGCGAAAACCAATCGATGCTGGCCGTTCGCAAACTGATCTCGAAAGTTGCGCCCACCGAGTCGACGGTGCTGATTCGCGGCGAAACGGGTTGCGGAAAAGAACTGGTCGCGCGAGCCATCGCTGATGAAAGCTTGCGTAGCGAGCAACCCTTTGTCGCAATCAACTGCGGTGCGTTGCCCGAGACGCTGATCGAAAGTGAGTTGTTCGGACACGTCAAAGGTGCCTTCACCGGAGCCGACTCGGGACGCATGGGATTGTTCGAAGTCGCCAGCGGCGGAACGTTGTTCCTGGATGAGATCGGTGAACTTCCACTGGCAGTGCAAGCCAAATTGCTGCGAGTCTTGGAAACCGGCGACATCCGACGGCTGGGTGACAATCAATCGATCAAAGTCGACGTGCGCGTCGTTTGTGCGACTCACCGTGACCTGGAAAAAATGGTCGACGCCGGCGAGTTCCGCGAGGATTTGATGTTCCGCATCAACACGTTCGAACTTCGTTTGCCGTCGCTTCGTGATCGCATCGATGACTTGCCAGCACTGGCTGAACACTTGCTGCGGCGGCACCGTGCCGATGGCACCAGCGGCAACCTGTTCACACAGGCGGCCATGGACGAATTGCAATCGCACCAATGGCCCGGCAACGTTCGTGAGCTTGCCAACGTGATCGAACATGCTTCCGTGCTCTGCGATGCTTTGCCAATCGACGTCGAGCATTTGCCCCAGCACTTCTCGCGACGTCAACTGCGAGCGGACTTGGCCGACACGGCTCCGATGACCATGCGGGAGATCGAGGCGTTGGCGATCAAGCGATCCATGGAACGGCACAACGAAAATAAGAAAGCCGTCGCCGAAGAGCTGGGGATCTCGCTGAAAACGCTCTACAACAAAATCAACGCGGCGGCGGAAGCCAGCGAAGCCGCCTGATTCATCCGCGACGCGACAATCACATTCCATTCAAGCGGCTCGAGCTCTGGTTCGAGTCGCTTTTTTCGTGATAGCCAGCCAGGATGCTAGCTTCGCGAAAAACCGGCGGGTAAGATATGTTCGCACGAGCGGCCTTGGTCGTTCTTCCTTAAATGCGTTCATCCCCAGAACTGGTTTGCTGCGATATGTCGTTCTCGTTGAGAATCCTTGTTGCTTCGATTTGGTTGTTGTCGTGCGTCGGCTTGACGTCGGCGGAAGAGGTTCGACCGAACTTTCTGATCGTGATGGCCGACGACTGCACTTACAACGATCTGCCGATGTACGGTGGGCAAAACGCCAAGACACCCAACTTGGAAAAGCTCGCTCGCGAAGGCATGACGTTTGATCGCGCGTTTCTGGCGGAGGCGATCTGCCAACCTTGTCGCGCGGAGTTGTATTCGGGGCTGTATCCGATGAGCAACGGATGCAACTGGAATCATTCTGCCAGTCGCGGTGATATCGAGAGCATGCCTCAGCATCTCGGCCGCGAAGGTTACCGAGTTGGATTGGCGGGCAAGGTCCACGTTTCGCCACGCAAGGCGTTTCCGTTTGAGATGGTCGACGGATGCGACAAGAACTGCGTTCGCAATCCGACTCGTGAGATGAAGTTGGATTCGATTGCCGAATTTATCAATCGCAGCAACGAACGATTTTGTTTGGTGGTGGCGTTGGTCGAACCGCATGTGCCTTGGGTGATGGGCGACGCCAGTGCTTATCCACCCGATGAACTGAAGTTGCCACCGAACATCGGTGACACGCAGGAAACCCGCGAAGCGTTCAGTCGCTATCTCGCGGAGATCACCTACATGGATCAACAATTCGGGCAGATCATGGAGGTGCTGGAGGAATCTGGCAAAGCCGATGACACGGTCGTGATCTTCACCTCCGAACAAGGCTCCCAATTCCCCGGTAACAAGTGGACGAACTACAACACCGGCGTGCACACGGGATTGATCATGCGTTGGCCGGGACGTATCCGTGCAAATACTCGAACGGATGCATTGGTCCAATATGCGGATGTGTTGCCGACAATGATCGACCTGAGTGGTTCCGTTTCAATTGACCAGCCAAAGTTCGATGGGAGAAGTTTTGAGCAGGTTTGTCGAAGTGAGGTCATGGCGCACAGAGAATATGCTTATGGCACGCACAACAATGTTCCGGAGGGACCGCCGTACCCGATTCGATCGATCACCGACGGTCGCTATCACTACATCCGCAACCTGCAAAACGAGAATCTCTACATCGAGAAACACTTGATGGGGATCAAGGGCAACGGTGAGCTGAACAACAAGTACTGGCAAACATGGGTGTTCGAGTGTTTCGATCAGCCCGAGTTGTTGCGTTTGATCCAGCGTTACCAACTGCGTCCGAAGGAAGAGCTCTATGACATCGCCAATGATCCGTACGAGATGACCAATTTGATCGAGCAGGATGAGTTGGCTGAGGTTCGGAATCGACTGAGCAACGAGCTTGATCGTTGGTTGCAATCACAGGGCGATCCCGGTATTCCCCAAGACACCCCCGAATCATTGAGAGCCGCCAAACAAGGCCGTCACCGTTTCGGCAACCACCCGTGACCAAGAGCAGCCAACCGTAGTTGCAGGCCTCCCAAACGATTCCGCACACGTCGGCACCCGTCACCCGACGATTCGACATTCGTCCGCCACGCCTCACCTGACGACTTGGTATTTGTAGGTCAGGTCTCACCTGACGCCCCGGCCGATGCTTCGACAGAAGCGAGGCGTCGTCCCTCGCACCACCCCGCCGGCCAACTGAATCGACATTGCTCGACCAGGTCACCAACGTCAGGCGGGGCCTGACCTACTGGTCGTTCCGGATCTATGTGTCATGCTGCGGATAGAGCGACTTGAGTTTGACTCGCGCATCTTCGGTGGTGAATCTCCAATTTGTGCCACG
>NZ_JAJKFV010000001.1 GCF_020966775.1 Rhodopirellula halodulae | reverse complement strand
TTCGGTTGCCATCGGTCATCGCACACTCCGTTGCTTCGAGGAGCTCAAAGTATCGCGTTTATCAGGCTTTCAGCAAATACCAGTTTCCGGATAGGCTCTAAGCGTTCTCAAAGCGAACGCCCTCCGCGGCCAACCGGTCGAAGTTGGGCGTGTTCATGAACTCATGTCCGTAGTCGCTCGTCTGCGGCCGCAGATCATCGATGTAGAACAACAAGACATTGGGGCGTTCCGAATGAGCGGACTCAACCAACCACAACGAGCAACAAACAACAAGAATCAGACGCAACACGGTACAAACCCAGCAAAGAACCGAATGGAACAACTTCAAGATCAACGAATCAGTCGGTCAGTCGACCGACCAATCATTGGGCCGGACGCTGATGCCGCAGCAACCAAGCGTAGACCTCCGGGTTCGCAAAGGTTTCGGTCCAGCTGTCATGTCCCGCATCGGGATAGATCGTTAGCTTCACATCACCGCCGGCTCGTTGAATGGCCCGCACCATTTCTTCGCTTTCCTCGACCTTCACCACGTTGTCTTTCAGGCCATGAAACGCCCAAATGGGAACGGTGGCCAGACTTTCCGCCCACTCAACCTTGCCTCCGCCACACACGGGCACCACCGCGGCAAACCGCTCCGGATGTTTGGCAGCCAATCGCCATGAACCGAAACCGCCCATGCTCAAACCGGACAGATAGACCCGACTTTGATCGATCGTCAGATGCTGCTCGATGTGATCCAGCAAGCTCATCAACTCGCTAGCACGCCATGACTCCACAATTTCCTCGCGGCTGTTGCCCGGCTTGGGACTTTGTGGTGCGACGACCACAAACGGGAACGATTGCCCTTCCTTCGCGATGCGTTTGGGCGGGCCATGGATCGACAACTTTCCAAAGTCACCATCACCACTCTCGCCAAGCCCGTGTAAGAACAACAACACGGGCACCTCTTGCCCGGCGACATAGTCCTTGGGCGTGTACAGCAGATACGGCAACTTCTCTGGGCGACCTTCCGCCGGATTTGGAATCGCAAAAAAGTTCTCCGTTTGTTCACCGGCAGAAACGTTCACTGCAACCTCGGACTGGGCTTGTGTCGTTTCATTGGATTGTTCGGCCTGAGCGATCAAGCAACTCGGGCCGGCTGAAACCATGCACCCGCTGAAGAAGGCTGCTGCCAATAGGATTCCACGTTTCATCGTTTGCCTTTCTGTTATTTCTCCACAGACGACCAGAAGCGATTCTGCCATCTGAATTGCGACTCGCTGATAGACATCTGCGATTGAGCGTCAACGCACGACAGCATAATCGATGGATTCGGGTGATAATTCCGGCTGATACAGAATCATCCCAAACGCATGTTTGCGGCTCGGCTATCATCCAAACCAGACTGCTGAATCCGATCCTGTCCGCTTGTGCCTCACCTAAGTCAGCTCAAGCGACCGCAGAATCTACGATTTGTTTTCAGCAACCTCCGCTCTGCTTCCCTTGAACATGGCTGCTTTGATGACGTCCTTCCTGCGCACGCGAAGCTGTGAACCAATCCGCGAGAACGGTGCCGCCACATCGAAAGCATGGCAAATCCGGTCCCGCCCGTTCACCTACCTGATCTTGGTTTCTCTCGCCCTGCTCACGTTGTCCGCCACCGCGAAGGCGGAAGCGGAAAACTCCGCCGCCCCACCCAATGTGTTGTTCATCGCCATGGACGACCTGAACGATTGGATCGGTTGCCTGAAAGGCCATCCGCAGACGGTCACGCCCAACCTGGATCGGCTGGCAGAAAGCGGCATCCTGTTCACCAACGCTCACTGTCCCGCTCCCGCTTGCAACCCTTGCCGCTCCGCCGTCTTCACTGGGCGATCCCCCAATCGTTCCGGACTCTATGACAACCGGCAACAGATGCGTGAGATCATGCCGAAGGATGTCATTCTGCCCCAGTACTTTCGCGAACATGGCTATCGTGCTTCGGGTTCAGGAAAGCTGCTTCACTATTTCATTGATGCGAACTCTTGGGACGAATACTTTCCGCCGGCCCAAACCGAGAACCCATTTCCGCAAACCTTTTACCCAAGTCAACGTCCGGTCAATCTCAAGCGTGGCGGGCCGTGGCAGTACGTCGAAACGGACTGGGCTGCGTTGGATGTCACCGACGAAGAATTTGGTGGCGACTGGTCGGTCACCGAATGGATCGGACAACAACTGCGTCAATCACACGACAAGCCTTTCTTCCTCGGCTGCGGCATCTATCGTCCACACGAACCTTGGTTTGTTCCCAAGAAGTACTTCGAACCCTTTCCGCTGGAAAGCATCCAATTACCACCGGGTTTTCTTGAGGACGATTTGAACGACGTCCCCGAAGCTGGACAACGGGCGGCACGGAATCGGTACTTTGCTCACATCCAAGACCAAGGCCAATGGAAGAAAGGCATCCAAGCCTACCTCGCTTCCATCCACTTCGCCGATGCCATGTTGGGCCGAGTCCTGAATGCATTGGAAGCGGGCCCCAATGCAAACAACACCATCGTGGTGCTCTGGTCCGATCATGGTTGGCAACTGGGTGAAAAAGAACACTGGCAAAAGTACACGCCTTGGCGAGACGTCACTCGTGTTCCGTTGATGATCCGGGTTCCTCCATCCACCAGTGCCGCTCTGCCTCAGGGGACCCCCGTTGGAGCAACGTGCGAAGCCCCGGTCAATCTTCTGAGCCTCTTCCCCACGCTGCTCGATCTTTGTGGGCTTCCATCGCGTGAGCAGAACGACGGTCCCAGTCTGCTACCACTACTCACGGCGCCAATCGGATCCGACTGGCCACACAACTCGGTCACCTACCTTTCCACACCGGGCAGCTACGCCATCAGCGGTCGAACCCATCGCTACATCCACTACGCCGACGGCAGCGAAGAGCTATACGACATCACTTCCGATCCTCACGAATGGGAAAACCTCGCTGACTCGCCGGGGTCAACCGCGACACTCGCGGAGTTTCGCTCCTCGGCTCCCACGGAATTTGCGAAGCGTATCGAACCGTCGGTGAAATCCCTCGCCAAACTGACTTTCCAAAGCATCCCGAAAAGTGGCGTCCCTCCCTCGAAACCAGTGGGCAACGCCTTTCCCGTTCACTTCCTCAACCAACAGCGATCCAACGTGGAACTGTGCTGGATGGATCGTGATGGTGCCGCGAAGTCCTACGGCGTCATTGGATCAGGCAAAACCAAACCTCAATCGACTCGCCCAGGTGCCATCTGGCTGGTCCGCGAAATTGATACGCAGAATGAGTTGGGCTTTTTCCGAGTTGGAGACCGCACCGCGCAAGCAGTCATCCCCGCAACCCAGCCCAACGTGATTGTCGTCCTGACCGACGATCAAGGTTGGGCGGATTTGAGCTGCCAGGGCCAATTCGACGACATTCAAACGCCTCACATCGACGCGTTGGCAAAGCGTGGCGTTCGTTGCACCAATGCGTATGTCACCGCACCGCAGTGCAGTCCTTCACGGGCTGGTTTGATCACCGGACGTTATCAACAGCGAATGGGCATCGACACCATCCCTGACATGCCGCTGCCGTCGGAAGCCATAACGATTGCAGAACACCTCCAACCCGCTGGCTACCGCACCGGGATGGTCGGCAAATGGCACCTCGAACCCAACGTCACATGCGTCGATTGGATGAAACGAGAACTTCCAGCGATGGCCAACAAACCGCGACGCCAAGTCAGAATCCCATGGCCAAAGATTCAACCGTACTCACCAGCACAACAAGGCTTTGATGAGTACTACTGGGGTGCGATGACCAACTATCGCACCAACTTCGATCTGGCGTCGGGACAAACGCTTCCCAAGATGAAACAAATTCGCGACGATCGCTTTCGGATCGATGTGCAAACCGAGGCCGCAGTGAGCTTCATCCAGCGCAACCGTGACCAACCGTTCTATCTGCAGGTCAACTACTACGGTCCACACACACCGCTGCAAGCAACGGAAACCTACCTGAATCGGTTTCCAGGCCCCATGCCCACTCGACGACGTTACGCCTTGGCAATGATCTCCGCCATTGATGACGGTGTCGGGCAAATGGTCTCCCAGCTAGAGAAACATGGTCTTCTTGAAAATACGTTGATCGTGATGACCAGCGACAATGGCGCGCCGCTGAAGATAACGAAAGAAGACTTGCCCATCGATCGTGGTGCCGGTGGTTGGGACGGGTCGCTCAATGATCCTTGGGTCGGTGAAAAAGGCATGCTGTCCGAAGGCGGCATTCGCGTCCCGATGATCTGGAGTCTTCCCAGTCAGTTGCCAAGCGGCAAAGACTATCACTGGCCGGTTAGCACCTTGGACATCGCTTCCAGCGTCCTGCCTCTCGCAGGAATTGACCCCAACGACATTGGCGAACCGCTCGACGGAATCAATCTCATCCCGCGAATGAACGACATTCAAAACCCGTCCACGCGAACGCTGTACTTTCGGTTCTGGGACCAAGCCGCGATTCGCCAAGGCAAATGGAAATACATCTATGTTGGCGACGGTCGTCGCTATCTCTTCGACTTGGAAAGCGACCAACACGAGCACGTCAATTTGGTGGGGTCATATCCCGAACTCACTGACAAACTGCACGAATCTTTGCGGTCCTGGACCACGGAGCTCCAACCACCGGGGCTCCCGCGGGGCGAGAAAATGCGTGAGCAAGGTTGGTACGACTTCTACTTCGATGAGTCCGCACCAATCGAAGCAACCCGGAATTAGCTTTCGGGTGAAGACGCGGGCGAGCGATTTGAAATTGCAATCGGCTTCACAAAGTCGTGCCACTCCACTCCGTCGGGCAAACGTTCCGATTCGGCGAACTCCAAGTGCAGGATCCGTCGATGACGGCGAGTTCCACTGACGGAGGAAGCACTGCTGTGACTGAGCAACGGTCGCATCGCCAACACGTCTCCCGCCGCAGCATGAATCGCGACGGTGGACGATAGATCTTCACTCTCGGTGTCACTTGAAACGTGCGAACTGGGAATGACCTGAAGTGGACCATTCTCATCGGTGACTTCGTCCAAGTGAATCCGCAGCGTCAACATCCGTTTCAACACCTCATCGCACGCGATCAAATGAGGGACGCCCGCTTTCAACGTGGGGCGAGAAAAATGGTCCGACGGCAGCGAGTTGTCTTTCACGGCAACCGAGGTGTCTTTGTGCCATGGCAAAGCCCATGTCCGATCCGGCGGTTTGTCGAAGAACAACGCTCGAACCAAGCCGAACTGCTGCCCCAGATGTTGATGCAGAAACGCAAGCAAGCGACCGGTCTGCCAAACGGTTTCCACCGGTGGCAAGTTGCCAATCAAGTTCCTTGCCGCGTAGACATGACCGCGGCTGGAACGAGCCCGAACCGACGCGGACTCGTCCGCCAACGAATCGCTGCAGACTTGCAGCAATTCACTCACAACTTCTGAAGTCACCGCGGCACGCAGAATTTGAAAACCAACTCGCTCCAACGTGCCGCGATTCATCTATGTCACCAATCCAACTGCCGAAAGGAACCTCGCCCGACCAGCAACCTTCTTAGCAAATCGCTTCGCTCTTCATCAACTCGCGCAAACCATCCAATCCGATCGGCGGAGTTGACTGCCAAGGGATGATCACCGCCTGCTTGGCATGTTGGTTCATGACCTCTTGCAGATACGGACGTTCGCTTTGTTGCCGCCCCAGCAGGACAGGATCGTGAACGCTCAGGCTGGCGAGCGATTGGTTGATCACCCACGCGAACGGTTCAATCTCCGCTCGGCGGAGGTCCTGTTGCAAGCGTTCGGCTTCGTGAACCGGAGTCGACTCTGGCAAGGTCACGACCAAGACGCGAGTGAAGCCGGGATCACGCAATCGCGGCAACAGTTTTTGGACACTTTCGGGCACCTCGTTGGCTTGACGTGATACTTCGCGATGATAGGCCAACGCTGAATCAAGCAGCAAGATGGTGTGTCCTGTGGGTGCGGTGTCGAGAACGACGAAGCCATCTTCCCCCTCCGCCACCGCGTCAGCGAAGGCTCGGAACACCGCGATTTCTTCGGTGCACGGCGATCGCAAATCTTCTTCGAGCAACTCCTTACCTTGGTCATCTAAATCCGCTCCGGCGGTGCTCAACACCTCTTGTCGATAGGCTTCCGTCACTTCCGCCGGATCAATGCGGCTGATTGTTAGACCGCTGATTTCGTCCGCTGCCATCGCCGCGCTGACATGAGCCGCCGGGTCCGTGGTCGACAAATGCACCTTCAATCCTCGCTCGGCCAATGCGACCGCAACGGCGGCTGCCACGGTGGTCTTGCCGACGCCTCCTTTGCCCATCGTCATGATCACGCCACGTTCCTGCGCCGCCAATTGGTCAATCAGCTCTGAGGTTGGCAAAGAATGGAGCATCGTTACCTCTCCTTCAGTCGGCTTGGGTGACACCGACGAATCGCCGTGCGTTTGACCAACACGACGCAGCGTTTCCACCCCAATTAAACCCTGCGGTGCCAAAGGAACCTCCGTGCGTTGCAAACCAGACAACCCGCTCGGCATCGTTTCCAGTGCGGACTCACATCGCGATTGCATCGCGACCGCGACTTCGTCCGTTGGAGTCGTTGCGCGGAACATCCCATTGATCACCAACGCTTGATTCTGCACTCCCAGCTCGCGAAGTTCGTGGCTGGTTCGGTCCGCCTCACGAAGCGTGGATGCCTCCGGACGAGTGACCAAGACCAACGTCGTCCGTTCAGCATCACTGAGCGATTCGACAGTCGATCGATAGATCGCTTGTTGCTTTTGCAAACCCGCCAGAGGCCCCAGACAGGATGTTCCCGACGTGTTGGTTTCCATGTATCCCGACCAAGCCGAAGGCAACGTCAGCAAACGCAAGGTGTGTCCCGTCGGAGCAGTGTCGAACACGATGTGGTCGAAGTCTTCGGTGGCCGACGCATCGCCGAGCAACCGAGCAAACTCGTCGAAAGCGGCTATCTCAACGGTGCACGAACCGGAGAATTGCTCTTCCATGCTTTGCACGGCGGCATCCGGCAAGACGCCTCGGTATGGCCCCACCATGCGTTCACGATATTCCGCGGCGGCCTTTTCCGGATCGATGTTCATCGCCCACAACTGGCTCACCGCCGGAACCGCGGTTGGTTGGTTCCCCAGCGTCACTCCCAACACTTCATCCAAGTTGGACGCTGGATCGGTCGACACCAGCAACACCCGTCGGCCTTGATCTGCCAAACGGACGGCGGTGGCACAGGCCATCGAGGTTTTGCCGACGCCTCCCTTGCCAGTGAAAAACAAATTGCGTGTGGGGTTATCGAGATAATGCATGACAGGCCAAGTGATAGAAGAACAGAACCACAAAAAAACGATGATTCAGCAGCAACCTGAATCGCCACAACATCCGCCATCCGCGGTCGGCAACATCGTCTTCACCGAAAGCTTCGTCGCGGTCCACAACGCCAAATTTTCGCGAGTGGGATAGTCACTGCGGCTGACGATCTGGCCATCGACCAATACCAGCGGCAAACACTCCACCCCGGCCTCACTCAACATCCGCTGAACCGTCGCATTCGCCGCGAACTCCGCTGGGTCCTGCGCCAAATTGAAACGCTGGACTTGGTGCCCTTGCTGCTTCAACCAATCCAAATCGGCTGCAAAGGTTGGCAACGTCTGGTCCACCTGAGGTCCACACACGCCCGTGCTGCAACACATCGCTCGATCGTAAATCTGCACGTGACTCATCGACTCGCTCCTTTTTTCGCCAATCGCCGATAAGCGATGGCTTGGTGTAAAAAAAATTTGTGTTTTGATGGCAGAGTCCACACGACCGAGACTCACTCGCCGCAGTCGCCTCGCTATCCAATCGTCAATTCACGATTAACGATATCGGTCACACTTCGACCAGTCAACACAAAAAGTTCCTCAACTTCGAAGAATCAACTTCGAGGGGTCGCGACTCAGCGATATTCGAACTGGACCGTTGCCTGTGTGTCGGTATTGCATTTCGCCCGAATCCAACACGCTGAAAAACCGGCTGGGAACGGATGCTCCAACGTCGCTGATGCAGGGACGCGAAACGTTTCCAAAGACACCCAACGGCCTTCTCCGTCTAAATCCACTTCCAAAGTGAACTCAACCGGACCGTCATGGGAGTGGGAAAGTCGAACGCTCTTCTGGTCAAAACCACGCATCAAATAAGGATCTGACACTTCGCCCGCTCGGACCGCCGTCTCTTTCCAAGGTCCTCCTCGGCCTGTCGGCTTGCCGAACTTCCACAGGTCATCCACACCGCCCATCCAAAGTCCCATGTCGGAAGTTGGGTCGCGAAAAATGTGTTGGCCTGATGTGGCATCGCCGCGAACACCGGCTAACACCAACAATCCGTTCCACGAACAATAGTCCGTGATGCGTTTGCGGTGCGTGGCAACGGGACGCATCAAATTCCAAGCTGGCGGCGCCCCGTTGGTGACCAGCGGAACCTCATAAAACGTCCCGTGAATATTCGCGATCGTACGTTCCGACTCCACCTCGCGTAGAGCTCGCGGCCAACCATCCGAGAAAGGCTGATCATAGACCGCGTCCGTCTTGGGCAGCCGATAACGGACTCCTTGATATTGAACGATCGCAGAAGCCGCATCGACCGTGAACTCGGGTTCCACATGCAGCTTCTTCGCCAGCTCCACGTCCCACTCATCCTCTTCAAACTCGAAGCGACCCTTGGTGAATTCGAAGGCTTTCTGTTCCGCTCCCAAAACCCGCAGATCACGACTTCGTTTGGCGGGATACAAAAGCGCGGACACCGCCTCCGAATCGTTCGCATCCGCCAAGCCAGCGAACAATTCGTCGTCAGAGGCTTGGTTTGGGTAGCCGGATGTCTGGTGCATGAACGCGGTAGCGACGCAAGCTTGGTGGACTTTGAATCGTACCCACACCGCATTCAAGTCAGCCGGCAACAGCTCCACCAACGATTCGTTTTCTTCCAAGTTCCATTGCCGCGCGTTTCGCCATTCGTTCGTTCCGCTGGCGTCCACCTGCATCGTGACTTCGACGGCTTGCTTGCCACCAGCCGAACCGGATTCCGCCGTTTCAGCTTGGACCGGATAACGAACGACGGCAGTTGCATTCGGCACCACCTCCAATTTTGGATCACCTTGAACAAACGCCATGTGAGGCATCCCAAAGGATCCCGTTTGGTGTTCGGTGTCGTTGCCAGGAATCTCAATCGTTCCAGCCGGAAAATCGCGGCGATAGATCCGATCGTGATGCCCCTTGCCCCAACGCATCGTCATGTCGGTTTCCTTCCAAGCTGAGGGCAGCTTGGGATCGCCGCGATGATCGACCGCTAAATACACGGTGACGTCTTGATTGGCATCCAGTGAGTATCCCATAGCGGGCTGAGTCCAGTCACCTCGTTTCACGGTCACGTTCGCAAGTGAGCGAAGCAACGCAGGCATCGACGTGATCGCTTGTTGATCCGCCGCTCGGAACTGAACTTCGGCCTCTTCCTTCAACCTGCCGATCGCCAAGTACAACGTTCGATTTTCAAACCCATCCACAAGGAACGGATCGGACCACTGCTCCGCGTCGACCTCATCATCCACCCATGGCCCACCGTACGCCGACGCGGGTCCCCAAGTCTTCAGATCCGCGTAGTCACCAAACCACAAATTGCTTTGAGGCTGTCCCGCCAACGGGTTGCCTTGAATGCTGGTCTCGTCGGAGGCCAACACCAGTCGACCATTCCACTCGCAGAAGTCCGGGATGTATCGCAAGTGACTTCCGATCGGCCGCAATCCTCGACTGTTGCCAACGGAAAACGTTTGGGGGAATTCAAAGAACATGCCGTGCATGTCCAACATCCACCGCTCATCTGTGATCTGGCGAATTCGTGGCCATTCGGTGTACCAACCGTGGCTGGCGTCATTGCAGTACGCCGCCTTTGGAAGCAGGAACGTGTGCCAATTGCCGTCCTCCAACACCTTCAATCGAACGCTGCGCCGATCCCATCCCATCGTCCAAATGGGATCGTTCCCGTCACTGCCACCGGTGATTCCTTTGGGACCGGTGACTTCGGTGAACTGCCGGCGTTCAACGATCGTCCACGTATCGCCATCCCACTCGGCCAACACACCACGCTCTTCTTCGTTCTTGGCTTCGCCTCCGACCAACACATCTTTGTAGTCACCCACGTGCAACTCGCCGTTGTTGGTCACCACCAATCGCCCTTGCGATGTGTAGCCGCCCTTTCCATGCCATCCCGGCACCGGCTTTTTGAACAAACGCTTGACCGCTAGCGTGTGCACATTGGCTTCCCAGATCGCACCCTCCATGTCGATGTAATAAACCATGTTGTTCGGATCCTTCAGATGCCGAGCGATGGCGGTCACACGAATCGGCATGTCCTCCGGCGAGATTGTTCGGACGTTGCCCTCGGTATCAATCATGTGATGACCGATCAGCAGTTGCTTGGACTCTTCGTGAATCATCCGTCCCGCCGGAGTTCCGCCAACGCTCTCCGGATGGACCGTCAAAGGCTGCGTCAGGTCAGCATCGACGGAAAATAGTTTGTGCTCACTTCCGCGAGGCATGTGCGGCGCGTAATTGACCATCCACAACTTCCCCGCCCAGGGAACAATCGCACCAATGCCGCATTCGTTGTGCCCACTCTTTCGATGAGCCCCGTCTTGGCTGTAAACGCCATAGGTGGTCAGGTGAGGATAGACTCCGCTGATGAACAAATCCGTTCGGATGACGGGACTGAAATTCACACCGCTTTCACCAGCCCCGTGCTCGCTTTCCGTCTCAATCAAATTGGATGGCGAGGAGACTTTGGCCTCGTCTGATGACATGGCCGCTTTGCTTGCTGGCAAGCAGGCGAGAAACAAGAGAGCGAGCGTCCAATGTGAATGAGCGTGCATGTTTTCGTGGCGATCGATGAAAAAGAGGCGATGTCCTGTCATGAGATAACTTGGGAGATACGGTTTGGACAGAAACGAAACCATTTTCCATAAAAAGTCCTGATCCGTGTCCAATTCGCCCGTTTCGAGCTATTTCAAGATGCCATGACAGGCGACCGCTGCTGGCAACCACCTCCGATCGTTCGGATTCCGCTGAATACCTGATCAAGACTGAATCTCCAATCAAGACTGAATGCCCGATCACGACCTCCATCTCACCGGATCCGCGCACCGCACCGAAGAATTTGTTCGGCTGCTCGGACAAACTCGTCGGTATCGTTTTGCTTATCTGATGAGCCTGATGAATCATCGAGACAACGTGGAAGAGGTCTTGCAAGAAACCGATTTGGTCCTGTGGCGAAAGTTCGACGACTTTGAACTCGGCACCAACTTCACGGCTTGGTCCTGTCGAGTTGCGTTCAACCAGATGCGAGCCTGGCGGCAGAAACAAGCCCGCAGCCGCCTTCACTTCTCGGACGAATTTCTATCGACCGTCGCGTCGGAGTTGGACACGCGAACCGAACGCTACAACCAGCGTCTCGAATTGCTACAAGCCTGCGTGAACTCGCTACCGGACCGGCACAAGAGCCTGATTCGTCAACGCTACACCGACGGGGACAAAATCGAATCGATCGCCTCGAGAACCGGCCGGTCACTCGATGCCATTTATCGCATGCTCAGCCGTGTTCGTGACACCTTGCGGGACTGCGTGACACGAAAATTGGAAGCGGGGATCGACGTATGAAACCTCAAGACGATGACGCCCGCTTCCGCGATCTTCGCGATGCATTTCTGGATGGGCGATTGAAAGAAGACGAAGCGAGCGAATTGGAATCGCTCACCATGGCTTCCGAGAAACGAGTTCGCGAATTTTCGGAGGTTGCCGGCCTTCACGGAGAACTCTGCTTGCTTGGGATCGAAGGGCGTGACAGCCTCGCGTCCAATGAACCCGAGAACCAAACAACGAACGCGTCTTCCACTGGACAGAAGGTTGCTCTTGCAGTCGGCTTGACAGCAACACTGCTTGTGGCATTGGGCCTTTGGAAAACCTCGCCTGTCCGAACTTCAGCTGACAATACCTTCGCAGTCTTGGAAACGACCGTCGAATGTTTGTGGCAAACGTCTACCATTCCGTTGATCGAAGGCCAACGTCTCGGCGAGGCAAGGTTGCAACTGGCAAGCGGCTTCGCCTCGCTGCGGTTTGATAATCAAACGCAAGTCAATTTGGAGGGACCGGCCGAGCTGCACATCATCGACGCGATGCATTGCCGGCTCGCCAGTGGCACAGTGGTCGTCACCGTTCGTGACGGGATGCGCGGCTTTGTGGTCGACACGCCCAACGGTCGCCTAACGGACCAAGGAACCAGCTTCGGTGTGTCGGTCAAACCCGCGGGCGAAGCGATGGTCGAAGTCTTTGACGGAAAAGTTGATCTCGAAGTTCGCGAAACCGGCCAAACACAACGTCTCACCGAACGATCCTCGGCTTGGCTCCTGCCGCAACAGATCCTTCCGCCCAGCGATTACAACGTTCCCAACGACACGGACTTCCGTCAAATGACGCAGATCATCACGGCGCAAGGCCTGGGCGCGGACCAATGGATCCAGCGTGACCCGAACGAACGGAAAGGCCCGGAGGATCTGCTGCTGGTCAAAAAGTCCGATGAACTCCACGAGTTTGATCGACAGATTCGACTTCGGTTTGATCTTCGCGGTCTTGAAAACCAGCCGATCCAACTCGGCTCATTGCAATTGACCGCGACACCATCCGGACTCGGGTTCGCATCACGTACCCCCGATTCCACATTTTCGGTCTATGGTCGCACTCTCGATCCAGACACCGATCTCGCTCCGCTCACCGCGACGCCTTGGATCGCTCCGCCGATTGACAACAGCGATTGGTCGCTGGTGCATCGGTTCGTCATTCCCAAAGGCGTCCAATCGGGTGCTCATGTGATCGAATCACCTCAACTGGTTGAATTGCTGCGTCGTTCCCAAAACGGAATCATCGAATTGCTGATCGTTCGCGACACGCAAGAGACGTTGGGCGGCGGATTGGTCCATGCCTTCGCCAGCTCACGCCACGAAACCTTGCCGGGACCAACGCTTCGAATTTGGCAATCGCTGGACAACAACGCAACGAACCAGTCTCCAAACAAAGACTGATTCGAGTGATGCAATCCGCTTGCAAATTCTACTTCGCACGCGGTTCAGCCAACGATCGCGGCACGTGCTGATCAAGAAAACGCCGCATGTGCTTGGCGATCACGTCGCCATCCTCTTCCAACGCGAAGTGGCCCGTGTCCAGCAGATGAAGCTCCGCTTTGGGTAGGTCGCGTTGATAGGGAAACGCTCCTTCGGCGGGAAAGATCTTGTCGTTCTTTCCCCACACAATCAGAGTCGGTGGCTGATGCTCCCGCAGATACCGCTGCCACACCGGATACTGTGGCGGGTTGCTTCCATAGCTGTGAAACAATGCCAATTGTATTTCCTGATTGCCAGGACGATCCAACAGCGGCTGCACATGTCCCCAATTGTCCGGACTGATCGCCTCCACATTGCGAACTCCGTCGGTGAATTGCCACTTGGTCGCATCAAGCGTCAAAAAAGAGCGAAGCTTGTCGCCATTCTCGACCGAGCGATCCTTCCAATAAGCTTTGACTGGCACCCAAAAATCGTTGTCGATCCCTTCGACATACGCGTTGCCGTTTTGAATGATCAACGCCTGCACTCGCTCCGGATGTGACACCGCCAAGCGGAATCCAACGGGGGCTCCGTAGTCCATCACGTAAAGCGAGTAGCTTTGCAAATCCAAACGCTCGGTGAACCGTTCGATCAATTTGGCGAGATTGTCGAACGTGTAGTCGTAGTCCTCGACCGAAGGAGCCGAACTGAATCCAAAGCCGGGATAATCCGGAGCGATCACGTGATATCGATCGGACAGTTTCGGAATCAAATCGCGAAACATATGTGACGATGTCGGAAACCCGTGCAGCAGTAGAAGAGTCGGATGATCGGGGTTCCCCGCCTCTCGATAGAACAACGACAGCCCGTCAATCTCGACTGTTCGGTGGACCACTTGAGCGGCTGGAGTGTTTATCACTTCATTGACCGACAAGGGCGTTTCCGCGACGACGGTGGAAGAAGATGCCAGTGTCGCGATCGCCAGTCCGATCGCGATTGAGATGGTTGCAATGTTTTTCATGATCAAGGTTGGATAGTGTACGCGGACCGGACCGTCCCACAGGCGGCAAACCTGCGGGACGGATCTTGGCCCAACGCAATGGTTAGTAAGTAGCAAATTCAGCGGTTATCTGCCGCTTCTCACTTCACGAGTTCCTTCAAACCCGCATCGTCTTCGGGGCGTTTGCCCAATGGCCAATGAAATTTGCGTTCGGCTTCATCAATCGAATCGTCGTTGATGCTGGCTTCGCGTCGACGCATCAACCCATCGGCGTCGAACTCCCAATTTTCATTTCCATAAGCGCGGAACCATCGTCCGTCGGCGTTTCGATACTCATACTGAAATCGAACGGCGATTCGGTTCTCGCTGAACGCCCACAATTGCTTGGCCAAACGGTAGTCGAGTTCCCGCTCCCATTTGTCGGAAAGGAACATCTCGATCTGCGAGCGGCCCTGTAGGAACACATCGCGGTTCCGCCATTCGCTGTCGACCGAATAGGCCAAGGCAACTCGTTGCGGATCCCGACTGTTCCAAGCGTCTTCCGCAGCACGCACCTTTCGAATCGCGGTCTCTCGCGTGAAAGGTGGGCGAATATCGGTGGGTGATGTCATGTCGTTTCTCACATTGGTCCGGGCGCCGCTATCCGGCGCACGCACGGGTTAACGCAATCGAATCAGGAAACGCTGCAGGCTTCTTCGTGGTTGTTGCACGACTTGCCTTCCGAGTCACACGCCAATGGTTCCGCAACAGGAAAATCGATCTCCGTTTGAGCGACATGGTTGAAGTAGTTGGTGAAGAGATTCAGTGCGACGTTGGCCACGATCTCAGCGATCTCGGCGTCGTCGATCCCGGCGTCTCGAGCGGCGGCGAGATCGTCATCGGTCGCGAAACCTCGCTTGTCGACCAACTGACCGGCAAGCTTCAACCCAGCGGCCTCTTTGGCATCACTTGATTGGCCTCGGCGAGCGGATTCGATTTCATCAGCGGTCAAACCAACCATCTTTCCGATCGCGGAATGAGCGCTGACGCAGTAGTCACACGAGTTGTTTTGCCCAACCGCCAAAGCGATCTTTTCGCGAGTCTTGGCTGCCAGGCTTCCACCAGCGACGGCACCACTGAACTTCAAATAGGCATCCAAGACCGCCGGGGAATTGGCCATCAATCGCATCATGTTCGGGGTCATGCCGAGCTTGCTTTGGACACCAGCGAGCAGTTCTTGGGCTTTGCCAGTTGCTTCGTTTGGGTTCACAACATTCAGACGGGTCATCGTAGGGCTCCATAAAATTGGAAGAGAGAAAGTTTGGGTCGCCGACGCTCGCCGGCGTTGCCTCCCTCCTTAGGCATGATCTGTGCCAAACGAACGACAAAGCACCTAAGACACTACTGCGCATGCACTTACAAAACCCAATACCAAAAAACCAAGTCAACGAAATATCGTGCTTTCACGATTTTTCGTTGCGAAACCACGAAATTCCGTGCACACTTCGGACATGAAATCGCCGAACATCCCCGTCATCCGTGATCCAAAATCGCTGTTGCTCTCGATGGCCCAGCAACGCAGCGTCGCGGATGTTCTGCGGCTGGTCGTTGACCACCTTTCAACGTCGGAAGCGGTGGCGCTCGCGCGCATCTGGCTCATTCGTCCGGGCGAAGGTTGCCTGACCTGTCCCATGCGAAACGAATGTCCCGACCAAACTCAGTGCTTGCATCTGGTGGCCAGTGCCGGGCATTCCATTGTGAACCCGGAGGCCGATCTGACGCGAGTTGATGGCGAATTTCGCCGCTTTCCTTTGGGCATTCGCAAAGTCGGTCGCATCGCGGCGACGGGCACTCCGATGGAAATTCAAGACATCGACGGAGACCCGGATTGGCTGGTCAAACTGGATTGGGCAAAGTCCGAAAACATTCGTGGCTTCGGCGGACAACCTTTGATTCACCGCGGCCGTTCGTTGGGCGTGTTGGGTGTCTTTGCTCGAACCGCCATTGGTGATGCGTGCTTGGACTGGATGCGGATGATCGCGGACCACGTCGCTTCCGCCATCGCCAACGCGGAAGCTTGGGAAGAGATTGAAACGCTTCGCAGTCGTTTGGAACAGGAAAATGACTATCTGCAAGAAGAGCTGCGTGGCGAAGCGTTTGGTGAGATGGTGGGTCAGAGCGATGCGTTGCAAACAGTTGCTCAACAAATTCGTTTGGTCGCACCAACGGATTCCACCGTCTTGGTCATGGGCGAAAGTGGTACCGGCAAAGAACTGGTCGCCCGAGAGATCCACGCCCGTTCCGATCGTCACGAACGTCCGCTGATCAAAGTCAACTGTGCGGCGATTCCTCGTGAACTGTACGAAAGTGAGTTCTTCGGTCACACCAAAGGCAGCTTCACCGGCGCGTTGCGAGATCGCATCGGTCGATTTGAATTGGCCGATGGAGGAACCTTGTTCCTGGATGAAATTGGTGAGATCCCGCTGGACCTGCAAAGCAAGCTGCTTCGCGTGTTGCAAGAAGGCGAACTGGAACGTGTTGGCGAAGAACGCACCCGCAACGTCAACGTTCGCGTGATCGCCGCTACCAATCGTGATCTTAAAGCCGAAGCGGAGGCGGGCAACTTCCGTTCGGATCTGTACTATCGATTGAGCGTTTTTCCGATCGAACTTCCGCCACTTCGCCATCGCAAAGATGATCTGCCACTGCTGGCCCATCACCTGCTGTCGATCCTATCACGCCGACTCGGCAAACCCATTCCAAGACTCACTCAGTCCAACGTGCAGCAGATGCAGCGATACGACTGGCCGGGCAACATCCGTGAGCTGCAACACGTGCTGGAACGGGCGTTGATCACATCGCCTCCTGGCAAGCTGCGATTGGAACTGACATCCAACGCATCGTCACGACCAGCACCGATGTCCGATCATGGTTCCGAGGAAGAAGTCCTCACGCTTGCCCAGATGAAAGCCTTTGAGACAGCCAATCTGCAGCGTGCGTTGGCGGCTTGCAACGGAAAGGTCTACGGCGAATCCGGAGCCGCGAAATTGCTGGGCATGAAGCCAACCACCCTCGCCTCACGCATGAAAACCCTGGGCATCGACAAGTAGTCAACGCCATACCAGCACGTGGCAACCGCCAGTGGCCTCCATCTTCCGGGCAACCGACTCACTCGTTACTCGAAACCACCGGTGCGATGTACAAATTGCGGTACTTCACGTTCGTATGGTCGCCCTGCAAAAGCAGCGGACCGGGCTTGGACGGATCCGTGCACACAGCCCCGGCCGTCGGTGCCGAAATCGGTTGGTTGTCGATCACTTTTTCGCCATTCAACACCACGGTGACGTGCCGATCCACCAAAGTCAGGTCATAGGTCTGCCACTGACCGCCGGGCAACCCCGCATTGATTCTTGGTTCAATCGCTCCGAAGATCGCCCCCACTCCCTGGATGCCCTGCATTCGACTGTCTCGGTCAACGACCTGAGCTTCATACATTCCGCGCAGATACACGCCGCTGTTTCGGTTCTCTTCCACCAGAAACTCCAGGTGCAACCAGAAGTCTTCGAACTCTTCCTCTGTTCGCAAGTTCGCATACGCGCCGGTGGCACTGAAGTCCGTCTTGGGTGTTGTGTTGACCAGCATCCCGTCTTGAACACTCCAACCATTGATCTTTTCAGGTTCATGCGGTCGCCAACCATTCAAGTCCTTTCCGTTGAAAATGGCCCGTGGCATCTCAAATCGAACACGGTTGAGATCCGGTGCCGAATCCGGCATCGCCGGTATCCGATGCCCAACAAACGGATCCGTCGTCTTGTTGTAAGGTCCCTGGGTCAGAAGCTCGCCCGTCAACTGCTCACCATCCACCCGAAGGCGAACGATCTTTTGATCCCTCGCCTTGCGGTTCTGTTTCAACGTGAACTGCAGCTGACCGTCTTTGACCTGGACGTTGGAATGAGGACCATCGCTTCCAACATTCAGTCGAAAACGAACCTCGGGTCCATTTGGCGTGCGTTCGATCCGCAACCACGCGGGAGTCTCGGATTGCAGATCAATGGACCAATCGCCATACCAAGATGAATCACTCACTTCATCTGCCGAGGTAGCAACGAGCGGAAGCATCCCCAAGCCCAACAAGACAAACGCCGCCGAAGTCTTTCCACAGTCAGCCTTCGCTTCATTCATTCTTTTGCCCGTTTGTTGGTTTGTCGTTGCGTGGAAGGTTCGATCTTACAAACAGCATACTCTTTTCACACGACGCACTTCGCCAAAGTTAGACTGATGGGTCCACCCCACATCGTTCGCGGAGACCGTTTGATGATTGTCCGTCTGTTGTTGCTGTTCTGCTGCGCGTCGACCGCGTTTCCGGTTTCGGGTCAATCCATTCCGCTTGTTTACGACGACGAAAACACGGGATCTGAGTTTCCGTTGCCTCCCCTGCCCACCTTGGATGACCTGACATCGATCCAGCCTTTACCGGATCCATTCGCTTGGTCGGATGGCAGCGGCCGATCCACCGAGTTCGATGATTGGGGTCGCCGTCGCGCTGAAATCAAAGCTGAAATCGAGCACTACGGAATCGGAAAAAAACCACCTCGCCCAAAAGACATCCGAGCGAGCTTTGCAGATGAAACGTTGACCGTGAACGTCACCGTTGGCGAAGAAACGCTGACCTTGACCGCTGGGGTTCGCCTCCCGGAAAGCTCGGGCCCTTTCCCTGCGGTGATTGGAGTTGGTCGCGGTAGCGGGAGTCTTCCCAGCGACATCTTCGCAGATCGAGACGTCGCTCAAATCGCGTTCAACTTCACGCAAGTCATGTCGCACACACAAATTCGCGGCGAGGAACCTATCAATCGTCTCTATCCTGACCTGACGCAAATCGGTGCCTACAGTGCATGGTCGTGGGGCATCAGCCGCATCATTGACGGTTTGGAGTTGACCGCGGATACACTTCCCATCGACCGTGAACATTTAGCCGTGACCGGATGCTCGTTCGCCGGCAAGATGGCGTTGTTTGCGGGAGCCTTCGACGAACGAATCGCGTTGACGATCGCTCAAGAATCCGGCGGAGGCGGCGCGGCCGCGTGGCGAGTTTCCGAAACGCTCGGCAACGTGGAAACACTCGGCAAGACCAGCCGAGCGTGGTTTTTGGAAGACATGTTTCAGTTTTCGCGGGCAGTTGAGAAACTACCCTATGACCACCACGAATTGATGGCGATGGTCGCGCCGCGAGCTTTGCTGGTCCTCGGCAATCCTGATTACGAATGGCTGGCGGACGAATCCGGCTATGTTTCATGTCGAGCGGCTCACGAAGTCTGGAAGACCTTCGGCATCGCGGATCGATTTGGATTTTCAATCGTCGCTGGCCACCAACACTGCCAACTCCCCGACAACCAACGCCCCGAAGTAGAAGCCTTCGTCGATAAGTTTCTGCGAGGCAAAACCGAAGTGAACACCGACGTCACCAAACATCCCTTTGACGATACGCCTCACGAATTTTGGTACGACGGATGGAGCCGAGGCGAATCAACCTTTCCCGCGGTGCTTGGCAAAGAAGCTCAAACGCACGTCGTGGAAGCGGAAGCCTGCGAGTTGGGCACCTCCTGGCAAACTCGGTCAGCCCCCGACGCATCGGGAGGCAGATACGTCACGGCGGCCCCGAAACTCAACAGCCCTGACGCCGCTCCGCAAGACACGCAAGATCACCTGCAAACAAGCTTCACACTCGACGAAGAAAGCACCCAGTATCTCTACGCTCGCGTGAATTGCCCGACCGCTGACGATGATTCCTTCTGGATTCGATTCGACAACGCGTCGTTCACCGCCGCCAATGGACTGACCACGCGAGGCTGGCAGTGGGTCAAGCTCGGCAAACAAACGCTCTCATCCGGCGCGCACACATTGACCATCGCCTACCGCGAAGACGGTGCCCTGCTCGACAAACTGATGCTCAGCAAATTGCCGTTTCTACCGACCGACTGATCGCGGGAGCCGCGTCTGTCATTCAGATTGATTCAGCAACTCAATCACCGCGTCAAACGCGGGTTTGGGTTGGCGTTGGCGATCGAATAGCAGCGGATGGTTGACTCGATTCCAAGGGAAGTAGTTCAACCAACTCTGCCCATCGTGCAGGTTCCAAAAGGACACCCGAGCGATGATGTCTTGATACTCGTCGAACAATTGAAAGAGCGCCACATACTGCTGAACCATCTCGGCCTCGATCTCCGCCGGCATCCCGTCTTTGTACGGATCGAAGCTCTTCAGTTCCTCGCGATGAGCATTTCCATCGGCCCACCAACGTCCGCGACGAACGATGTCGATGTCCAGTTCGGACACCACCACTTGGACACCCAATTCGCGAAGCTGATCGAACGTCGTACGCAGCTCGTCCAACGAATTGTCTCCCAACTCAAAATGCCCCTGCATGCCATACGCATCGATGGGAGCCCCTTTGGCTTTGGCTTGCTTGAGAAATTCAATCAGCTTCTCACGCTTGCCCGGCTTGTGTCCGTTGTAGTCGTTGTAGATCAATAACGCGTCCGGATCCTTCGCCCGAGCGGCTTGGAACGCCGTGACGATAAAATCGATGCCAGTGGTTCGCGAATAAACCGAATCTCGAAGTAAACCATCGCCGCTGTCACCAATCGCCTCGTTGACCACATCCCAATGCGTGGACACATCAGCGTACCGCTCCACCACCACGTCAACATGGTTTTGAATCCTCTGGAGCAACTTTTCGCGAGAGACGGGTTGGCCATCTTCTTTCATCATCCACGGATCCGTGCGATCGTCTTTGGCCCAGACCAAGCAATGCCCCACCATCTCCAAATCGTTTTCGCGAACGAAGTCCGCAAAAGCATCCGTGGGACCAAAATTCCATCGTTCTTCCTCCGGATGGATGCCCTGCGGCTTCATGCAGTTCTCTGGCGTCAAAATTTGGAAATGCTGCCGAATCAACGCCACGTCGTCAGCATTCTGAACCACTTGATGGCTGACCCCAACTCCGATTTTGAATCGCGAAGCAACGGCGTTCTTTAGGGACCGTGCTTCGGATTCTTGTGCCTGAACCGCAACGGCTCCAGCTCCAAGTATCAATATTGTCATTGCACCGATGCAAGTCGATCGAAAGCCAAGATTCAAAACGTTCATCAATTCAGCAATCTCAAAGGTGGGGATTCGATTCAGTCCGTCTGGTCTCAGCGGCATTCACTCGACGTTCAGCACAACCCGTCGGTAAGCGGTCAATCGCGGTGTGCCGTGATCCTGCAACGTCAGCACCACGTGAATGCTCGTGCCCGATGCATCATTTGGGATCGACAAGGTAGCCGTCGAGGATGTCTCATCCGAAATGACCACCTCACCAGCGAATGAACTGGGTTCGCGATAGATGTCCCAAGCGTAGTCCAGTTCATCCCTATCAGGATCAGAAGATCCATCCGCCTTGAGCGTCAACGACGTTCCGGGGCGAACCGACAGCGTGAGCACACTTCGCGTTTTATCGCCATTGAGCACCGCGATTGGATGGTGGTTGGCATCTTCGTAGTTGTTTGTCACGCTCCAATCCATCCGCGCGGCGAAATCGTTGTCGTACGCTTCGCTCCAACGTTTGATCGCTTTCGCGCCATCCGACGTGTTTCCGTACATCTCGTACGGATCGAATTCATGTTCGTTGGTGACGGGTTTCATGCTACGGATCCCGGCTTTCTTTTCAAAGCTGAACCGTCCTCCCCAACCACCCTGATCAATCTGCTCGGGATCATTCAGCCCATTGGGATAGACGTGCATGAACGCGGGCGTGTCACCTTCGGTCGCCCATTTGCGATCTGGATAAACCGCTCCCAAAGGGCCATGGTTTTGAATGTGTTGATCCAGGTAGTCATCCGACGGCTGCCACCCATATACCGCCGTCGCCCGAATGTAGAACACGTCGGGAAAGTTTTTCGCGATCCAAGCTCCCGCGTCGTCTTGGCCCAGAATGTCGAACACCCGCAACTTGCTAAGAAAAGCTTTGAGTTCTTCCGGCGAACGTGTGGCACGGACTTTCCAAATCGCTTGCGCCACGTTGTTGGCTCCACCCCAGCATCCAACCCACACCGGGCGAGGATCGTCTTTGTCTACCGATGCGATGATCAACTCTGAACCGGGACTGTCTTTGCCGTCACCGACATCGCCCATGCCGTAACCGGTTTGCCCCATGATCGAGATGGAACGCAAATCATCCGCCGTAGGAAAGCCTTCGGCATGCACCTTCAGATTGGCTTCGCACTCTGCGTAGGCGTCAACAATTTTGTCCAACATCGCCGTGTTGCTTTGCGATTTCTTCCAACAACCGGTCGAGACAATCAAGCCTTCTTGATCGAATTCATTCGCGGAGACAAACAGACGCACCAAGCTTTGCTCGTCATCGGGATCAGCTCCCAAATCGGTCGTGGTGATGATTCGCGGCTTGTGAGAGACCGGCGAGTCCGCCATCACGCATTGGCTTTCTGCCAGAAAGGTTAGCACCAGCATTCCGCCCAGCGTGACAAACCAAGACGCGATCATTCGATCATGTTTTCGACACATCAAACTCATTCCCAGCCCTTTTCGCAAAAATGCATTTTTTCATAAAACTCATTCATCACGGTGTTTCCTTAACACAACGCTTCATTCGCTCGGCAAAGTCTTCCAGGTAAGCTTCTCGCCATTGGCTGACGGTTTTGGCTCCCGCGTGCGGTCCTTCGGCAACGTCGCTCGATGGATCGTCCGTCCACCACTGAGGAAGCCGATCATCCGGCTGTGACGTGACGGCACGTTCCGGCGAAACCGCACGCACCTCGCCTTGCAATCCGTCCAGCGACTTCACATTGCTTTTGATTCGAAAGTCATATTGCTTGGCGGCTTTGGGACAGAACCGAAATCGAACCGTTCCATCGCCTGCGAAGTGACCATTCAAGGCTTGGTTCTCGACCAACAACTTCGCCTCGGGATTCGCGGGAGTTTGCTCCACCGACAAATTCAGCTCGAGAATTCCAAACACTTCCATTCGATCGGATGCTGTCGGCATGCGTTCTAGGACCAACCTTGGTCGCCGCCAAGCTCGCACGTATCGGCCGCCCCAACTCGGTGCGGTGGGATCTTCCGCGACACCGTTCAGCAACCGGGCAAGTGATGGTGTGTCACCCATTTTCAAATCCATTTTGTGAGCGGCGAATAGCCTGCCAAGCTCACCAAAATCTTTGACGTGAGTTCGCACAAACGATTCGTTTTCCCACTCGCCCTTTTGATTCCCGCCGGTAAACCAGCCACGGTACGCCGAATTGGACTCGATCATCCAAAGCGTCGGATGGTGATCGACCAAGTACTGATAAGCATCCGGTGACCACTTCTTATTGGGACCGCCGATCCAATACACCCGCAAACGCGGCAAGATCGAAGGATCATCGTGAAGGGCCTGTGCCAAATCTTCCAAACCTCCCCAAACCAACACGTGCAGCGGTCGAGAATCTTCTCGTTTGGCGCACCGGATGATCCAATCCGAACCTTCGGTGGAACGCCGCACACCGGCGTGCGGTGCAACTTCCGTTTCACCTTGTTTGCAAATCGCTCGCAAAACATTCGCGGTCGGGTACTGATCCGAGTGGCTTCGCAAATTCGTGAAGTCTTTCTCGTAGCAGTCGACCACGTCCAACAGGTCTTCCACTCGCCCCTCACCAAACGGTGAAGAAATCAAGCCTTCGAGATCCAACCGATCCGCGTAAACCAACAAGTGCACCATCGACTGAAAGTCGTCTGGGTCCGTTCCACCGATGTCGGTCGAAACAATCACACGCGGACGCAAACCATTACTGTTTGGGTCCTGCTGGGACGACGGTTCCTCTGCCTGAATCGCCACACAGCCAAACGAGACACAAACCAAGAGAACCAAAAAACGATCAACAACCAAACGCATCACTTCACCACGTCCACGATGACTCGGTGATAACGCGTCAGTCTTGGTGATCCATGATCCGTCACCGCAACGATCACATGCATCGTTCCGGTGCCGGGCGGCATCACGGTTCGCGTCGGCACACGAAAGCTAGCTTTGGCTTGATCAAACGCATTGATTGACAATGGCTGTCCCGTGGTGCCGCTAGAACACAAAAACGTTCCGGCTTCTGCGTAATTAAACCACTCAAATGACAACGCGTCGCCATCAGGATCCGTTGATGCCGATGCATCCAACTCGATCAGCTCACCCTTCTTGGCGGTGATGCGATCGGCATGATTTAGCTTCACGATTGGTGGATGATTGGCGTCCTCCACCGAACGAATCGTCCAATCCATTCTCGCAGCAAAGTCGTTTTGATACGCCTCCCGCCATCGCCAAATGGTCGCGTGGTTGGTGTCGTGCCAACGTCCGTCCACACCCATGACTTCGTCTTCCGAATCGGTCCAAAACGGCCGCGTTTCCTCTTGAAAAAACCACCTGCGATAGCGTGGTGTGTAAAGTTCGTAGCGACCGCCCCATCCGCCCCAATCCGGACGCTCGGGATTGCTCAGCCCATTGTTGATCAGATTCAAAAACGATGGGGTGTCGCCTTCCATCAGGTATTCCCAATGCGGGTACTGTTCGCCCAACGGTCCCTTGCGACGAATGTTTTTCTCCAGCCATTCATTGGTCACCAAAGAGAAGTCGGCACCATCACATCTCGCGTGGAAGTGGTCGCCACTGATCCCGCTCCAAGTCGCTTGATGATAAGCCCCGCCGGGATGAAAGCCGGGACTGGCGACGTAAAACAAGTCTGGAAAGTTCTCACGCATCCACGGCCCCGAGTCGTCTTGGTCCGAGATCGTATAAACACGAATTTTGGAAACGAACTTGGCGAGGTCATCCTTCGACCGAGTTTCGCGAACCTTCCAAAGCGACTGAGCCAGCACGCTCGGCCCGCCCCAAGCGGTTACCCAAATCGGTCGCGGGTCTTCACGATCGACGGCCCGGATCAAGGCTTCCGAGGCGGCTGAATCCTGGCCCTCACCGACACCCTGCATCCCGTAGACCGGCAACCCTTCGGACACGCAATCCAACAAAGCCTGAGCGGTCGGGTACCCGGCTTCGTGCTTTTCCAAATTGTCGCGAACCTCACCATAGGCTTTCACGATCTTGCGAATGCGATCCGGAGCCACTCGGCGTTGCTGGTGCACCGAAGTCGTCGCGGCCAAACCCTCGATGTCGATCTGGTTGGCGTACACCAACAATCGCACCATCGACATCGCGTCGTCCGGTTCGTTCTCGATGTCGGTCAACACAAACAGTCGCGGATTGTCGGCCGACGCATGCAGGCAAACGGACACGCAGATCCCAAACAGCAAAAACAGACGAGCGATTCGATTCATGGTGGGTTCACTTTCGGAATTTGATTCAGGTTGCGATCAACCGGTACGATCGACCAGTGCGATCAACCTGTCACCAGTGAGTTCAAGTAGTCTTCCAGGTGGGTGTATCCGTCTCCGTTGCCATCTTCTGCACCATCTGCCGAATCATCAGGATCCAAACCATGTTCGGTTTCCCAAGAATCTGGCATGCCGTCGTTGTCACGATCAGAGGGTGCCGGTTGGCTCTTCAACTCGGGCCACCCACCCACATCCTTGGGATGCGTGATGATGCCGTTCTCACCAAACGTGGCCGTGCCGCTTTGCAACTCTTTCATGATGCGTTGGTCAATGGAATCACGAACGGGAAAGGAGCAACCCGCTTCCGCAATGACCGAATCGAGCGCCTCCTGCGGCGTTTGCTGTTGGATCGACATCGCATTCCACGGTGTGTTCAGTTTGCGGTAGTCATCGCCGTCCACGCCAAGCCAGTTGTCATTGGTGACCTCAGGAAAACCGACCACCCAATTGTCCGCGACGTACCAATCCGCCACCCCATTTCCTCGTGTCGAAGGCTCTGCGATGCGACGCTGGACTTTGGGCTTTGTCGCTGGCCCAGGTTTGTAAACATTCGCGACCATGTTGAACGTCGCTGTCGAACGGTCGGGCTCTCCCGGTTGAGCGTATTCACCGCCGTAGCAACTGTTGTATCCCCAGTTGTAAACAACGTTGTTGCGATAATCGTTGCGTTTGACGCCCGATCCCCACCGCGGGTTTCGACTGTCGTTGTGGGCGAACAAATTGTGGTGATATGTTCCTAAATCGTTCCCCCAGATACCGCCGAACCGATGTCCCGTGTTCTTACCGTTGACAAATTTGGCACAAGCTTCGGTGATCATGCACCACTGGATCGTGACGTTCTCGTTCCAATAAACCGTCAGGACTTCGTCACTGCTCCAACTCGCCGAGACGTGATCCAAAATGATGTTCTTGTTGTAACGACTGGTGATCGCATCGACTTCGCCAATGGAAGGATCGGGACGGACACGTACGTAGCGAATGATCACTTCACTGGCACCGATCGACAGACTGCCACGAATGCAGATGCCATCGCCGGGTGCGGTCTGTCCCGCGATGGTGATGAAGTCATTCTTGATCTTGTACTTGCCTTCGATGGTTCCCGAAACGCGAAAGACGACGGTGCGTGGCCCCTTCGCCTCAATGGCTTCGCGAAAACTGCCCGGGCCAGACTCGTTTAAGTTGGTAACGGCGATGACTTTGCCACCGCGGCCGCCTCGAGTTTGTGCGCCGTAGCCTTCGGCCCCCGGAAAAGCCGGCACGGTCGGCTCCGCAGCGGTCGCAACGATCGCGACACTGCTAATGCTCCAGATTGCAACCAAAGCTGTGAACAAGTTTCGCTGATTCAATTGACGAACCATTGCTGAATCTCTTTTTGAGTCGGAAAAGAGGTTTGTGTTCCCATGCGAGTGACTGAGATCGCGGCCACGATCGATGCTTTGCGAGCGGCTTCGACCAAGCTCAAACCCTCGCTCAGCGACACGGCCAAGGCTCCCGTGAACGAGTCTCCCGCACCGGTCGTGTCCACCGCGTCGACTTTGTGGGAAGCAACGTGTTGGATCCCCGAGTCATCCAATACCAACACTCCGTCGCCGCCCAAGGTCAACGCGACTTGTTTGACGCCGCGTTTGCGAAGTGACTCCGCCGCGGACGACGCGTCTGCATCGGACCGCACCGGTTGACCGACCATCTCCGCGATCTCGGTTCGGTTGGGCACACACACATCGCATAGCGACAACAGCTCATCCGTCACCAATTTCGCGGGTGCCGGCGTCAAAACGGTTCGCACCCCGGCCGCGCGAGCGATCCGAAACGCTTTGATGGCCGCCTCGACGGGTGTTTCCAATTGGCAAAGCACCGCGTCGGATTGCTCGATCGCCGCGCGTGCCGACTGAACGTCGTCCGCGGTCAATTTCGCATTGGCCCCCGCCACAACGATGATGCAATTTTCCGCGTCATCATCGACCATGATTGCCGCCGTGCCCGTCGGGCAGTCGGGTTCGCGTTGGACGAACGACACATCGATCCCGTCGGCGGTGTAAGCGTCCAAGGCTTGCTGGCCAAACCCGTCGTCGCCGACCTTGGCAATGAACGACACGTCCGCACCAAGCCTTGCCGCCACGACGGCTTGGTTAGCTCCTTTGCCACCCATGCCCTGATGCAGCGATTGGCCCGCCAACGTTTCGCCCGGCAACGGCAAACGTGACGTCCGAAATGTCAAATCCACATTCGCGGATCCCACGACGGTGATGCGGCTACGATTCAAGCGAAGTGTCCTTTGATTGGCAATTTTGATTGAGGATTTGTTTGCTGAGCTGTTTTCATACCGACTGACCCCGCTGACTCATGCGATCGATCGCCACCGCAGCGAGGATGACAAACCCTTTGACAACTTGTTGCCAAAACGGCGAGACATTCAACAAGAATAGTCCGTTGTTGAGAACGCCGATGATCAAACAACCGACCACCGTTCCCATCACGCTACCGCGTCCGCCCGACAACGATGTGCCGCCGATGACCACCGCAGCAATCGAGTCCAGCTCGTACCCCAAACCCGCATTGGGCTGGGCCGAGTCCAAACGAGCCGTGACGATCAAACCCGCCACGCCCGACAACAAACCACCCAAGGTGTAGACCGCAATCTTGATTCGATCGACTGGCAAACCGGTCAGCAACGCGGCTCGTTCGTTCCCACCAACGGCGTACAAATGTCGGCCGAAACGCATGCGTTTGGTCAGCACGACAAACACCAACACCAGAGCCGCGGTGATCCATACGGGCACCGGCACACCCAGCACCATTCCTGTGCCGATGGCTCCGAACGTTTCCCCCAAACCAGTCACGGGGAACCCTCCGGTCCACAACATGGTCAACCCTCGAGCAATGCTGAACATACCCAGAGTGGCGACAAACGGCGGCAACTTGAACCAAGTTATCGCCACACCGTTGAACATGCCACAAGCCGATCCCACCAACAGACCGGCAACGATGGCCCCAAAGACCGTGAACTCCAATTGAACGCCCAGGCCGTCCAGCCGCAGTCCATTTTTCAAAACCCCGGCCGCGATCGCACCGGAGAACGCCAGGATGGCACCGACGGACAGATCAATTCCGGCCGTCAGAATGATCAACGTCATACCAATCGAGAGGCACAGATTGACTGAGATTTGCCGCAGGATATTCAACCCGTTTTCAGGAGTCAGGAAGCTGTCGGACAGTACGCTCATCGCGATCAGCATCACCACCAACGCAGCGATCGATTGAAACTTCGCTAGTTGTTCGCGATTCCACGTCATGAGGCTGCCCTCCGAGGAAGTGCAGCGTGCAGGACGTCCTCGTCGGTGACACTTTGACGTTCAAATTCTGCGGTCGCGCGGCCTTCCGAGAGCACCAACACTCGGTCCGAGACCGCCATCACCTCGGGTAACTCCGATGACACCATCACCACCGCCAATCCTTCGGCCGTCAGTTCGTTGATCAATTCGTAAATTTCATTCTTGGCCTGCACGTCGATTCCCCGCGTCGGCTCGTCCAGCATCAAAACGGTCGGATCGGTTGCCAACCACTTCGCTAAAATCACCTTCTGTTGGTTGCCACCACTTAGGTTCAGGATCTTCTCTCGCAACGACGGCGTCTTGACGCGAAAACGATCGATGAAACGACGAACATGGTTTTCTTCCCCGGATGCGTTCAGCCATCCCCAACGCGAGACCCGATCCAAACTGGCCAAACTTGCGTTTTCCTGGACCGTCATGGAAAGTACTAAACCATCTTGCTTGCGATCCTCCGGAACCAACGCCAACCCGCTACGAATCGCGTGTTGAGGTGACCTCATCGTCACCTCGTTTCCGCCGACCACCACTCTTCCTTCGCTGCTGCCGTGATGCAGCCCAAAGATGCACTCGAGCAACTCCGTTCGGCCCGCCCCCATCAATCCAAAAATGCCGAAAACCTCACCGCGACGGACGTGAAAGCTGACTTGGTCGACCACTTTGTCGGCCGGTCGAGTTGGGTGCGGCAAACGGATGTTTTCCACTCGCAATGCTTCCTGATCCATCACGGATGCTGACCGAACGGAAGTCTGGACGTCGCGTCCCGCCATCATTCGAACCAACTCGTCTTGCGAGTGAACGCCGTGATCCGCTGTGCCGATCATTCGACCATCTCGCATCACCGCGACGTCGTCCGCGATGTACGACAGCTCTTCCAAACGATGAGTGATGTAAACAATCGCGACGTTCTGCTTTTTCAAATCCGCGATACAACGAAACAGCACCTGCGTTTCGTGTTCCGTGATCGCCGATGTGGGTTCGTCCATGATCAGGACGCGAACGTCACCGGCGAAAGCACGCGCAATTTCGACTAGTTGTTGTTGACCCACACGCAGTTTGCCGACAGGCGTGGTCGGAGAGATGTTCAGTTCCAATCGTTCCAGTAAAATCGCCGCCCGCTGATTCATGTCCCGGTAGTGGATCAGGGTGTCGAATCGAACCGGTTCGCGACCGAGAAACAGATTTTCCGCCACACTTAAATGCGGCACCAAACACAGCTCTTGGTGGATCATCGCAATGCCATGATCCAGAGCATCTTTGGGGTTCGCCAGCGAGATCGATTCGCCATGCAACTTCAAGGCACCGTCATCGGGTGGCTGAACCCCGGCCAAGATCTTCATCAGCGTTGATTTTCCGGCTCCGTTTTCCCCCAACAAAGCCGTCAAACGCCCCGACCGCAGAGTCAAATCGACCGCGTCCAAGGCTTTGACACCGGGAAACGATTTAGAAATCGAACAGGCTTCCAACACAGAATCGTTTGGCGTCATTTCCGTGTCTCCACGTCGAACGGAATGACACGCATGGGTGCCAAGTCCGTTTCCTCGTCGGAGATCCGGGCGCAACCAACAAACAGGATCCACGCTCCCGGCGCCGCGTACGACTTCAACTCCGGCAGCACTTCGGATTCCACCCGACGGTTGATCACACCCGATACCGCGTTGAAATCTCGCGAGTTGGCAAAATCGTTGACGTCGAGCAAACCAGTTCCGTCGCGAATCACGTTGCCGAACACTGGCCCGGTTTCCAAAACGATTTGCGCCGCATCACTCTCCGCATCGATCGCGATTCCAATCGAGTTGCGTTCAATCCGCACCACGCGTCCGGCTCCGGAGACGAAGTAATGATAGGCCGTGCTCAGCCCCACACTTCGCCCATACTTCGCTTTCGCCGTCGCCGGGTCCGTTTCAATCGCTCGGATCAATTCCTCCGCATCCGTCGCATGCTTCTTGGATGGCAGGAGTGAATCCGTCCAAAATTGTTGCACGAATTCGCTCGCATCAAACCGAGTGGTTTGCTCGGCGGACACACGATCAGCTTGCTCCAGCGGAATGATTCGAAACAACGGCCAAATCGTGATCACGATCAAAAACACAACCGCCATCGCCAAGCGAACCAGCCAACGATGCTGAGTCGCATTCACTTCGCGTCCTCATTGTCTTGCGACAAGTACTTGTCCGCGTTGTTTTGGTGCACCAGTTCCACCGCAACAGGAATTTTCTGTTGCAACTCGGCAACGCCCTTGAGGTACTGGTCCGCATACTCCGCCGCGGTCTGAGCCATCAACTTTGGAAACTGCATCCCCGTCGCGGTGATCTTTCCTTCGGAAATCATCCGCACCACGTCGTCGGCTCCATCGAATCCAAATACTTTGACGCTTTCGTTTTTGCCCGCGGCCAGCAACGCTTGGTAGGCCCCCATCGCCATCGCATCATTGCCACAGAACACGGCGTCGATGTCAGGGTTCGCTTGCAAGATCGTTTCCATGACCTCCAATGACTTCGCACGATCAAAGTCGGCACTCTGCTGAGCCACCATTTTCAGCTCGGGATACCGGTCGACCACACTGTGAAATCCATCGGATCGGTTACGAGTGTTGTTGTCGCCAACCAGCCCCAACAATTCGACATACTTTCCTGACTCTCCGACTTCGCGAACGAAGTGTTGGCCGATGTCGACACACCCGGAATAGTTGTCCGACAAAATTTGCGAGACCGCAGCATCGGTCGCATTGATTTCGCGATCCATACAAAACACCGGCACCCCCGCCTCTTTGGCTCGTCGAACATTCGCCACCGAACCATCCGCATCGGTGGGATTGAACAAGACTGCTGCGTAGCCCGACGCGATCACATTGTCGAAGTGGGCCGTTTCTTTCGCCGGATCATTTTGCGAATCAAACACAACGGCTTCGTAACCCAACTTTGCCGCGTTCTCTCTTGCCGATTCGGCCAGCACCACGAACCACGGATTGTTCAGCGTCGAGACGACAACCGCAATCTTGTCCGATTGCACCTCCGGGTTGCCGGCATTCAAACCGTCGGTGCTGGACGGGTTGCAACCGCTGATGAGGACGCCGAACCATACGCACAAAAGAGGAGCGACTTGGAAAGTGGTTTTCAGTTTCATGGGGATTCCTGGTGGGGCAGGAGTTTGGCAGTCAGTCGCGAAAGTCAATCGCGGCGTTCAGAAGACAACACCGGACCTCAAGATAACGTTCGCGTAAGGTGTGCATTCACCGGTTCGCACAATCGTTTCACTCTCGCGTGTCATTCGCTTGAACTCTTCGTGAACAACCTCGACGACGCGAATTTGCATTTTGTGTTTGGAAAAACACTCCATCATCTGCTGGTGGACATTCGGGTTGTGACGATGAATCTCAACGGCAATGGCAATTTCTTCCACCATCATCTCACTGAGCATCGCATCCAATGTTCGGATGAACGATGGGTATCCATTTTCGATTGCCAAGTCGATCCTAGGAACACCGTTGGGAATGGGCAGCCCCGCATCACACAGCGTGATCGACGATGTGTGGCCAATGCGACTGATCGCATAGCTAAGTTCACTGTTGAGCAGGCGACTGCGTTTCATAAATGATTGAGAAAACGAGATATTGCATCGATGACAGGTAGGCTGAGCAAACGCGAAGAAACCGCATCGAGTGCCTGCCCCGCACACTCGACGCGGTCTCGCTGATCCGTCGAGTCAGCTCTTGTGGGGCAACACTTCAATCTTGCAACACTCGTCGAAGTCGGTGACCGTGCCGAACTTTTCCACCAACTCGTCCAAGCCAAAACGGTGTGTGATCAAAGACGGAAAGTCGTAGCGATCGGATTGTTGGTTCAGGATGTTCAGAACCGGACGCCAATCGGTGCCGCAATGAAATACCGAATGAATGTGCAGGTTCTTGGAACTGATGTGCTGCATCACATCCAAGTCAACAGGCTTGCCAAGATCAACCCAATTCCCCACTTCGATCACCGTGCCACCCTTGCGAACCATTTTCAACGCCTCGATGAAGGCTTCCGGCTCACCCGCGGATTCGATGACTAGATCTGGGCCAACGCCGTCCGTCATGTCTTTGACCTGAGCGATCCGCTCTTCTTCTGAAATCTTCGCAGCATTGAGCGTGACGTCGGCGTACAGGTGCTTGGCTTTGCCCAACCGCAACTCAGATAGATCCGTTGCGATGCGAAGACCGGCACCATGAATGCTGGCCATGATTCCGTGAAGAATCCCAAGTGGACCATTGCCCAACACCGCCACGGACATTCCCGGACCGAAGCCTTCATTGACCGGTGCAAAAGGCCCCGCCGCACGAGCCAGCGAGTGATAGGCGACCGCCATCTCCTCGACGAACACGGCGATGTCGGTTGGCATTTCTTCAGGAACTTTGAACAAGTGGGTCCCAGGCCGGATGTACATGTATTCGGCGAAACCACCTCGCAGATAGGGAAGCGTGTCGGCGTTGGGGTGCAATCCGTAAGCTTGAATCTGATTCAAACATGTCGTGTTGTTGTAGTGCTTCCGGCAATAAACACAGTGCCCACAATTCACCTCCACCGCGATCGCGACTCGATCGCCGACCTTCAGCACCTGCTTGTCATAGTCCATCGTCTTCGCGGCGTTACCACCGATTTCGACAATCGTTCCGATGACTTCATGACCGCCGACATACGGGTAGATCGACTTGCCACGAAGCTCCGTTGCCTCGCCTTTGAAGATGTGCCGATCCGTACCGCAGATCCCCGACATGTCCACCTTCAGAATTGCCGAATCGTGGTCCATCGTCGGATACGGATACGTCCGCATCTCTGTCTGGCCGGGAGCCGTCATCGCGACAGCACGAACCGTTTGAGGCGGGGCGCCCGCTTGCTGTTGGGCGTTTTGAGAATCCAGTACTTGAGACATTGATTGGCTCCAAACGGTGCGATAAGCCCAACTCCGCGAACGAGGCTGGTGGACGAGGGAGGCAAGTTTACAGCAGATAAAAGCCCATTCTACCTCGATTACGGCTGCCGCTGACACTATCCTGAGGCCATGAGGCATTTTGACAGTCATCGACCGGACTTCGCTCCCTACGGTTTCACTTGCGAGATCTGGGAACCGATGCGAATGTCCCGTCCCGATCGCCACGATGAAATCGAAGTCAACTTTGTTGACCGAGGCACGCTGACCTATCTGATCGGCGGGCGACGTGTGACCGTGGATGCCCAAAACGTGTCCGTATTTTGGGCAGCGGTCCCCCATCAAATCGTCCAGTTCAACGAAGTCTCGCACTACTACGTGGTGACAATTCCTTTCGGCATGTTTCTGCAATGGGGATTGCCGGAGAACTTCCAATCCCAACTGATCACAGGCAACGTGATTTCACATCACTGCGAACAGTTCGACGCTGACCTGGATCAATCGCTTTTCGCTCAGTGGCATCGCGACCTGAAAGATGGAAGCACGGACTCGCAAGACATCGTGCGATTGGAACTGAAGGCTCGTTTGATGCGTCTGGCTCATTCGCATCGACGCAACCCAAGTGTGTACGGCGACCAACCGACCTGTGACGAACCGAAAAATGCGGTTCAGCATTCTCCGAATCTAAAGAAAGCGGAATTGATGGCTTGCTACATTGCTCGCCACTACAAATCACGTTTGCTAATCAAGGACATCGCCGACAGTGTGGACCTGCATCCCGACTATGCGGCCACCCTGTTTCGCAAAACTTTCGGCACCACCCTCAACAGCCTGATCACACGTCACCGCGTGGCCGAAGCCCAACGATTGCTCATCACCAGCAACGAACAAATCGTGCATATCGCCTGGGAATCGGGCTTTGAATCGCTCAGCCGTTTCAACCGAGCTTTCAAAGAGGTCACCGGCACCACCCCCAGTCGCTTTCGTAACGAGTGCCGCACCAAAAGTTTTTGAACAACTGAGTTTCGATCAAGCGAGAATCTTGTGCGCCACTTCACCGTGGACATCCGTCAGCCGGAACGCGCGGCCCTGATGCCGGAACGTCAGCCGCTCGTGATCGATTCCCATCAAGTGCAACACGGTGGCCTGCAAGTCATGGATGTGAATGCGGTCAGAGACCACATTGAATGAGAAGTCATCCGTTTCACCATACACTCCCGGCTTCACTCCACCGCCGGCCATCCACATGCTGAAACATCGCGGATGATGGTCGCGGCCTGCGTTCGGCTTCCCGATCTCGCCTTGAATGACGGGACTGCGTCCGAACTCACCACCCCAAATCACCAACGTGTCGTCCAACATGCCTCGGCGTTTCAGATCCTTGACCAGTGCCGCGCTGGCTTGATCGGTGGCCCGGCAGTATTCCTTCAGCTTGGAATCAATCGAACTGTGGTGATCCCAACCCGGATGGAACAATTGAATGTGTCGCACGCCACGTTCGGCCAAACGACGGGCGAGCAGACAGTTCGCCGCAAAGCTGCCCGGCTTTCGCGAATCGGGACCGTACAGCTCAAACGTTTCGTCGGTTTCTTCTGACAAATCCGTTAGCTCAGGAACCGATTGCTGCATCCGATAGGCCAATTCGTACTGAGCGATCCGCGTCTGGATCTCCGGATCACCAAACGCGTCGTACTGGATCGCATTCATCTCCTTTAGCCGATCCAACATGCCCCGCCGCACCTCGCGCGGGATCCCTGGCGGATTGTTCAAGTACAACACGGCGTCTTTTTCAGACCGCAACATCACGCCCTGGTGTTTGCTCGGCAAGAAGCCTGGACCCCAGTAGTAATCGTAGAGCGGTTGGCCCGCCGCATTGTCGACTTTGGACGCGAGCACCACAAAACCGGGCAGATCCTCATTCATGCTGCCAAGTCCATAAGTCAACCAAGCTCCCATGCTCGGTCGGCCGGGAATTTGATGACCGGTCAGCATGAACGTCATCGCCGGTGCATGATTGATTTGGTCGGTCGACATCGACTTGACCAAACAAAGATCATCGATAATCGATCCCGTGTGCGGCAGATGCTCGCTCAACATCACGCCAGATTGCCCGTACGGTTGGAACTTGTGCAGACTGCCGTGAACGATCTGCTTTTGATTCGCGGTCATCCCGGTGACGCGTTGGCCCATTCGGATCGAATCCGGCAGTTCCGTGCCGTTGAAACGTTCGAGTTGCGGTTTGTGGTCAAACGTTTCGATCTGCGACGGCGCACCAGACATCGTCAAGTGAATGATACGTTTGGCTTTGGCAGGGAAATGGCTGCCGCCGGACGAGCCCTCGGCGAATACGGATCCGCCCAGCCCTATCCGAGCCAACGCCGCTGCGCCGATGCCAAGCTGTGTGGCACCGAGAAAGTGTCGCCGCGAAAGGTAGAAGGAATTTGTGAGAGATGGATTCGACATGGTTTTATTGAAAATCGAGTTCGTTTTCAGATACACGCGGGGACGTCGTCAAAAATGGCTGAGCGACTCGTCGGTGTTCATGATCAGCAACACGGCGTTCGTCAGAGCAGCGTGGATCGCGGCGTCGTGGCCCCCGCGTGGAGCTTCGCCAAAACTCAGCAACACCTCGGCTTGCTCAGGATGTGTTTGATAGTGCTCGATCGTTTCCGCGACAAACGAACTCAGCATTTCGCGTTCGGCCCCGTCGAGGTCTCGCAACAACACACGTTCTGAAACCTCGTTCAATGCCGCATCGATCCACGCCCGACTATGCGATCGGTCTTCGCCGTTCCAATCCAGTGAGTCCAAAATACAGTCAGCCAACACCCGGGCGGCTTCGACAAACGTCACGTCGTTGAGCGTCACCAAGGCGTGCAGCGGCGTGTTTGTTCGCCTCACGTTGACTTCACAAACCCGTCGTGGACTTGCGTCAAACATGTTGGCGGGGCCAGTCGTGCGTCGCCAAAACGTGTACAGGCTCTTTCGATAAAGCTCGTCACCCGAATCGGCTTCGTAGCGAATTTTGCCCGCCGTCGGCGTGAACCAAATGTTCTCAGGCTGGTAGGGCCGCACCGAGGGTCCAAACATGTCAGGACTCAGCAAGCCCGAGACCGCCAGGGCTTGATCCCGCAGCATCCACGATGGTTGACGAAACCGAGCACCGCGAGCCAACCAAACATTGTCGGGATCGATCGTGCGAGTTTTCTCGTTGCAAACGGAAGACTGCCGATAGGTGGAGGATGTGACGATCTGTTTGATCAGGCGTTTGACATTCCATCCGTTTTCACGAAAGTCGGCGGCCAACCAATCCAACAATCGCGGATGGCTCGGTCGAGCACTCTGCACGCCGAAGTCCTCTTGGGTCGTGACGATGCCGCGGCCGAAGAACAGTTCCCAGTACCGATTCACGGCCACGCGTGCGGTCAACGGATTGCTGTCGTCGATCATCCAACGGGCCAGTCCCAGTCGATTGGGCGGCAGGCCATCCGGCGAGGGCAACGAAGCCGGCGGTGCGGGCGTCACCTCACGCGTCGGCTGATCCCAGGCACCTCGATTCAAGATGAATGTCTTGCGTGGCTCGCCCGAACGATCCTTCAAAACCGCGACTCGGATCTTGTTGCCTTCTGGGAAACGAATGTGGTGATGTTTCGTGTTGGCTTGGTATCGTTCGGCTTGTTTACGATCCTCCGGCGACACCTCGAGTTCCAAGAACGGGTTGGCGTTGTGTCCGGCCTTGCCCGATTCATCGACGTTGTTGAAGTACGCGAAAAACCGGAAGTAGTCTTCTTGGCTCAACGGATCAAACTTGTGATCGTGACAGCGACAACAACCGATTGTCAGTCCCAAAAACGCCGTCGCGGTTGTTTCGGTTCGGTCAGCGACGACTTCGATCCGAGTTTCATTGGGGTCCACGCCGCCTTCGCCATTGAGCACGTGATTCCTGTTGAATCCCGTCGCGATGATTTGCTCTTCGGTCGCGCCGGGCAGTAGATCTCCGGCAGTTTGTTCCAACACAAATTGGTCGTAGGGCATGTTGTCGTTGAACGCCCGAATCACCCAATCTCTCCACGGGTACTGCGTACGGACTTGATCGAGTTGATACCCGTCGCTTTCGGAGAACCGAGCCACCTCCATCCACACCGATGCCATGCGTTCGCCATAGTCGGGCGATGCAAGCAGTGTGTCCACCAACGTTTCGTAGGCCGCGTCGAGGTCGTGTTCGGCGGCTTTCAAAAACTCTTCCGCGACGTCGGCGCGCGGTGGTAATCCGGTCACATCCAAAGCAACCCGGCGAAGCAACGTTCGTCCGTCCGCGTCGGGCGAAGGCGTCAATGACTTCTCAATCAACTTTGCCTGGACGAATGAATCGATCTCGTTACGTCCCCAATCGCCATCGACGCCCGGAAGTTTAGGCTTCTCGATTGGTTCAAACGCCCAATGGCCTGACCAGCTCGCACCTTGCTTCACCCATTCAACCAGCACTTGTTTCTCGGCCGGCTTCAATTGCCGATGGCTATCGGCGGGAGGCATCTGCTCCTCGGGATCCTCCGCAACGATCCGCTGGATCAAGTAGCTATCGTCCGGATCACCAGCCGACACCATCGACAGCAAGTCGTCCTGCGTGTCCAAACGAAGGCCCGCTTCGCGAGTGTTCTCGTCTGGCCCATGACAATGAAAACACGCGTCCGAGAGAATTGGCAGAACATCCACGCCAAAATCAATTTGTGTCTCGGCCACCACATCGGAAGTCCCATGCCAGCAGACAACCACGGCGAGGAAGCAAACCATCCGCCGGGTCATACGGGCATAGCACATCGGTATCGTTTTCAAATCCTGAATTCGCATCGTTCCTCGAGCGTCGAGTTACTGTTCGTCGGTTGTGCGGCTAGGCAATAAACGACCAGGAATGGACACCGTGTCCAAACCGATCCAACTCCATCTTGGGTCTTGATACGTGTCGATCAAATCCAACACGTAGACTTCATCGGCGGCGTCACCTTCGGTTGCCTTGGCGAGTGTTGACTCAGAAATCTCGACCGGTGCCCACTCGTAGAAGTTTCCTGGTCGACGGCGAACGCTGCACAGGTAGCGGCCATCGCGAACGCGGCGGAGTGCCAATCCGAGGAAGCCTTTTCCGTCCGCTTGTTCGGGCAACTCATGCACAAAGTCGGGCGGCGTTTCAGCTTGCCCACGACCACCGGTGATGAACGCGGTGATCGGTCCGTCAGTTGAGTTCAGCCGAAACGGAGGCGACGTCAAACGCAGGCTCGACATCGAATCGCGAAAGTGAAACGGCAGTGGCAACACGCGCCCTTCGCCCGATTGCGGAGCAAACTGCAACGGGCTGTCGTGGAACGATCCGACCTTGTCTTCAGCGGCGGGCAATTTCATAAAACCGACCAGCATCTCGTACCGGCTCTGTCCAGCAGTCAATTCGTTCGCGGGATCGTCACCACGATCTGCAAAAACACCGGTTTGCGTTTGCGTCCAAGCGTCGTCCTGCGAATCGAAATCAAATCGAATTCTCGAGGAAGCGGTCTTGATCGGTTTGCCAAACAAGGTTGGTCGAATCGAGATTGGCTCATAGCCGGCATTATTCGGATGATTCACGCGAACCGCTTCGCTGGCACCGACCATCGAGGAAACACCATCGAGCGGCAGCACGACTTCCGCCTGTCCTTCGAACACGTGCAACTCAGTTTGCAGTTCATCGACCATCACACCGATCTCGGTTCCATGATCGACGACGTCACCGTTGGGCGTGACGACTCGAAACCCGGTCGCCTGCGGCGGAACGTTCGCGGTTAACAATCCGGATGTCAACGAAAGTTGGTTGTCCCCTAGCGTTTGATACGCGGCCGGTCCACGCAGCCGAACCTGCACACCGCTGGGCATCTCGAACTCGGCGTTTTGTCCCTTTGCCAATACAACCCGTGGCCCCGTCACAACGCGTCCCGCTCGACTCGATGACGGAGAATCGCTGGTTTGCACCGTCCACCAACCTGCGACAAAGATCAATGAAGCGGCGATTGCCAACACCGCAGTCCGCCAGGCGCCTGTCTCGGTCGCTTGGTCAGCCAGATGCGCCAATGGTTTCGCGATGGACTCCTCATCATGGTGTTCTTGTAACAACACATCGAGCGTCATCGCGTCGAGATACTGATCCAGCGAAACCTCGTCTTCGCGGAGCAGTCGTTCGAGTTCACGTTTCTCTTCCAACGACAACTCGCCGTCTTGAACACGGCTGAGCAGCGATTCCCAATTCGGTGTTGTCATGAGGAAGCCTCCGCGGTCAGACGCAAGCGAACACACTTTCGCAACCGTGTTCGTACCCGCTCGAGCGTTTTCTTGAGTGTCGGATAAGTCAGCCCTCGCTGGGCGGCGAAATCCACCAGCGAGTCCTTGCTGAAATAACGTTGCTGAACCAACTCACGTTGTTCATCGGTCAAACCCGCCAAGCAATGCTGCAACGCCTCACGACGCTGGTCCATGTCGTCGGCCAAATCCGCGGCTCGGGACGCGATTTCGTCGATCAAAGCGTCGTCGTCCAATGTCATCGCTCGATGCGTCGCGCTACGTTTCCGCCACGCCATGACCTGCAGGCGAGCGACCGTGGCGGCCCAGGCAGGGAAGCTAGACCCCGGTGCGAACGTGTCACGTTTTTGCCACAGAACCATGTTGGTTTCTTGCAAAACGTCATCGCCGTCGCTGTGCCCGGGAACGTATCCCGGAACCATGCTTCGGATGACCGCACGCAGCATCGGTTGGTGCTTCGCGATCAACGCCACCATCTCGTCGTCTTCGATTATTGCTGGAGAGTCTGCCATACACCTTGAGATAGTCACGTACGAGCGAAGGTGACAACGAATCTGAAATTTCTTTGCGATTCATTTGAATACATCCGTTTTCGTACGTGCCGAGACGTCGGCGAGGAATTTCCGGCCCGGTATTTGCGTTTGCCCGGTCGGTTCAATTTCCTTCGTCTCATTCTCGTTCGTCTTCACTCATCGTCGCTTTCATCGCCAATGAGCACTACCGTTTTGCAACCCGCAGGCACGCTGCAGCCCGCGAAAAGGCCGGGCCGTCGCAGGGCCGCGAAAGCGGGATTGGTCTATGTCAACGCGGCGGACCAGGGCTACACACGTCGACGTTGCGGACGAGGATTTACCTACCTGGACGCCAGTGGGCAAACAGTCACCAACGAAAAAACTCGCGAACGGATTGAATCGCTGGTGATCCCGCCCGCGTGGAATGATGTCTTCATCAGTCGGGATCCTCGAGGTCACATCCAAGCCTCCGGCGTCGACGATGCGGGGCGTCGGCAATACATCTATCACGAACGTTGGCTCATGGTCAGTGCGATGACCAAGTTCGATCGCATGTCCCTTTTTGGTGAACGGTTGCCGCGATTGCGGCGCAGGTTGAGGCGTGATCTCAACGAACCATTACTTTCGCGTGATCGCGTGTTGGCCGCGGTGGTGCGACTGTTGGACAAAGGGCAATTGCGAGTGGGCAATCGTGCCTACGCGAAAACGAACGGAGCCCATGGGGCAACGACGTTGCTAGCCGATCATGTTGAGATCGACCGCACCCGGATCGTCTTGGACTTCCCCGGCAAAAGCCATCAAACGCGGCACGTTGAATTTTCCGACGCCAAAGTCGCCCACGTGATCGAGCAATGCGAAGAGATCGAGGGACAGTTCTTGTTCCAATATCTCGACGATCTCGATGTCGCTCATGGAATCACATCCGGCGACGTCAACGAATACCTGTACGAGGCGACCGGGGAAACCGTCACGGCGAAAGACTTCCGCACTTGGTGGGGCAGCGTGATCGCATTGGAAGAAGGTGAGCGTCTGCTCGGCGAGGACGCGAAACGTTCGCTGAAGAAGACGGTTAGCGAAGTGATCTGCCGCGTCGCGAAATCACTGGGCAACACCAAAGCGGTCTGCCGTTCGAGCTACATTCACCCAGGATTGATCGCAGCACTCGAGACGGGCGAGCTGCCAGTACTTTCCAAGAAACTGCCCGCCGAATCAGTCCGTGAACTGACGATTGCCGAAACTCGAATGCACGCGTTGCTACCGCAATTGGATTTTAACTGACCAGTGGGAACACCGTTGATCCGTTGCTAATTCGCTTTTGATGTGAGCCTGCCCGCCAACTCATTCAAGTCAGCGACGATCACGTCCGGTTTGCTGACGTTGGGGTACAGCGTCTTACCCGGTCGTTTGACGAACGCGGTTTGCAAGCCGGCGTTTTCCGCACCGGCGAGGTCCCATGCGTGGGCAGCCACCATCATTGCGTCGCCGGGCTTCACGCCAAGATCGGCGAGGACATGAGCGTACGTGTCTGGGTGCGGTTTGAACTTGCCAACCGCATCCACGCTGTAGCGTTTCTCGAACAAGTCGGTCAGCCCTGCGTTTTGAAACTGAGCTTCCACGCCGGCCGACGATGAATTGGTCAAACTGACGATCCGGTACCCCGCTTCCTTCAAACGCTGGATGCCTGCCACCACGTCAGGATGCGGAGGCAACGAGCGAATGACGGGGATGATCGCCTGCTTGGCTTCCTCTTCAGTCAGCTCAACACCTTGCGATTCGGCAACCATCAGCAATGCCGCGGTTCCGATTTCGCCAAAGTCGTGGTACTGATCACTCAGCGTTTCAACCAACGAATAATGAAGCATGGTCGAGAACCACAACGGCAACAGATCGTCACGTCCGCCCAACGCCTTGCCCACCGAAGTCTTCAACGGAGCAAGATCCAACAGTGTTTCGTTGACGTCAAAGATCAGTAGTTTTGGTGTCTCCATGGCATCCTCCGATGTGGTGAGCTGATCGGATGCAGCGTCGGGAGTCTGAGCAATCGCGAGCGATGTACTACTCAATGCACCAACGACCACCGCGATCGCAATCAACAACCTCGTCATGGTGAACTCCAGACTAGCAAGCACACTCGGCATCACATGCACTAGGCTGGCGACTCTTCCATCGAAGTTTCGACGACTTGCTCCGCGAAACTTTGATAGGCCGAGTTGATCTGTTCGGCCATTGGATCGGGCCAGACGTGAAAGCGTTCTTCCGCGATCGCATCGAAGATCGAAGTGGCGACCAATTGCGGCGAAGCAGCCTCGTCAAACCCAGCGTCCGAACCCATGTCGGTGTCGATCGGTCCGGGATGCACACTGACCACTTGCGTGTTCTGTTCTTTGAGCGATTCGCGAAGACTCTGCGTGATTGAGTAGCTTGCCGCTTTCGAGGCGCTATACGTCGAAAAATCAGGGAATGCCTTCACCGATGCCACGCTATTGAGTTGCACCAACGCTCCGCCACCGTTGCTTTTCAGCGATGGTGCAAAGGCCTGAGCCACACGCATCAAACCATAGACGTTCGCATTCAACTCGAACTGCAACGTCTCAATCGCGTCAGATTCCAACGCCTTTTGCAAACGCAAAACGCCTGCGTTGTTCACCACGACATCGACGTCCGTTGCGGTTTTCGCGGCGTCAACGATGGACTGCGGATCATCCAAATCCAAGTGCACGGCGACGACTTTGTCGCCGTGTTCCGCGACGAGATCCTCGGCTGATTCCAACCGTCGAACCGCCGCATAAACCTTGCTCGCACCGCGAGTCAAAGCCTCCTCCAAAATTGCTTTTCCAATGCCTCGGTTCGCACCGGTCACCAGAACCACTTTGTCTTTTATATCGAATCCCATCGGACTCCCCTTCATTCGCTGTTGGTTAGCAGTGTTCATTGGTCATTCATTTGTCGATGCCATGGAATGAACAAAAGGCCAACCACTCCGTCAGGCCCCTCGTTCCGGCATGCCGCCAGAATCAGACGCAGCGAAGATCATGCCAACCGAGATGGTCAGCGTTTGCAGGGCCGGGCGTGGCATCAAGCACGACCGCGAGCCAAGCCAACGAAATCCAGTTGATTAGGTGAAGTCTCGACCTGATTGCAGCAGCACCATTGGCCGGGATCGGCGAACGGAAATCGCGGGCCACGCGGCGGTCACGATCCCCAGCACGCCCACCAAAATCACACCGCCAAGAATCGGCATCCACGGAATCACCATCGGCGGATGCAGTCCACCAAAGAAGCTCACGTATTGCGCCAACCCCGCACCACACCAACCGCTCAAGATCCCAAAGCCCACACTCAACACGCCAGCAACCAGTGCGATCATCAAACCTTCGGCCAAAATCGCGCGGGCCAGTTCGCCGCTCGTGAAGCCGATCGAACGTAGCACACCAAACTCCCACCGCCGTGCGCGCACCGAAGCCACAATCACGTTCAACACACCGATGCACGCGATTAACAGCGTTACCAATGGCAACACGCTGATCATCCACAACCAACGCCGGGCTCCGTTGAGCAGCCGGTCACGAATGCTTTGGATCGAGACCACTTTGGCACTGACCTCGCTGGCCTCCGTACTGGGACCGTGAATCGATTCCACCAACTCCGTGGCTGCTGTCTGGATCGATTCCACATCGGCATGGTTGTTCGAATAAGCGAACCAAACATGCGATGCCAGCGGCAGATCGAAATCCGATGCCACGGATTGGTAGTCCGCGAAAACCAACGCGGCCGAGCGGTGGGTTCTCGGTCGCAGCCCCGCCAACTTCGTTTGCCAGTGCCAACCTTTGAGCTTCACCGCACCGACGATGGTGTACGTCGCCGTGTTGCCAGCGTCCCGGGGTGGATCCACCGACAACGTGTCACCCACTCGCAACCCCGTCTCTTCCAAAAAGTGATCCGGAACCACGCAGGCGTGTCCTTTCGTCATCATTGCCACGGCCGACTCGGCGTCTCCGGCCACCCACTCCATTTCGAGCAGAGGCTTTTTTCCAGATGACTTCTTGCCCACAAAAGCCCCCACCGGATCCAAACCGACCATGATCACGTTGTCTTGGCGAATGACCGATGGCCGATCGGCACTGCCGGTGATGTCATCCACCAAACGGGGCTGTTCCACCACCAGCGGCAAGCATCGCGTTTCGTCCACCTCCGGCAACTCCGCGATCACGTCCACTTTCTCGGGCGACAAACCGGGTTGGATCATTGCGATCGCATCGGGCGTCCAAGGGCCCGGCACGAAGGCTTCCAACATGGTGAATCCCCAAACCTGGATACCCACGAACAACCCCAAACCAAACGCCATCGAAACCGCTGCACCAACGGTCCGCCAAATGTTGTTGGTCACTTGGCTGGCCAACAACTCCCGATCGATGCCAAACAACCGAGCCAGCACGGGGCCAAACAGGCGGTCGACCAAAACCACGATTGACGGTGCCAAGACCACAAATCCAATCGCGGTGGAAGCGAAACTCGCCACCATGGCCACATAGATGCCACGTTCGCTCGGTGGAAAGACGAAGGTCAGCAAAGGCCCAATCGCGAGCAACGCCAACCCAATGACAAGACTCGGACCAGCGATCTGGTTTGCCTCGGTCATGGATTGACGCGGTGCCATCGCATCAACCGGCTTCACGCGAGTCGCCTGGTACGCCGGAACGATCGACGCCAACAACGCGCCACCGAGTGCAGCGATGGTCGACAAGGTCAGACTGCTTGGGCCGAAAGCCACACCGTGGTACAGCAATTCGCTGAACAGGTTTTCAACCAGCTTCAGCAACCCCCAGCCCAACCCGATTCCGGCGACCCATCCAACAATCCCGAGTACCAGCCCTTCGAAAACAATCAACAAGGCGACTTCACCCCGCGTCATCACAACCGCCCGCAAAATTGCGTACTGGCGAATGCGTTCGGTCACACCCATGCTGAGCGAACAGAAAATGACCGACATGGCGACCAGCATCGCCACCCCGGTGGCGGCGTACGATTGAAGCCGAACGTTCTGCGCGGCGGAGGCTTGATCGAGTGCCTCTTCGATCTCGAACGCTTGTTGAAACTGCAACGGCACCGCGTAGTCGCTCAATCGAGGTGCCCAAGCAAAACGGAACCGGTTGATATCGGCTTCCGGTTCCACCGAAACGCCCAACAAACTGATTTGAAATGGCTGACCAGTGATTCGTTCAACCAGCGAGGCCGGCACAAACGCTTGGCCAACACTGGGAGTCAGAACAGGGATGCCCGCCGAACCGCCACCAAACAAAGTCGGTGCGTTCATCAGTCCACCAATCTTGACCACCAACGAATTCTCACCCGCTTGGTTCGCCCGAGGCAATTCCAACGTCAACGTATCGCCGATTTTGAGCCCCCGACGTTCGGCAACATCGGCTCGCAGGACAATCTTCGCTGTTCCGTTTTCGATCGCCTCATCGGAAGGATCCAGCCACTCACCACCAGCCATTTCAAAGGGGGGTTCTGGCGCGTCGGTGCCGAAGAACATCAGCGACGACAGCGGGCTGTTGGAACCGGAACCCGATCCACCGCCACCGTTTGGCATCTCGCCGGGCAGCAGTTGATCTTGCAGCTCAAAGACTGCGATGCGGCCCGCCCACATCGGATCGATGGCTTTGACCGCGGGATCTTCACGCAACGGCTGGATCGCTTCGGCAGAAACGAAGTCCGCTGGCTCGCCGCTGATCGGAGCGATCGCGAGTTCGTATCGACCGAGCGCCAGATTGGCGTACTCATCATAGGTTTTATGCAGAGCTTCATAGCTGCACGTCACCCAAATGACCATGCTCACCGCCGCCGCGGTGGCGATCGTGGTCAGCATTGTCCGCGACTTGCGTTCACGAAGAAAAGCAACTGCCAGTGAAAGACTTTTGCTCATACGAGCACCTCACCACCGAGAGCCTCTTGATACTGGCGGGCAACGGTTTGCGGATCACGATTCCCATCGGTTTGGATCTCCGCCAAGTTTGCGCCGTCTTTCAACACACAAATCCGATCGGCCCACATAGCGACGTGTGGTTCGTGCGTCACCATCACGATCGAACGTCGTTCATCGTCCACCAATGTCCGCAACAATTCACAAATCTGTGTTCCCGTGACGGAATCCAAACTGCCGGTCGGTTCATCCGCCAGCAAAATCGCAGGATTGCAAATGAGCGCCCGTGCGATTGCAATGCGTTGCTGTTCACCACCGGACAAGGCTCCCGGTTTGTGATGCCGACGTTCAATCATGCCCAACCGCTGCAACAACCGATCAACCTTGGCATCAAGCCCGCCGCCCATTTTTCTCGGTGCTGGCAAGCGAATGTTGGCTTCGGCGGTCAAACTGGGAATCAAGTTGTAAGCCTGAAAGACGATCCCCAAGTTGTCCCGGCGGAATCGGGTGAGCGGTCCGTCGGCCAACTGAGACAAATCCTGACCAGCAATCGTCACCGTTCCGCCATCGACATCGATCAACCCAGCCATCGCGTGAAGCAGCGTGCTCTTGCCCGAACCGCTGGCACCCATGATGGCCACGAACTCACCCGGCTCAACAGTCAAGCTGACTCGATCGAGAGCATGCACCTTGGAGGTGCCTTGCTGATACGTCTTGATGACTTGCTGGACGTGGAGAGGCTTCGAAGAGTCGGTTGATGTCACTTGTCCGTTCCCAAGGCGATCACTGCATGCGTCGAAATGCGGAGGAGGTTTCACTCCGCGTGCTTCGGTTATGAACCGATTCGAGATGCAAGCAACCATCCGACGGGAAAACCATCGGGTGCGACGGATATTGCGACACCCGCCAGGACGAACGTCCGCTAGCGGGGCTGGCGAATGAAATGGAAAGCGGGAACTTCCGCGACCTGTTCGGCGGGACCGTTCACCGGTTGCCTAACGATGACTGAGCCATCCAAGGCGGGTTCGTCGTTGACGGAGTCGGGACTGATTGAGTATCCATCGGCCGGCTGGCGAATGAACTGCCGTGGTGACGCAACGCCAAAATCATCCGGCGAAGGCTGCGAGAGTGCGTCCGTGGCCGATCGCATGGCCCGAACAGGCTCCGCCGGCAACAAATGCAAATCCGGATCGTCTTCTTCGGGATACGCGGGCAACAGTTCGTCCAGCGGAACGTCGTCCATCTCAAACTGCGTGTCCGAATTCCCTCCCCAATTCGAAGTCGCTTGGGAAGAACGATCCAGTGAAGATCTCCAATCGGATACCGCGCCTTGAGTTGGAGACTTGGACATGTCTTTCAACAAGTCACTCGGACTGGGCAGGATGTCTTCTGACCCGCCGGACTCTTTGTCCGACGAAGAAGACTCGTTTCGCTCTTTCAGTAAAGCGTCGACTTTTTGTTCGTCCAATTGCCGACGTTGTTCGCTGCCGACGGGCGGACCGCCAAAGGTTTGGTAAGGATCGATTTGTTCGGGATCGATCAAATACTTCTGATACTTCTTCTCCAATCGGCGATGTTCGTGGTAGTCACGAAAACGTTGAATCTCTTCCTGCGTCAGTTGATGCGATGGCAAGACTGCATCAGCGTCGGCATGTGCCTCCGCTTCGACCGGGTCGACGGTCGTGGGCATGGGCGCGGCGTTGACACTGGAAGACACCGGTGGTGTGACCCTCATTTCACCTTCGTCTGCCGACGGTTCGTCAGCCAACACCGAGTAGCCGTCACGTTGCAGTTCGACCACATGCTGAGCATTCAATTCAAACCGTGGCGAGTGCGTGGTGCGGTAGCGGCCTTCGATGGTTTCGTGATCCAAGATCGGATCCACGGCGGAAACGCCCGCTTCTTGTGCGGCGGACTGGAAACTCACACGGCGTGAATATTCGTCGAATCGATCGTAGAAAGTTGACTGGCGAGTCGCCGGCAACTGGGCCGGCCTCAACATGGAATATCCGCCAAAGGCCCCCCGTCGCGATGCAATCGACGCGTCGCAACTCCCATTGCACTGGCTCGATTGGCAGGCCTGGCAACCGAACACTTTTTCGCCAAGATGACCGGTACGAGCCGGATAAGACTTCGGTGGCAAATTGGCCAACGGACGCATCCCGCTGCCGTGACAGGTGTGATAGCCATCGCCCCAACTGCACCCGCAATAGCGTCCCACCCGTTCCACCATCTCGGGAAACCCCGCGTTCGATTCGCGAATCCAGCCCGTGACGCTTGAACTGATCGTCAGCCCGAGCGTGACAGCAAGGATCCACCGGCGTCGTCGCAAACGTTGTCCCGCGACAGCCACTTGAGTGGCGGATGCGGCATGTCCGTTTGCGTTGAGGGCGGTGGAAGCGGTCACGCGATGGGCTCCTGAAATCGAGTCACGACACGATCACGTTGGTGGGAAACCAATCGTGAGCCTATCCAGCAAGTTGGTTCGCGAATTTGGAACGGATGATGGCAACGGGTTGGAACGCTCATTGGCTGCGTGCACATCCCGAGGAATGTCTCGCAGTCGCATCACAACAACATCGGTCCTAGCGATCGGCACGAGCGACGCGACCGCTCCATCCCCCAGAACGCATGCAGGCGTTTTTCCTCCCGCTCAATGGGGTCGAACCAGTTAGCGAAACTGTGACGGCTCGTGCCTTGCCTCGTGCGCCAGCATCGCGTCCCTCCAAAACGCTAGTGAATTGAAGTCACAACGAGCCCTTCACACCCGCTGTCCCGCATTTTGGGAGCCAGACCACGCATCCAAATTCGTTCGGCTAGCATGCCCCACCGGTCACTCGGCAGACCATCTTTGGTCGGGTAATGTGGAGGCATGATTCACTCCAAATTGATTGTCGCCGCGAGCGACTCGACCAGCGGTTCCGCAACCACTTCTTCCAATGCTTCCCTGCCTCAAGCCATGGCGGGCTTGGCCGATCGAAACGCGAATTTGTTTCGTCGTTTGGGTTTGCCATTGGGAGATCCGGCCGCTTGGATCCGTCTGCCGGATGGGCAGAACATTGGCATCGTTCGTGATCTGGAAATGGATCGCACACGAGCCGCGGGACGGCTGGACAAAGTTCATTGCCCGGCTGACTTCCCGCCGGCCACGGGAACGGCCAGCGGCGATCGCGAGACGGCATCCGCTCAATCGGTCGCACGATTCCTGCAATTGCAATCGATTGATCACGTGGTGGTCGACCGAGCGTTCCCGCTGATCTACGCGTGGTATCTCGGTGAAGCCGGGATTGCCATTTCGTACGATGACGAATTGGGCGTCCTGGACCGGCGAGTCAAAACCGATCAAGAAATTGATTCGCTCCGCAAGGCACAAGCGGTCACCGAAGTCGTCATGCGGCAGATGTGCGAAACCATCGCGACGGCGGACGTTGGCTCCGAAGGACGCTTGATGCTCGACGGTCAACCGTTGACCAGCGAACGGGTACGAACCATGGCCGCGGAAGCGTTCATGAAGCTGGAATTTTCGATGAGCCACGGTGCGATCGCCGCGACGCTGCCTCATTCCGCCGACTGTCATCATCGGGGCAGCGGGGATTTGTACACCGGTCACCCAATCATCGTGGATCTGTTTCCGCGAGACGAAGCGACCCGCTACAACGGCGACTGCACACGAACCGTGGTCCACGGCACGCCATCGGAAAACGTGCGGGCCATGCACGCAGCGGTCGTCGCCTCCAAAGAAGCCGCTGAGTCCGTGTTGTTCCCAGGAAGAACGGGTGAAGAAGTCCAATTGGCCGTGGAAGCGGTGCTGGTCAATCGAGGCTATCCGATTTCGCGTGGGGAGCTGACCGACGCTCCCTCCATTCAACACGGCACGGGACACGGCATCGGTTTGGAGGTGCACGAACCGATCTTGCTTGACCACGGCGGAGGTGAAATGCTCGCGGGTGAAGTTTTCACGGTCGAGCCTGGGCTGTATGGGCGTCAAGATGGAGGAGTCCGAGTCGAAGACATGTTGGTCGTGACTTCGGACGGACCTGTCAACTTGAACCAATTACAGATGGGATTGGATTGGAATCCAAACTGATGCCCGTTTCGGTGCCGCTGGGCATTGAACTATCGGGCCATAATCTGGAGCTTTTCGCCGGTGGCGGACTGCATTGGCCCGAGCATCAAGCATTGATGGTTTCGGACCTGCACCTGGGAAAAGACGCCACGTTCCGGCGTCACGGGATCGGCGTGCCGACAGGAGCCAGCCGTGCCACGCTGCGAGCCGTGTCGGAAATGTTGGACGCCAGTGGTGCGACGGAACTGTTCATCATTGGTGATTTGTTCCATGCCCGCAGTTCGCTGTCGTTGGACGCGACCACCGTGTTCGAAGCCTTTCTGCGAAGTCACTCCAATGTTGCCGTGACATTGATCGAAGGCAACCACGATCGCGCGGTCGGTCAGCTGCCCAAAGATTGGCCCATCGATACGGTCGAAGGCACGTTCCACTTGGATTCGATCGCCATGACCCATGAACCAAGCAACCTGCCGTGCGATGCGGACTTGTTGGTCAGCGGCCACCTGCATCCGGCCCACGTGCTGAACACCGGCGGCGAGACCACGGGCAAATTGCCATGTTTTTGGTGGTCCAACGGTTGTTTGGTTTTGCCGGCCTGTGGGCGATTCACCGGAACCATGAAGATCTCGCCCAAAAACACCGATCGCATCTGGGTCATCGCCGACGGTCAGGTGCTCGCGGTCTGATTTGCCGCGTTTGCTCACCTGGGCTCGGCTCATTTGACTTTGGTCACATGAGGCCCCTGCAAAGCGTTACAGTGCGATACTGATCCGAGGATGAGATGCGTCGGATTGACGTGCAGAATGTTGTTCTTGAGAGATGTTGTCCTCGAAAGCGTCTGCATCTTTGAAAGCGCCTTTGAAAACGAGGTCTCCGCGCGTGAGGCCTCAATAACATGCATGATGGTCGTCCAAAGCGAGAACCGTGTCCGAATCCATCCCATCCATTCCGTCGCGACGACATGATTTGGACGCCCTTCGCGGCATTGCCATGTTGCTGGGAATCTTCTTGCATGCGTCAATTGCCTACGCCCCCGACGCCGGGCGCGGCTGGCCTGTCCAGGACACCCAAAGCAGTTCAGCGGTCTCCGTTTTCATCGCGATGATTCACGGGTTCCGAATGCCGCTTTTCTTTTTGCTGAGCGGCTTCTTCACGATGATGTTGTTTCGCCGACGTGGCCTTTCCAAGCTGATCGAGCATCGAATGCTTCGCATTGGATTGCCGCTGGTCCTTGGCATGTGCACCATCATTCCGGCGATGTGGATCGTTTCAGGATACATCCAAGCTCACCCGTCCACGGTGGCCAAAGCCGTCGATGAGAAGGATTTGTTCACGCCGATTTTGCAAGACGATTTGGCCGCGGTGGAAGCCGCCTTGGGTGCGGATGCCGATGTCAATCAAAGGTCCGACCAAGGCGACACACCGTTCCTAGTTGCGGCGTTCCTCGGCCGAGACGACATCGCACAAACGCTGCTGGATCATGGTGCGGACCCTGAGCAAGCGAACCACAAAGGGGAACGTCCCATCGATGTGATGCGTGCTCCGTGGGACACCACGCAGTTCGTTGCGGGAATGCTGCAAATAGAATTGGTTCAGGAAGAAGTCGAAACGGGCCGGCAAGAGATCGCTTCGATGATGGGCAAATCACTCACGCTTCCAACCAACGGAGCGGCGGGCGAAATGTCGGAAGCGGACTGGAAAGGGCTGATGTTCCTGTTGTTCGATTTCCCTTTGACCGGCCACCTTTGGTTCTTGTGGTTTCTTTGTTTCCTGGTCACAGGCTTCGCAATTGCCACCATCGCGATTCCCACATTCGTCCGAGTCCGCTGGAACGCGGTGACCTGGACTCGCTGGCCATCCTGTTTGTTGTGGTTGGTTCCGCTAACCATGCTGCCCAGCTATTTCATGGAGCACCAGGGATTCGGGCCTGCCACCTCGGTTGGACTGATCCCGCATCCATCCGTGTTGATCTACTACACGTTGTTCTTTGGATTTGGCGCGATCTATTACGACGCGAACGACCAAGCTGGCGAACTGGGTCGAAGCTGGAAGTGGACACTGCCGATTTCGCTCACGCTGCTGTTGGGACTGGGGTGGACCATCCGAAATGAAATGAGCGGGTTGGGATTGCTGGGTTCGCTGATGATTCAAGCGACTTATGCCTGGACCGTCTCCTTCGGCATGATGGGATTGTTTCGATCGCTCTTTGCCCGTCCCAGCCCAACGATGCGATACCTCTCGGACTCGTCGTACTGGCTGTATTTGGCTCACCTGCCCTGGGTGATGTATCTGCAGTACTGGGTACGAGACTGGAACGTTTCGCTCCTAACTAAATTCGCAGTGGTCAGTTTGGTTGCCTGCGTTTCGTTGCTGATCAGCTACCAAGTGTTTGTGCGTCACACGCCCGTCGGTTGGATGCTCAACGGGAAACGCAATCGAAAAGAGCCGAACATGGACAACACGCTCGGCTCGGATTCGGATGTCGTCGCGGCTCAACTGGTCAGTCAGTGAGACGTTTCGAGCAACTCACCTTTGGGTTGCCCCATTTGTGAAAGCAGCTCTCCGAACCACGACGCATTGATATTGAATGGCTTGCCACCCGCAATGCGTTCAAACTCAATCGCACGCAATTCGTTGTTCTGGTCTTCGTCTTCACCGACGACGCCGCCGATGCCCTGCATCGCACATTCAACCGCTTTCTGGGCACAACGACCGATCAGAGCGATGTCCTCTGGATTGGCCGCCGCCGCACGGCTGAAGTAGCCGCTCTTTTGGACCAACGTTTTCTCGGCACCCAACATGTCGGCGAATTGCTTGCCAAACCATTTGCCGGGATTCACCGCATCCAACTTGTAGTGTCCGAAGGCATCCTTTGGCACGCTTTCTCCGCGAGATTCCATCTCTTTCACAATGGTTTCGACGCCGGCACCTTCGGAAATGAAGATGTTGACACAATCGATCTCGTCCATGATCGCTCGCAATCGTTTGGCCTCTTCTTCCAGGTCGAACCCCATCTCCGGAACATAGACACCATGAACATCACGTCGTTCTTGGCTCAGTCCCATTTCGGGTAGGAAGTTCAGGTTCTGCAAACGTTCGCGGTACTTGGCGGCGGTGGCGGCGGTCAACCAACCACAATTGCGTCCCATCACTTCATGCACGATCAACATGCGAGGATTTGCGTTGTGCTCGCCCACCACATTTTCGAAGAACTTGGCACCTTCTTCGGCTGCCGTCCAAGCGCCCAAGCTTTGCTTGATTGGAATCACATCGTTGTCGATCGTCTTGGGCAACCCAACCACGGTGAGTTGGTAATCGTGCTTGGCGAGGTATGCCGCAAGGTCGGCCGCCGTGGTGTTTGTATCGTCGCCACCAATGGTGTGTAGCACATCCACGCCGTCCGACTGCAACCGTTCAGCAGCCACCTTCAACGGATCCTGACCTTCGCTAACCAAACCACGCTTCACGCAGTCGGCCACGTTGGTCAGCTTGACCCGGCTGTTGCCGATCGGACTGCCACCATGCTCGTGCAAGATGCCCGCATTTCGGCGGGAGTTGTCATCGACAACAAAGCTGTCGCCCAACAGCAATCCCTTGTAACCCGAGCGATAGCAGATGATTTCAACGTCTGGAGCCTGTTCGGTGTAGGCTTCGATCAAGGCGCCAATGGCCGACGACAAACAAGGGGCCAAGCCACCAGCGGTAAGAATTCCGACACGTTGGATCGACATGGTAGAAGGTTCCGATTGCTCAGGGTTCCAGGAGGCGGGAATTTCCCAAAAGCGTATCGGATGTTCCCGTTTTCGTCGCCCCGTGACCAGAACAACGGCACCGGAGGACGCATTGGAGTGCAATCGGCGGACTCAACCGCGTCACTCGGTGTCGTCACTCAACGACCGCCAATAAGTCGCCCGCTTCAACCTGGGTTCCCGGAGGCGTATGGACTTTCGCGAGAACCCCGTCGGCTGGCGCGTTGATCGTCGTTTCCATTTTCATTGCTTCCAGGACCAACAACTTTTGGCCAGCCTTCACCTTTTCGCCTTCGGAAGCGGCGACGGTGATCACCATGCCGGGCATCGACGCGGCCACGTGAGTTGAGTCCGACGGATCGGCTTTCACCGCCGCCTTCACATCAACGTCCAACGAACGATCGACCACCGCGACTTCGCGCGGTTGGCCATTCAATTCAAAGAACACCGTTCGCGTCCCGTCGGGATAGGGCTGCCCTGTGGCCAAGTACTTCACGATCAGACGCTTGCCCGGTTCGATGTCGACCGCGATCTCGTCGCCGGGTTCCTGCCCATAAAAGAAGTTGGGTGTGGGCAAGGCAGCAACGTCGCCGTACTTGTTGCGATGTTCGGCGTACTCTTCAAAGACCTTTGGATACAGCAAGTACGTGACGGCATCGCGATCGCTCGGTGCTTCCTGAGTCAGCTCCGCCGCCTGAGCTTTCGCCGCCTCCAAATCCGCCGGAGGCATTGATGCACCGGGACGTTCCAGGACCGGAGCTTGATCGCCAAGGATCTTGTTCATCACGGGTTCGGGGAAACCTCCCGGCGGTTGCCCCATGCGACCACCGATCAAGTCCAGCACGCTCGCCGGAAATGCCAACGCTTTGTCCGTGGTCAAAACCTCTTCTGCCGACATTTCGTTCGCGACCAGGAAGAGAGCCATATCGCCAACCGCTTTGCTGGTCGGTGTCACCTTCACGATGTCACCAAACAAACGATTCACGTCGGCGTAAGCTCGACACACCCCCGCCCACTGATCCGCCAATCCCAACGCCCGGGCTTGCTGAAACAAATTCGTGTACTGTCCGCCAGGCATCTCGTGGTCGTACAAGTCACCCGTTGCGGGCAGCACGTCGCTTTCGAATGGCTTGTAAAATTCACGAGCGGCCTGCCAGTAGGTCGCAAGCTTCGTCAATGACTCGCTTTCCAAAGAAGATTCGCGGTCGGTAAAACGCAATGCTTCCACCAACGTGTTCAAGTTCACTTGGCTGGTACCGCCTGACATCGGTGCAAGTGCCGCATCCGCAATCTGCAACCCTTCCCCCGCGGCGGCCATCAACGTCGATGCTTGAATGCCGGCCGTGTCGTGGGTGTGCAAGTGAATCGGCAAATCGACTTCGTCTCGCAAGGCACGCAGCAACTTGACCGCAGCGGCGGGCTTCAGCAAACCCGCCATGTCTTTGATCGCAATCAGATGGGCTCCGCCGGCTTGCAACTTCTTTGCCAAGTCGACGTAGTAATTCAAGCCATACTTCGTCCGGCCGGGATCTTGCAGATCGCCGGTGTAGCAGATCGACGCTTCGCAGATGCCGCCTTCTTCGATCACGGCTTCCATTGCGACACGCATGTTCTCTTCCCAGTTGAGCGCGTCAAACACACGGAAGACATCCATTCCCGCCTGAACTGCTTCGCGAACGAACAATCGCACCACGTTGTCAGGATAGTTGGTGTACCCGACCGCATTGCTTGCACGCAGCAACATTTGCGTCAGCACATTGGGCACCGCGGCTCGCAGATCCGCCAATCGTTGCCAAGGCGACTCCTTTAGAAACCGCATCGACGTGTCAAACGTCGCACCGCCCCACATTTCCAACGAGAACAATTGAGACGCCAAGTGTGCATAAGCGGGAGCGATCCGCAGCATGTCATCCGTGCGAACTCGAGTGGCCAACAACGATTGATGAGCGTCTCGCATCGTCGTGTCGGTCAGCAACAATCCCTTTTGCTGTTTGATCCATTGAACCAACCCATCGACGCCTTCTTCGCGAAAAATATCAGCCGTCCCGCGAGGCGGCTTGGTTGACGTTGGAATTTCCGGAACCGGTGCGGGTTCACGACGAACCGCTGGGGGACGTCCCGTGACCAACGAGTTTCCATTGACGATCGTTTCCCCCAAAAAAGTCAGCAACTTCGTCGCACGATCGCGTCGTTTCGGCAAGCGGAACAATTCGGGCGTCGTGTCGATCAATCGCGTGGTCGCTTCGCCTGCCAGAAAAGTGGGATGATTCACCAACCGAGTCAAAAACGGGATGTTGGTCTTCACCCCGCGAATTCGAAACTCGTGCAAGCATCGATCCATCCGCCGAGCGGCAGCCGCCAGCGAAGGTGCCCGCGCCGTGACTTTCACCAACATGGAATCATAGAAGGGATTGACCACGGCACCACTGAACGCCGTGCCCGCATCCAACCGGACGCCCAAGCCAGCCGCACTGCGGTAATGACTGATGCGTCCATAATCCGGCCGAAACTCCGCCGCGGGATCTTCCGTCGTGATGCGACACTGCATCGCGAATCCCATCGTGCGGATGTCTTCCTGCGGCGGCAAACCAACTTCGTCGTCGTGCAGTTGGTGGCCTTGAGCAACCAAAATTTGATTGCGAACGATGTCGATGCCCGTCACTTCTTCGGTGACCGTGTGTTCGACTTGGATGCGAGGGTTGACCTCGATGAAATAAAACTCGTCCTTGTCGACATCCAGCAGAAACTCCACCGTCCCCGCGTTCTCATAACCGCCGCTGTCTTGACCGACCGCTCGGCCGATGTTCAAAGCAGCTTGGCAAATTGCCTCGCGCATTTCAGGCGACAAGTTCGGTGCGGGCGCCAGTTCCACCACCTTTTGGTGCCGCCGCTGAACGCTGCAATCACGTTCGTAGAGATGCACCAAGTTGCCGTGCCGGTCGCCAAGCAATTGCACTTCCAGGTGACGGGCTCGCTGGACAAATCGCTCCAAGAACACCTCGTCGCTACCAAAGGCGGTTTTGGCTTCCCGCTGAGCCGCTTCTAATGACGACGCCAACTCATCCGGTGTCATCACCACCCGCATCCCGCGCCCACCGCCACCCTTCGCAGCTTTCAACATGATTGGATAGCCGAGTTTGTCGGCCGCTTCGGATGCCTCCTCCACCGACGTGACCGATTGAGCCGTGCCGCCCAAAACGGGAACGCCCGCGATCTCCGCCAGCCGCCTGGCACTCGTTTTGTCACCCAAATCACGCAGGCTTTGCTCGCTGGGGCCAACAAACAAAATCCCCGCATCGGTCAACGCTTTCGCAAATTCAGGGTTCTCGGATAGAAATCCATACCCCGGATGAACCGCATCGATGTCGTGCTGCAAACACAACGCGACAATCGCATCGATGTTCAGGTAAGACCGAATGGGCTCGCCGGGCGAACCGATCTGATAGGCCTCGTCCGCTTTGAAGCGGTGCAGCGCATAGCGGTCCTCGTGCGAGTAAATCGCGACGGTCCGAATACCCAATTCGTGCGCCGAACGAAACACTCGCGTTGCGATTTCGCTTCGGTTGGCCGCCAAAAGTTTGCGAACGGAACGAATGTTTTCGGCAGGCTTTGAGCGAGTGGCAGCTTCGGTCATTGGGGCATCCATTGCGTGGGGAGTCAATGCTGACTCGCTAATCTACACGTTTCCCAATGGCCGTTCAGCAATGGAAGGTGCACCGGACCATGCACAAAATCAATTGCTGGTTTGGAACCGGTTTCGACTCCCCATCATCGCTCGTTTCGATGCCTCGGCTACTCAACGCCTTCGATAATGCGGCCGTGCAAGTGTTCAATGCATGTCGCAATTAGCGCGGTCCACCCCGTTTGATGGCTGGCCCCTAAACCTTCGCCCGTGTCACCGTGAAAGTACTCGTAGAACAGCACCTGATCTTGCCAGAGCGATTCGTCACTCTTCATACCGCTTCCCGTCAAACAGGGTCGCGAACCACCTTCTTCGGGCGACAAAAAGATATTCGACAGACGACGGTTCAATTCGTCGGCAACCTGCAACAAATTCATTTTCTGCCCCGAACCCACCGGGCACTCGATCTCGATATCGTCACCGTAGAACTCGTGATATCGCTCGATCGCTTCGATCAACAGGTAATTGGTTGGAAACCAAATCGGACCTCGCCAATTGCTGTTGCCACCGAACATCCAACTGTCCGACTCACCCGGAACATACGCCACCGTGTGCTCTTGCCCGCGGACGGTGACCTTGAACGGTTCCGTTTCGTGCTTTTTCGATAGCGAACGAATGCCATAGTTCGACAGGAATTCGGACTCATCCAGCAACACTTTCAATACCCGCTCCAGACGTTCCTTCGTCGGGATCGAGATCAACATCCGGCGATGACGTTTGGTCGTTTGGCAAAACGTGATGTGCTGCACCAAGTCATGGCGGTTGTTCAAGAACCATTCGAGTCGATTGCGGAACCCCGGCAAATCGTCGAGCAAGTCCTCGTCCAGAATTTCCACCGCGATCAACGGCAGCAACCCAACCAGCGATTTGACTCGCATCGGATAGGTCTCACCATCGATTTTCAGTTGGTCGTAATAGAAACCGTCTTCCTCATCCCACAACCCACCGCTTTCGCCTCCGTTCATCGCGTCAACAATGCGAATGAAGTGGTCCAAGAACTTCGAGGCCATGTCGGAGTACGAGCGATCGTGACGAGCCAGCTCGAGTGCCATCGACATCATCGTGCCGCTGTAGAACGCCATCCACGCGGTGCCGTCAGCCTGTTCCAACTCCGCACCTTCGGGCAATCCTTTGCTGCGGTCGAACACGCCGATGTTATCCAGACCAAGGAATCCGCCCGCGAAAACATTGTCACCGTTGCTATCGACTCGGTTGACCCACCAAGTGAAGTTCAGCAGCAAACGCTGGAACGCTTGCGAGAGAAACTTGTAGTCACGTTTGCCCGTTTCGGCTTCCATTTGGAAGACTCGCAAACACGCCCAAGCATGCACAGGCGGATTCACATCATCGAAGTAAAACTCGTACGCCGGAAGCTGACCGTTGGGATGCATGTACCACTCGCGCAGCAGCACCATTAGTTGCTTCTTCGCAAACGCGGGGTCAATGCGCGCGGCGGGAATCATGTGGAACGCCAAATCCCACGCGGCGAACCAAGGGTATTCCCATTTGTCCGGCATCGACAGCACATCCCGTGCATAGAGGTGTCGCCAATCCTTGTTTCGCCCTTGATGCCGAGCCTCCGGAGGCGTCATCACATCCCGGTCACCATCCAACCAATCCGCGACGATGTAGTGATAGAACTGCTTGGTCCACATCAGTCCCGCGTAAGCTTGGCGTGAGACCAAACGCTGTTCGTCGGTGGCTTTTGACGGCAGCACCGTTTGGTAGAACGCATCCGCCTCCTCGCGCCGCGTTTGCAAGATTTGGTCAAACTCGTCCGCCACATCCGGATGAAATTCCCCCGCCATGTCTTTGATCGTCAACCGAACACGAACCCGCTGGGTCTCGCCCGGCTTGAGCTTCCATCGATACAATCCCGCCACTTTGGTTCCGTGGCGTTTGGGATTGACCGACTCTTTTTCGCCATGGATCACATAGCGGTGAAAGGCGTCCTTGGTGTACGGCGAAAAGTTCTCTCCGTCGAACAACTCTTCCATGTTGGTTTCGTTCTCGGTGAACAGCAGTTCGCTGCCCGGCTGGTTCTCAAACGAACAAACAAAAGGCTCGAGCGTGTCGTGGCGAGTTTGCACCACGTGTGAATCGATCGCCTGGATGGTGGGTTTGGCCGTGCATCCTTCGTGGGCACAGCCCCAAACCCAAGTGTTACGGAACCACAATGTTGGCAGAACCGCGATCTCGTGTTCTTCCGGCCCATGGTTGGTGACCACAATTTCAATCAGTACGTCGTTCTCAGATTCCTTCGCGTAAGTCGCGGTGACGTCAAAGAACCTGTTGTCATCGAGCACACCGCTATCAAGCAATTCGTACTCGCGATCGTGCAAACCTCGCTTTTGATTTTCGGCAACCAATTCGCGATAGGGATATCGCTGCTGTGGATAGCGATACATCGCCTTGGCATAGGAATGCGTCGGCGTTGAATCCAAGTAGTAATACAGTTCCTTGACGTCTTCGCCATGGTTGCCTTCGGGACCGGTCAATCCAAACAGTCGTTCTTTCAAGATCGTGTCGTTATCGTTCCACAACGCGACCGAAAAACACATCCGGCACTGACGATCGCTGAACCCCAGCAAACCGTCCTCGCCCCAACGATACGCACGACTGCGAGCATGATCGTGCGGGAAATCACTCCAAGAATTCCCGCCTTCGGAGTAATCCTCCCGAACGGTGCCCCATTGGCGTTCGGACAGATAAGGCCCCCAACGTTTCCAGTTCCGCTCGCGTCGCTCGTCTTCGTCCAATCGCTGGTGTTCGGCCGTGTTCATCAAGCATCCCTTTGTCGTCGCCGCCACAAAAATCCATCCAGAACGTAATGCGTGATCTGGGGCACCGCCAAGGCGGGGGCCAGCCAAACGCCAGCTTCCTCGCCCCATTCGGACCGTCCCCGCTGGCCGGGCAGCCATCCAAACAGCCAACCGCGTTCGTGCCAGACACCGAAGTCCCAAAAGAGTTCTTCAGCGTACGCCAAGATCCAGACCACCCCCAAAAACAAAGCCACCCGCCCCGCAGTCGTTCCCCATCGAGAGCCCCGCCCAGCTAAGGAATGAGATTTTTCGTTCTCTGCAACCTCGCGGCACCAACGGTACCAATAAATCAGCACCATGTACGGCACGCCGTGGATGATCACGTTGGTGACGGTGAAGGCGTAGTCGGAATTGAACGTGATGATCCCCACGTACCAGCACACCGCCGTAGTCAGCACCACCAAATCCTTTCCGGGGTTCCAATCACCGTCGCGAAACCCTCGAACCAGGCTACGTGCGGCGTACGCCAACATACTGATCCAGTAGACCGGCATCGCGATGGTCGCCATCGCGGATGGCAACCGGATGAAATCGCCCTCCGCGAACCACCAGAAATGCTTCGGCAGATTCGCGTGCCAATGAATCAGTGGATAAAGCGTCGCCAGATAAATCGCAGACGCGTCGATCCACCATCCGGCTCGTTCGCGATCGTTCGCCCTGGATCGATACAGCGCGACCCAGCCATATTGCTGGCGAATGAAATGAAAGACAGCCAGATACGCCAACACGGACCAGAACAGCGTCACACTCTCGCTGTAAATCGCGGCGCCCACCACAAACGCGAGCAACGGAGTCAGCCCGTAGAGCCACGGGCGTTTGCGTAGCTCTTGACCATCGAAGTAAACGCGAAAACCGGTGGCGTAAACGTGAGCGACATCAATCAGCAGGATCGTCGCCACCCAAGTCCAACCGGGAGTGTCACCGTGCAACAATCCCAGCGCCGCTCCGACCGGCAACATTGCGAGCGCGACCGCGGCACTGCCACCGAACGTCGCCAGATCCACCGCCGGTGAAAACAACCACGGCAGTTGATCCCACCTCGATCGCGAACGGGTTGCGGTGTCGCAGGTCGTCATTCGCGATATCGATTGAAAACGGAAGTTGATTCAGCGAGTGCAGTCACTGAACGGAGTCGCGTTGGGCCCCCAGCTCAGTCGACGGTGCTTCCCCACCAAGTCGGATTGGGCTGCCAGTTCGGTTGCAACATGGCGGCTTCGCGTTTTTCCAAACGCTCTTTTTGCGGACCTTGAATCTTGGCCCATCGCTGCTTGGCCTTCTCTGGATCAAACCGCGGATCCGGCTCGGGGAACTTTGCGTCAACCGATTTGAGATAGGCCATCAATTGCTCACGCATTTTGGCAACACGTTCGGGCTGTTGCGATGCCAAATCGTTTTGCTCGCCGATGTCACTGGGCAAATGATACAGCTCGTCTTTGGAACCCAGGTGGTAGTGAATCAGCTTGTACTCACCAACACGAATGATCGACGATGGCTCGCCACCTTGATTGCCGTAGTGTGGGTAATGCCAAACCAACGCTCGGTCATGGAGCGAAGGATCCTCACCCTTGACCAAAACGGTTTCCAATGAATCACCGTCCTTGTGTTGTTCCGGACGAAGCGGCAAACCACAAACGTCCAAGATCGTTGGGTAAAAATCCGATCCCATGACGGGAACGTCCGAAGTGGAACCGGCGGCAATGCGTGCGGGCATCGAGACGTAGTACGGCTCACGCAGCCCGCCTTCCCATTGCCGGCCTTTGCCACCACGGTGAGGCAAGTTGCTGGTCGAGTACGCATCGCCGGAGGAAACGCCTCCGTTGTCACCGGTGAAAATGACCAACGTATTGTCGGCTTTTCCGGATGCCTCCACGGCTTTCATCACGTCGCCGACCGCGTTGTCCAACGTTTCCATCATTCCCGCATAGACCGGATTGTCTTGGATCTGACGAACCGGCAACGTCCGATCGACGAGAAAACGGTTACCATCGGCGGGAGCGGGCGGTGCCGACTCGCGGTACTTCTGCCACAACTCTTGCGAGGTTTGGATCGGTCCGTGAACGGCATAAAACGACAGCATGGCAAAGTAAGGTTTGTCGCCTTGCTGCTCGATGAACGACGCCGTGTCTTTGCCCAAACGTCGCGTCAGCGATTCGCCATCGGGACCATCTTCCATCAATGGGTTTTTGAAGGGAGCAAAGAAACCACCGGGAGGGCTGCCTCGGTGATGGCCGCCGATATTGATGTCAAAACCATGATCGGTTGGCAACGATCCATCACCGCCCAAGTGCCATTTACCAGCGAAGAACGTCGTGTAGCCCGCCTCGCGAAGTGCTTCGGGCAAGGTCACGTCCTCGGCAGGGAGTTCACGCACGTACTCGGCGGGCAACAGTTCATCACCACGATTGAAGTTCTTTCCCGATGCGGCACCAATCCAATCGGTGATTCCGTGACGAGCCGTGTACTGACCGAGTTGAATGCTGGCTCGCGAAGGACTGCACACGCGGCAGTTGGCATAGCCAGCGGTGAATCGCATGCCGCGTTCGGCCAACGCATCGATGTGTGGCGTTTGATGAAACTTGCTGCCCTCGATGCCGATGTCATGCAGCCCCAAGTCATCAACCAAAATCAACACCACGTTGGGTCGTGACTCTTCGCCGGACGCGATCGATGCCAACAGCATCCATCCGATGACCGCCAACATCAAGACAAAACAGGCCCGCAGCGAGCCGAAGTCCAACGAGGAAAGAGAAGCAGCCTCCGTCCGCGACAGCGAGATGGACCGGGACGAGCTGGGCTCGCTCGAGAGAAACGACATGCGGAGAACTCTTCGTAGAGGGAATTTCATGCGGCAATACAAATGCGGCCCATCAATGTAGTCCCGCAGAAAGAAACCATGCAAACAGCGACCCCAAAATACATAGACTTCGCCCAACTGTCTCAAACTGGCTTATCAACAAGATGACACTGACATCAAAGCGACAACACTCCTGCTGGGGCACTCAAGCGGTTTTCGAACGAAACGAATTCACGCAAACCATTCGTATAAAACGACTTACCAACCAACGCTGGATTTCACCGGGCAGATTGGCATCTCGATCGCATTTTCCTGCTGACACTCGATGAGGATGTCGGGGAATGGATCACGGAAGGCTTCTCCTTAAACCAGATTGGATTTTCAAATGACACGCTCGATTGGGATTTTCGTCGTCGCCCCCCTCTTCGCCGCCATCTTTTCCGTGGTTGCTGGTTCGCAGACCGCACAAGCCGGGCACAACTCGCCTTTGTACGACGCAACGGATCGCTACCGCGACGCGGTCAGCCATTTCGAAGACGAAGCCCGTCGTGTCCGCACGATTGACCGTGATGTCCTCCGCCTGATCGACGACTTCGAAGATCAAACCAGCGATCTTCGCTCAGCGGCACGTCATCCCGATCGCACCTATCGATTGGCCCAGGAGTACAACCAAGCTCAATTCCTGCAATCGCAAACCGAACGAGCCGTTTTCGGAAGCCGCTGCCCGATCATCGCCGAACGATTGTCACCATGTTGGAATGATGTTCTGTCCGCATTCGCGTTCGTCCAGCAGCAAATGGCTTACGTGCAACCCTATGTGGTCGGGCGGCCCGGAACGTGCGGCTTGGACCACGGTGCGGCGTACGGCATCTCGCCTTATCGCAGCAGCAAACCAGTTGCGTACCCGTACCGCGGTTCGCTGAACCGCACCTCCCGTGCCCCCGACCCTCGTGACTTCTATCGCGGAAGTCCACGAAACGACTTTCGTCGCGATCTGCCCACGCCCGGAAACTACCGAGCCGCAATTCCTTCGCATCCATCAATGCCTGAAGGAGCAGCGATCGGGCTGACGTTGTTGCAAAGCTTCTTGAACCGACGTTGAACTCGTTTCAACCAGCATCCCGCTACCTCAACTGTCGCAACGCAAAACGCGAGCCTTCGTTTGGACGGAGTCTCGCGTTTGTTGCTTTGACAGCAGAGCCACCAAGGTGCGTCTCCGGTTTCTAGTCGGTGTATGCTGACGACCAAGGAGACCTGAAATGCCGCTGAAACCTCTTTGTACCGACCGCAAGCTCTCAACTCGTGGCCAATCAGCACCCCAGATTGCCACCGCATGTAGGCGATGCATCGCTCTACTGTTGTGTTGTCTGCTGAACATCAACGCTGCCAACGCAACGGACACGACCTCCGCTCCACCGAACATCGTGTTGATCCTTGCCGATGACATGGGTTGGGGCGACATCGGATTCAACAACCCCAACGTCTACAGCCCGCATCTCGATGAGCTGGCGTCCACCGGAGTCGTGTTCCAGCAGCATTACGTGATGCCTCAGTGCACACCAACGCGAGTAGCATTGATGACCGGCCGGTACCCGAGTCGGTTTGGTGGTGCGGCATTGCAAGCCAGCAACGATCCCGCCTTCCCTCTGGAAACACCGACGATCGCCAGCCTGCTTCGGTCAGCCGGTTATCGAACATACCTAGCTGGAAAATGGCATCTTGGTTCGGATCCTGATCATGGTCCCAATCACTTCGGTTTTGATAGCAGCTATGGCTCCTTCGCCGGCGCGGTTGGCATGTACGACCACCGTTATCGAACGGGCGAATTCGAGCACACCTGGCATCGCGATCACGAGTTAATTCCTGGTGCGGAAAACGGAACTCACGCAACGGACTTGGTCGCGGCCGAAGCCATTCGAGTGATCGAGTTGAACGATGCCAATCCGTTCTTTCTGTACCTGCCCTTTCACGCGGTGCACACACCCTTGGACGAGCGAGGACGTTTCATCGATCGCCCAACGCAATTGGATCCGGACGATCCGACCCGATGGCTGGATGAAGACGAGATTCCCTGGTTCAACGATCCGCAGGGAAACATCCAACGAGAATCCGATCCGGAAAAACGCTTGTTGCTCGCGGCGGTGCATCACCTGGATCACGCGATTGGGCAGATTGTCGAGACACTGGAAGCAACCGGCAAACGTGACAACACGCTGATCTTGTTCTCCTCCGACAACGGCCCGCAAGGAAGCTGGAATGGCAACGCCTACCCGGATGATTTGAAGCTCACGGACTTTAACCAACCCATCCCGTTTCGCGGCAAAAAGGTCGACGTGTGGGAAGGCGGCATTCGCGTCCCCGGATTCGCGAATTGGCCGGCTCGCCTCGATGCCGGATCATTTGATTCGCCGACACACATCGTGGATTGGTTGCCGACACTCGCATCGATCGCAGGTGCGGAGGCGAACATGAACGATTTGAAGCTGGATGGTGCTTCGTTTTGGAACGACGGGTTGCAGGTGACGGAAACGTTCCAAACGAGAGATCTCTACTGGAATTGGAAACCTCGCATCAATCGCTGGGCACTGCGTCATGGCGACTGGAAAATCGTCAAGTACGGCCAAGGTGCCCCGAAGTCCGCCGAGGAGTGGGAGCTGTACAACCTCCAGTCCGATCCGGCGGAGAGCGTTGACCTCGCCGAAAAAAATGCGACACAAAGAGAAGCACTGCACCGGCGATTCCTTCATCATCGAAAACGCGATCGCGTCACCAAGTGATGCGTGGGTGAAGTATGGTAGGGGCCCCGCCCCATCACCCCTTCCCCAGGTTTTGTCGTCCATGCTTTCCATTGCAAGTGGTTTCTTTCGGTTGCGAGCGACGCTGTGTTTTGTCGCCAGCTTGATGTGCTTGGTTTCCGCGTCCGTTGGTTGGACGCAAAAGCCAGCCAAGAACGTGCTGCTGATCTGTGTGGATGACTTGCGACCGGAACTGGGTTGCTATGGTGCGGACTACGTTTCGTCCCCCAACATTGATTCGCTTGCCAGCCATGGCATGCAGTTCAATCGCCACTTTGTTCAGGCGCCCACCTGCGGAGCGTCCCGCTTTGCGTTGCTGACGGGATGCTATGGGCCATCAGGAAACCACGCGTTGTTTCAACGTGCCAAGCGAATGGAGAAGGACCCAAGTTCCATCACGCCGTCGATGCCACGTTGGTTCCGCGATCATGGGTACACCAGCGTTTCCGTCGGCAAAGTCTCGCATCATCCCGGCGGTCGTGGCGGAGCGGACTGGAACAAAGAGGACGAGATCGAAATGCCAGGTGCTTGGGACCGGCACCTCATGCCAACCGGGTCGTGGCAACATCCTCGCGGAGCCATGCACGGATTGGCCGATGGTGAGATTCGCAAAGACGCCAGCCAAATGGATGTGTTCCAATCCGCAGGCGGCGAAGCGAAGTACCCCGATGATTTAATTCTAAAAACGTCGCTGGATGAGCTTGCCACGCTGGCTGAGGACGCAGCCGAAAAACCATTCTTCTTGGCCGTTGGGTTCATCCGCCCGCACCTGCCCTTTGGGGCTCCCGCCGAGCACATGGAACCGTATGAAAACACGGTCCTCCCCGGCATCCCGCACCCAGCAAAACCCTCCGGCCAAACCACTTGGCATGGTTCGGGCGAATTCATGCGATACAACCGCTGGGGCAAGAACCCGAATCAAGACGACGCCTTCGCGGATGCCGTTCGCCGACACTACGCGGCTTGTGTGTCCTACGCCGATGCAAACGTCGGCAAAGTCATCCAGCGTTTGAACGAACTGAAGCTTCGCGAATCCACGATCATTGTGGTGTGGGGTGACCACGGTTGGCACTTGGGCGAACATGCCATTTGGGGAAAACATGCTTTGTTCGAGGAGTCCCTGCATTCACCGCTGATCCTTTGTGATTCTTCAACGATTGCCAACTTGCAAACCGATGCGATCGTGGAAACGGTCGACTTGTTCCCGACGCTGTGCGAATTGGCGGACATTCCTCAACCGAGTGACATCGATGGCGAATCGCTACTGCCGGTTTTACAGAGCCCTGAAACTTCAGATGGTGAAGCGGTGTCTTACGCCAAAGGCACCACGATCCGAACGGACAGGCATCGATTGATTGTGCACCCGAAGGGACATCGCGAACTGTACGACCACGTTTCCGATCCCGATGAGACGACGAACATTGCGGAAACCAATCCCGAGCTGGTCCAGCGATTGGAGCAACGCTTGCAAAAGAGGCTGGCCGATCGTCAGCAGTTTTGAGATTGCAATCGCAGGAGTTTGAAAGGGCGCGACTGCGATGGTCAGATACAGAGCCTATTAAACACCAGGCCAATCTTGCTCCGAATTCTGGCGAATCCGGCTACGGGCGAGAAGGCGAATCGGGCTGCGGGTATGTTTGAACCGCGGTGAATCCGGCTACGGGCGAGGACCTGCTGCGGCGTTCTAGCTGGAGCGTTCTTGTTCGATCACTCGCATGTACACCTCGCGGTAGGCGTCGACCATGGCGTCGATGGTGAACAGCGATCGCATGCGGGCTTGGTTGGCCAATCCGGTTTCTTTCGCCAGTTGTTCGCTCGACAGAAACCGATCAAGCGATTTCACCAACATAGTATCGTCGTTGAATTCAAAGCCTTGACTGGGATCGTCGCCGATCAACTCCTGGCTGCCCTCCACGCGGCTGCAGACGACGGGTTTGCCTGCTGCCATGGCTTCCAAAATCACATTAGGCATGCCTTCGTAACGGCTTGGCAAAACCACCACGCGGCTGGCGGCGATCCAGCTTGCGATGTTGCTTTGCCATGTCAGCACGCGTACTCGATCACCGCGTACACTCTCGGCCCACCGAGTCAGCTCATCCTGCAGCGGACCGTTGCCGATCAAGACCAATTTGCGATTGCTGTTCTCGGGCGCGAATTGCTCCACCGTGCGTTGCAAATGCTCGAGCCCTTTCTGCGTGTGCAAACGTCCCACGAACAACACGACGTTGCTATCGCTGGGCCAACCCAAGGTTTGCCAATCCACCGGCAAAGCGGATGCGAACGCGTCCACATCAACGGCATTGGGAATGACGGAAGTTCGTTCGGGCGGAAGCCGAAGCTGCTCTCGAGCAAAGTCCTGGACCGCTTGGCTGACACAAACCACATGATCGACACTGCGAAGCGTTCTGCGTTCGACCATCAAACGCAGCATGTTGGGCTCGGCCACGCGAATGCCAGCGACGCGAGGGCGACGATTCGAAACGTTCATCATCCCCAGCACATTCGCGTGCCAAAGAAACGTTTGCACCAGTGCATCGGGACGCTTGGCCAACCATCGACGCAGGTTCATCGCTGCGTACGGGAAACCTCGCGAGGTTGGCGCACCACCGCTGGCGACCTCGATTCGTTCTTCGCGAAGTCGCTGGACCAACCGATCGTTGCCTTCGGGTTTGCTGTCGGGTGTCGGCAGGGTCCCAAAACTGAAAAGCCGAACCTCATCCCCGCGATCGCGCAAACCAATGGCGAGCTGGGTCAGCGCTCGTTCGGCCCCGCCAAAGTTCATCTCGGTGATGATCAAATCGATCTTCATGTGATTGATGACCAGTCGGTTTAGAGGACTGGCCCAACGGTCCAAGGAACAAACTCGTGATCACCAAGACCGAGTCGTTCGCTGGCGGTTTGTTTGCCGCTGGCAACCCGCAACAACTCGTCGAACAATTGATCCGCGAGTTCGTCCATCGAGACACCCTCGAGCAACTGCCCGGCGTTCCAGTCCATGTCGTCACGCAGTGCGTGGAAGAGCATCGAGTTGCTGGCGATTTTGACCACGGGGACCGGTTTGTGACCAAAGCAGCTGCCGCGGCCCGTCGTGAACAAGACCAAGTTGCATCCTCCAGCGACTTTTCCGGTCACGCTCGATGGATCGAACCCGGGCGAATCCATCACATACAAACCGCGTGCGGGAACGGGTGCCGCGTAGTCGAGCACCCCGTCCAACACGCCCGAACCAGACTTACTGACCGCTCCCAATGATTTTTCAGTGATGGTCGTCAGCCCCCCGGCCTTGTTGCCGATTGACGGATTGTTGTCGATCTCACCGCCATACATCGCGACGTGTTGCTTCCACCAATCGACCTTGTCCATTAAACGTCCCGCGACGGATTCATCGCGAGAACGGGCCACCAATAAATGTTCGGCACCGATCAGCTCAGTGGTTTCGCTGAGCACCGCGGCACCACCATGAGCGACCATCCGATCGGCCAGTGCCCCGACCAAAGGATTGGCCGTCCATCCGGAATGCCCATCGCTGCCGCCGCATTCGAGTGCCAAACGAAGATGGTGAGCGGGGACTTCCGTTCGTGAATTTTGGTTGGCGATGTCGAGCATCGTTTCCAGATGCTTTTCCGCTCGGTCGATCGTGGCTCGCGTTCCGCCTTCGGCCTGCATGGTCAACATCGTGGTCGAGGTGAAGCCGGAATCGCTTGCCGCCACCGGCAATTTTCGCGGGTCCGTGATTTCAACCAGTTGATGATGTTCTCTCAGGTACTCCGGCGTCGTTTGTTCGCAGCCCAATCCAATGGTCAAACAGGCGCCCACATTCGCGTGGCCGGCGTAGCCTTTCAAAACTCGGCCCAGCATCCGCTGCTTCAATCCCGCGTATCGCAGGGCACAGCCGGTGGTGTGCGTCCCGATCGCGATGCCATCGACATTAGGAAACTCAGCCAATCGTTCCGGAGGAAACCGGGCAGCGACATGATGGCAAACCGTCGCACTGCAATTCACGCGAGCCAGGATCTGCACAAAGTTTCGCGTGCCGACCTGACCATCTGGGCGAACGAAGCCTATCCACGTCTTGTTCGGTTTCGGCACTGGCGGCAGTTCGGGGACACCACCGGGAAACGCGGTGCCGACCAAGGTTCGCCAATCCGAGTCGACCTCGTGAGCATCGACAAGGTTCGCCGAGTGGACGTGTTCGCCGACGTCGATCTTTCGGGACGCCTTGCCGATTGGCTGGCCAAATTTCGTCACCATTTCACCGGCGGCGATGGGACGGCAAGCGACTTTGTGACCGGCTGGGATGGATGCTTCACCGACGGTGAACTCGCCGACGTTTTGATGCGGCTGCAGGGGACCGGCGGTCATCCAAACATTGTCCAGCTCATGCAGCCGAACCACGTGGGATTTTGCCACACCGGCATTGTCCACGATCGAATCAACAGCAGGATTTGGATTCGCTTTGCCTTCGGGGCCAGTCATCAATAGAGCGGTGGTGGTTGGAATTTTCCGAGCTGCTACCATTTTCACTTCCGGGCAGTCTGACAGACCCCGGGCTCGCTCGCCATCATGGCGAGGAGATGACCTTTGCATTCCTTCCGCTTGCCAACTGGGCTGAACCCCCGATGAAAATTCACGAGTATCAAGGCAAACAGCTTTTCCGCTCCGCCGGTGTTCCGGTTTTGGAAGGGCACATGGTGACGACGCCTGACGAAGCGGCCGCCGCCTACGAAAAGTTGGGTGGCAAAATCGCCGTCGTCAAAGCCCAAATCCACGCGGGCGGTCGCGGCAAAGGCAACATCATTGATAACCCCGATCAAAAGGGTGTGGTGCTGGTCAAATCGGCCGACGAAGCCAAAGCCGCCGCGGAAGGCTTGCTGGGTAACAAGCTGGTCACGATTCAAACCGGTCCCGAAGGCCAAACGGTTTCGAAAGTCTTCGTCGAAGCCGGCTGCGACATCGCTCGCGAATTGTATTTGGGGATCGTTGTTGACCGCGGGGCCAGCAAGCCCGTTTTGATGGTCAGCACCGAGGGTGGTGTTGAGATCGAAACTGTCGCGGAAGAAACTCCTGAACTGATCTTCAAGGAGCACTTCGATCCCGCCGTGGGACTGGATGGCTATCAAGTTCGCAAGCTCTGCAAGAAACTGGGAATCGAAGGAGCCGCCGCTAAAAGCGCCTTCAAGTTCATGACTTCGATGTGCCGCTTCTTTGTCGATTACGACTGCGAAATGGCCGAGATCAACCCGCTTGTGATCACCGGCGACGGCCAAATGGTGGCTCTGGACGCCAAGATCTCCTTCGACGAGAACGCCATGTTCCGTCACAAGGATCTGGAAGAACTTCGTGACCTCAGCGAAGAGGAAGAGTCCGAACTGCGAGCTAAGAAAGCTGGCCTGAGTTACGTCAAACTCGACGGCAACATCGCTTGCTTGGTCAACGGTGCTGGTTTGGCGATGTCGACGATGGACATCATCAAGTACCACGGCGGCGAACCAGCCAACTTCTTGGACGTGGGTGGTGGAGCCAATGCGGCTCAGGTCACCGAAGCGTTCCGCATTCTGTTGTCCGACCCGAACTGCAAAGGCGTCTTGGTCAACATCTTCGGCGGGATCGCTCGCTGCACAACGATTGCGGACGCGTTGATCACCGCCAGCAAAGAAGTCGGATTCAACGTGCCATTGGTGGTGCGATTGGAAGGCACCGAGGTCGAAGAAGGCCGCAAAATGTTGGCTGAAAGCGACGTCGACATCATCAACGCAATGGATTTGACCGACGCGGCCGAAAAGATTGTCGCCGCGACAAAGTGAGCTTTTGGTTTGAGCAATTCGCCCTCGCGAATCGCTTGAGTTGTCAACAAGATCCAGGCAACGCCTGATCACTACCTTCCAACACATCACCCTTCGGCTGCCGGCCGGTCGCTTGCAGCCAAACGATAAAAGCAATTCACATGAGTATTCTGGTCGATAAAAACACCAAGGTCATCTGCCAAGGGATCACCGGGAACGCCGGGACCTTTCACGCATTGGGTTGCCGCGACTATGGCACCCAAATGGTCGGCGGCGTGACGCCGGGCAAAGGCGGACAAGACGTCGAAGGCATCCCCGTTTTTGACACCGTCGAAGAAGCGGTTTCCAAAACCGGTGCCGACGCCACGATGATTTTCGTGCCACCCCCGTTCACCGCCGACGCGATCCTGGAAGCCGTCGACGCGGGCATCAAAACGATCGCCGCGATCACCGAAGGCGTCCCCGTCATCGACATGGTCCGCGTCTACGAAAAGGTCAAGGCGAGCGATTCGATCTTGATTGGACCCAACTGCCCCGGTTTGATCACTCCCGGCGAGTGCAAGATCGGCATCATGCCCGGTTACATTCACACGCCCGGCAAGATCGGCGTGATGAGCCGCAGCGGAACATTGACCTACGAAGCCGTTTGGCAAACCAGCTCGCTGAAGTTAGGCCAGAGCACCTGCGTCGGTTTGGGCGGTGACCCGATCGTCGGCACCAACTACATCGACCTGTTCAAGATGTACCAGGAAGACGACCAAACCGAAGCGATCCTGATGATCGGTGAAATCGGCGGCAGTGCGGAAGAAGAAGCCGCGGCATTCGTCAAAGAGCATGTGACCAAACCGGTCGCAGCCTTCATCGCGGGTCGCACGGCACCTCCCGGCAAACGCATGGGCCACGCCGGCGCCATCATTAGCGGCGGCAAAGGAACCGCGGAAGAGAAAGTCGCCGCTTTGGAAGACGCTGGCATCGTCGTGGCTCCCTCACCCGCCAAAATGGGTGAAGCCATCGTCGAAGCCATGTCGAAGTAGTTGCCGCTCCCACGGCGAAAAAACCTGTGGCACGGCGGTCCCCCGCCGTGTCTCACTCAAGCTACGCCCCGCTTGGCCCACCCGCTACGCTCGCAATGCGACAACCGGTGCCAAGAGAAAACCAGCGCAAAGACTCGCCACCCCTGCGCGATCCGCGATGGCAGTCTCGACCAGAATGCCACCGTGGCGGGCTGTCAAAGACGCTTTCAGCGAGCCCGGCAGACGACCCACAATTTGCCGCAAACCGTTACGCGACAAACGCTTGCGACGCGAATTACTCATCGCGGCACAGCGATTGCTTATTGGGCGGCTCCAACGAACAAAGCTGCCATTTTGGTTGCCGGGTTCCGCATCGCCTGATTCGCGGAACGCTTGTCGACCATTCCAGTTTGTGAACTGATTCCATTTGTGAACGGATCCAGACCGGGCAGCCCCAACCAGACATTTCCCCCACATCTCGACTCAATACCACGAAAGGTGTCACGGACATGGCAGCAGCCACGAAGAGTGCAACCAAAATCCGTTTGCAACCCCTCGGCGAACGCATCGTTGTTCAACGTGAGGAAAGTGAAACCACGACCGCCGGCGGCATCGTGTTGCCTGATTCGGCCAAGGAAAAGCCAGCTCGCGGCACCGTGGTGGCCTTGGGCACCGGCAAATTGCTCGACGACGGCAGCCGTGCTGACTTCCAATTGGCAACCGGCGACCGCGTGCTGTTCAGCAGCTACGCCGGCGAGACCGTCGAAGTCGACGACACCGAATACCTGCTCATGCGAGAAGACGACGTCCTGGCCGTCATCGAGTGATCTCGACGGCTCGGCGAACACGTCGATCTGAAACCCATCTCTGCAAACCTCTAATTTTGATAGACAACCATGCCAAAAATCATTGCCTTTGACCAAGAAGCACGCGAAGCGATTCGCCGCGGCGTGACCAAGCTCGCTCGCACCGTCAAAGTCACCTTGGGCCCCAAGGGTCGCAACGTGATTTTGCAAAAGAGCTTCGGCAGCCCCACCGTGACCAAAGACGGCGTGACCGTTGCCAAGGAAGTCGAACTGGAAGATCCCTATGAAAACATGGGTGCATCGATGGTTCGCGAAGTCGCTAGCAAGACCAGCGACGTGGCCGGCGACGGTACCACGACCGCAACCGTGATGGCCGAAGCGATCTTCAACGAAGGCCTGAAAGCCGTCGTCGCTGGCGTCAACCCAATCCAAATGAAGAGCGGCATCGAAACCGCCGTCTCGGACATCACCGAGCAACTTCACAGCATGGCGGTCAAAGTCAAAGACCAAGAAGCCATGGCCAACGTCGCGACCATCGCCAGCAACAACGACCGTGAAATCGGAACGCTGCTCGCCGACGCGATGAGCAAGGTTGGCAAAGACGGCGTCATCACCGTCGACGAAGGCAAGAGCCTGCAGACCGAACAAGAATGGGTCGAAGGCATGCAGTTCGATCGCGGTTACCTGTCGCCTTACTTCGTGACCGACTCGACCAGCATGGAAGTCGTTCTCGAAGACGCCTACGTCTTGGTCTTCGAAAAGAAGATCAGCAACATCAAAGACATGGTGCCGTTGCTGGAAAAAGTGGTTCAGCAAGGCAAGCCTTTGTTGATCATCGCCGAAGACGTCGACGGCGAAGCACTCGCGACCCTCGTTATCAACCGCCTGCGTGGCACCTTCACCGTCTGTGCCGTGAAGGCTCCTGGCTACGGCGATCGCCGCAAAGCCATGATGGAAGACATCGCGATCTTGACCGGTGGCCAAGCCATCTTCGAAGCTCTCGGCGTCAAGTTGGAAAGCGTCGACCTGCCACAACTGGGTCGCGCTAAGAAGGTCATCGTCGACAAAGACAACACGACGATCATCGAAGGTGGCGGCAAGAGCGCCGACATCAAGGCTCGCATCGACCAAATCCGTCGCGAAATCGAACTCAGCACCAGCGACTACGATCGCGAAAAGCTGGAAGAGCGTTTGGCCAAGCTGGCCGGCGGTGTCGCCAAGGTGAACGTGGGTGCGGCCACCGAAAGCGAAATGAAAGAGAAGAAGGCTCGTGTTGAAGACGCCCTGCACGCAACCCGTGCTGCCGTCGAAGAAGGCATCCTTCCCGGTGGTGGCGTTGCCTTGCTGCGTGCCAGCGGCAAAGTCAAACCAGCCGACTCGCTCAGCGACGACCAACTGGTCGGCTACAACATCGTCCTGCGTGCTTGCCGTGCTCCGTTGACCATGATCAGCGAAAACGCTGGCCAAGACGGCGGCATCGTTTGCGAAAAGGTTTTGGCGATGAAGGGCAACGAAGGCTACAACGCGTTGACCGACACCTACGAAGACTTGGTCAAGTCGGGCGTCATCGACCCAACCAAGGTGACTCGCACCGCACTGGGCAACGCGGCCAGCGTCGCAACCTTGTTGCTGACCAGCGACGCGTTGGTTGCTGAGAAGCCAGAGAAGGGCAAAGCCGGACACGGCGGCGACCACGACATGTATTGATCCACGGCGGATTGAAACGATCCGCTTGCTTCAACACTTGAGACGCATTCAACCCCTCGCTGATCTTTCAGCGAGGGGTTTTTCGATGTCGCCATGCCCGGCGATTTCCGCCGAGCACCGCCGCTGACTATCTTGGGGCTGGCCATCGCCAGCATTCACCCTCAACCCGCGTCGCTGATGTTCGTCAACAAGACCAAGTTGCCACATGTTCTGCTGCCAGAGCATTACAGCAGTCCGACGCAGCATGAACTCGAGCTGGAAGGATTGTTCCGTCCGCAATGGCACTGGGTCGGTTCACTCCATGACGCCCGCGAAGACGGGGACTTCTTCACTCGCGAACTACTGGGCGTCCCCATTCTGGTGCGAAACCACCAAGGGGCTTACCACTGCTATCTGAATGTATGCCCGCACCGGCACAGCACCCTTTCGAGCGAACGCAGCGGCAACTGCCCCACCCTGAAATGCCAATATCACGGCTGGGAGTTCGATGTTGACGGTTCGAGCGGTCGGATCCCGGACGCGAAACACTTTCGTCCGATGAGCGGCGGCCCGGAATGCCTGAAGAAGTTCTCGGTCGCGGTTCACGGTCCGCTGATCTTTGTGTCGCTCGAACCGAGTTGCCCGTCACTGCCCGATCAGTTCCAACCGTTTGACGAGGTGAGCAGCGAGTTTCCAGGCGACCGCTGGGCTCACGCCGAGACTTGGCACTATGACTTTCCGGCCAATTGGAAAGTCGTGGCGGAGAACACTGTGGAGTCGTATCACCTGGAATCCGTGCACACCGACAGTTTTCGATTCGAACCGGAAGACGAAATCGAACACGAGATCCACGAGGGCGGAACCATCATGCGTGCGACGATTCATGCTACGCCCCGAGCCCGGCAATTCGCTCGATGGGTGACATCACAACTTCACCCTGGATGCTCGCCGCAGTACCGCATGCACCACCTCTTCCCGCATTTGTTCTTGATGCGAACCGATGCGATGCTGCAGGCAATGACGTTGATGCCGACCTCTGCAACCAGTTGCCGTGCCACCGTGTCAGTCTTCACACTTCGCCGGGAATACGAAACGCCCTGGTCTCGATTGCTGACCCGATTTTGGGGTCGCATCAAGACATCTGCCGTCAAGAAGATCCTGGCGGAAGACGCGTCGCTCTATCCGGGAATCCAAACAGGAATGGAACACAGTCCGTTCAAAGGTTGCGTCAGCACCCGCGAAGAACTGGTCCACGCTTTCCAACACCATGTTTCGCAGAAGTGCGGACTGTCCATCGAGCCCGATCGTGCGGCAGCGACTTCAGTAGAAGAACTGTCGCAATGAGCAACTGGTCGGCGGCAACGTTCCGCTACGTGCTGGTCGGATACGTCTCGATCCCGTTGGGTATCAACGTCGCAATCAATGCCCTGATCGGATGGTTGCTATTTCTTGATCGGGATTCGCTTCCGGTTTGGGGCTTGCCGCAGAGTGTTGCAATGGAGATTGCTGGCACTGGCTTTCTGTTGCCGTTGATCACCGCCATGATCAGCTCCCGAGTCTTGCTGGGGCATCTTCGCTCCGGAATCGTGCAGCCGATCCACCAGACGGCGGCCAGCAGCAGGATCGCATCACGATTGGTGGACTGGGTTGGCCGAGTCTTGGTTGGCCAGCTCTTACAGAACGCCTCCTTCGCTGGCTGCGTGTTGTTTGCACTGACCATGTTCCCGCTGCTCACCATCCCGGCATTCCTCGCATTGCCCACACTCGGCGTCGACTCCGTGGACCAACTCACGTTGATTGCAATCAAGTGTGTTTACGCGGGTCTGTGTGGTTTTGTGACGACACCGCTGATCGCAGTCGGGCTGCTTTGTCATGCTGGCCAAGCACACTCCCGCCAATCGACCGAGCAAGACCCAAGGGAATCGCCGTCGGTATCAACCTGAATGCGCCTACAGATTCGATCCAAGCGATTTTGTCGTTTCGAGGTCGATTCTGGGCCGCCTCTGGCCGATGACTGGTGAGTTGAGCACTGGATCGCCGCCTTTGCGGTGGCGAATTCCGCTTGGCTCGATCACGCCCTTTGGGGGCAGACAAGAAGGCAAAAGGTTCGAGGGGCATCTTCCAGGATCGATTCCACCCCCACGAAATTCGCGGAACCCCGTGAATTCCGTGGGAAGACGCGATGGGAAGATGACCGTCGGGGTTGCAAATTTTCGGCCTGAGCCGTACTTTTTGCCTTCCTTTCCCGCCCAGCCTGTGTTTTGGCCGGGCGACTCACTTACCCAGTTCGCTGCATTTTGGGGCGAAGGGCACCGAAAACACGCTGTTTTTGCGGTTTTCAACGCTCTGGGACAGTCCACTTTCCGATCGCGGAAGGTCTGTTCTCCGAACCCGTGGTGAACGAAATCCAGGAGATGCTGCCGTTCTGCGCAGCAAAAATCTGATGGCGAATGAAATTGTCAAAGAGATGATTGAAGCGGGTGTTCACTTCGGACACCGCACCAGTCTCTGGAACCCGAAGATGGCTCCCTACATCTTCGGCAAGAAAAACCAAATCCACATCCTCGACATTCGCGAAACCCTTCGTGGCCTGTTGCGTGCCAAGAAGTACCTCTCGCAAGTTGCCGCTGGCGGTAGCCTGATTCTCTTCGTGGGTACCAAGCGTCAAGCGGGCGAAGCCGTCGAACAACAATCGCTTCGCTGCGGCATGCCATTCGTCAGCGAGCGTTGGCTCGGTGGAACGCTGACCAACTTCCGCACCATTCGCAGCCGACTGGGCCGTTTGGAAGAGCTGGAAGAACTGCGTTCGGGCGAAGGCATCAACGACTACAGCAAGAAAATGCAGTCGTCGCTGAACCGCGAGTACCGCAAGATGTATCGCAACCTGAACGGTCTGCGAACCATGAACCGCCTTCCTGAGGTCATGTTCATTGTCGACCCCGGCAAAGAACGCAACGCGGTTCGCGAAGCCAAACGCTTGGGCATCACGACCGTTGCGTTGATCGATACCGATAGCGACCCAACCCAGATTGACTTGCCGATCCCAGGTAACGACGACGGGATCCGCAGTGTCGAAATGATCATGCGTGAACTGGCGGACGCCGTGATCGCCGGCAAGGGCCAAGCCCAAACCGAAGCGGCCCCCGCCGCGGAAGCTGCTCCCGCAGCACCGGCTGAGCAACCCGCTGAAGAAGCCGCCGCCGCACCCAGCGAAGGCTGATCCAGCTCCCCACATTCACTGATTCAATCAATCAACGATTAGGAAACAGAACAATGACGACGATTTCCGCGAAAGCGGTGAGCGAACTTCGTAAGTCCACCGGCGCCGGCATGATGGACTGCAAGAAAGCCCTGGAAGAATCCGGTGGCGACTTGGAAGGCGCTTTGGATTACCTCCGCAAAAAGGGCCAAAAGGTCGCCGCCAAACGTGCGGATCGCGAGGCATCCGAAGGTGTCGTGGTTTCGTTGGTCGAAGGCAACAAAGGCTTGTTGTTGGGACTGAGCTGCGAAACTGACTTCGTGGCCAAGAACCAAGACTTCATCGACTTGGCGAACACCATCGCCAAGCTGGCGTTCGAGAACAACTGCAGCACGATTGACGAAGTCAACGCTCTGGAAATCGAAGGCCGTCCGGTCAAGGAACGCTTGGTCGACGAAACCGGCAAGGTCGGTGAGAAGATCGAAGTTTCCAGCCTGGAAGTGGTCGAAGGCGAAAACTTGGCGTCGTACATCCACGCCGGTGCCAAGATCGGCGTGTTGGTTTCGTACAAAGACGGTGGCAAAGACGGCTCGGATCAATTCTTCCGTGGCGTCTCGATGCACATCGCCGCCATGAAACCACAGATTCTTGATCCAAGCGAATTCGACGAAGACTTCGTGCAGAAAGAGACCGAAGCCCTGCAAGCTCAGATCAAAGCTGAAAACGATCTGAACGAAAAGGAAAACCTCGGCAAGCCGATGAAGAACGTGCCTCAGTACGCGAGCCGTCGCCAACTGACGCCAGAAGTCTTGGCTGCAACCGAAGACGCCATCAAAGAAGAACTGAAGGCCGAAGGCAAACCTGAAAAGATCTGGGACAAGATCCTTCCTGGGAAGCTCGAGCGTTTCATCGCTGACAACACCCTGCTCGATCAAGAGCGTTGCTTATTGAGCCAGTTCTACGCTTTGGACGACAGCAAGACCGTGGAAGCCGCGATCAAAGAATTCCACCCCGAAGCAGAAGTGGTCGCCTTCAAACGCGTCGCCGTCAACTGATCCTTCCAGATCAATCGAATTTTCAAAACGCCTTGCGCGTGACGCTCACGAGCAAGGCGTTTTTTATTTGTCAGCATGCACCGCTACTTCGATGAAAGCGGATCACATTTCTTGCATGACAACTGCGATCCAGTCGGTTGAATAGGTTTCGAAACCAGGTGCCCGTGCGTATCCGATGCAGTAGTTTCTCCCGCGATGCTGATCGATGAAGAACCCTTTGCTCCCGGATCGGATGGTTTCCCAGCGGGGCAGTGCTCCTGACAACGGTTCCATGCCGGATCGGGACGCCAGAACATTGCCTTCCGTATCGAGGATGTACGCGAGCGTCTTGCTTTGCTCATTGTCGGCGATCGGCAAATCATCGAGCACTGGCTTCGCCAGACCATCCCAATTGAACACCGCACCGAGCACTCCCACTGTCGGCTTCGTTGCAACTCCCTGCTCTCTTACCGAACAGGAATAGACCAATGATTGCTGCTGAGCCGCCAACTTGGATGCATGCGCTGATTCAAAGCCGAATTCGTTTCCGGTGGAATGGCCGATCGCTTGCGAAAACCAATCCGACTTCGAAACGTTGCAGCCAATTGAATCGAACTGTTTTTTTCGTCCATTGGAAACGACCACTCCTTCACGATTGCAGATCACAAGATCGTAGTAGACCGTGTACGCATCCAAGATGACGCCGAGCCGTTGCGAGGCGTAGTCGAGGCTCTCCTTGTTTGGTTCAGACAATGCATCAACCACGCTATTGTCGGTTGCCCACCAACGCACATCGCAGGTCCGCTCGTACAAGTTGCGGTCGATAAGGTCGACGCATGTCAAAGCCAGATCAGAGAGACGCACGCCGCGAATGCTGGTTTGAATGATCTGCATCAACTGATCAACTCGCGACTTGGTGATGCTGGCCATTTCCTCCGCCACTGCTCCGGTTTTTTGAGACAGTGTTTGGATTTCCTGCGCAACAACGCCAAACGCATCGCCGTGTGCCCCGGCGCGTGACGCTTCAATTCGGGCGTTCAGCGACAGCAACTTTGTACGAGCATTGATCGTGTCAATTTCATCGATCGCAACTCCAACGGCACGGGCGAGGTCTTGAATCAATGTCGTCAATTTTTCGTTGCTGTTGGATTGAGAATCGTCGGCAACGTTCGTCAACAAAGTCTTCTCTCTCGCGGGACACAACACCGAGGCGGCAGATTCCGAGGCGGTCATCTTTCAACTTTTCTAGGGGCATAGAAGAATCGGTTTCGTCGGTGATCGAACGAGCGATTCCGCCTCGAAGGCTCGTTGATCAGTCAGACGATTATGAGACGTCTTTGACGACCAAGCCTGTGGATTCGCGTCAAGTTCGTCGAATGAAACGATGCAAATCGAATTGTGTCGGATAGAAGCTTTAGTCCCGGCGAGACTTGAGCATCCCCATCTCCATATGCTCCGTTCGGCCCCAGTCACGGCCGTTTGCAGGTACCGAACACGTGACCACAACGCGGACCGAGTGCTTCTTCACAAATCCAACGTCTGCAACAAGGACATGGTTGCGATGCCGTAGAAGGTGTATTCGACATCGGGGGTTTGGTCCAAGGCAAACCCGACGAAGCCGCCTTCGCGTTGCATTGATTCAGCGTAAGCTTGCAACCGTCCGGCGTTCACTCGCTTTCCCGCGCCGAGATCGACCAAGGTGATCAGACCGGTGCAAGAACTCAGCAAGTCCGCAAAGGGGATACGGGTGTTGGCGGCCAAGCCTCCTTCTTCGCCCTGCATCTCGAGCAGGAACTCAATGGTGTCGGCTTCCTTCGCGGGATCCAGCTTCCCCAGTGTTTTCAACGTTCCAATCGCCGCAGCCGTCGGGTTCACGCCCGCTCGCTTGGCGACGCGAATTTCTCGATAGCCACCATCGGATTGCTGCTGGCCGCTGATAAATCGCAAGACGTCGTCTTCCCGCGGGACCGGTGTCTCCATCAGCTCGTAGCACAGTGTTGACAGAAACGTTTGGTAGGTGCTGCCCGCGCGGCCTTCGGGCGTTTTCGCGAAACCACCATCCGCGGTCCGAAGTGTTCCGAGCAACTCCGCCACGTTGGCCCGCCACTGGTCGTCTTCATCCGAGATCACCACGACTCCCGCAGCCATCTCCAAGATCGCCGCGGCAAAGATCAACGACATCAAATCCACGATCGAATCGCGTTGCCGCATCCTTCGTCGCAGGAACACGCCGGCCGGTTCCGCGATTTCCGAATCGAGTTCCCCCAGCACCCACAAAGCTCGCAACGCGAACGACGTGTAGTACGGATCGCTTTCGCCTTCGCGACCGGCGAATCCGCCGTCGTCTTGTTGGCACCGCTTCAACCAAGCTGCATGGCGATTTCGAAAATCGGCGTCCAGACGACTGGCACCGACAGCCAATCGCAGCGTCAGTTCTTGTAGGTAGCCACTCAAATTTAGATTGCCAACAGGATGTCCAGCATTTCCGCTGCGGTCGAAATCACACGCGAGGAAGCTTGGAACGCGCGTTGGTACGAGATCATCTTAATCGACTCTTCGTCGATGTTGACCCCGGTGATTGCGAGGTGCTGACTCTGCAGCGAGGCGTACAAATCATTCAGCCCTTCGGTCGCACTTTTTTGAACGCTGATTTCACGTCCCAGCGCCGCCAGGGTTTGCTCATGTAGCCCACGGATCGACCGATTGTCCAGCGACTCCAACGGTTTGTCGACGAGATCCAACATCTCGTAAAGCGTGTTGGTGTCTTGGTTGATTCCGCCGCTGGAAATTGCCAACAAGTCGATGTTCTCTCGCACCACAGGATTGACTTCGATATCGACCGCGGACGATCCGGTGAAGAACGTGTTCAACCCGACGGCTGCCAAGAAGCCGCTGGTGTCTTCACCAAAGGTAAAATTCGCGGTTGGTGAATCGCTATCGATTCGGATGCGTCCGTCACCGGAAATCGAGGCCGTCACACCATCGACCGCGTTGATGTCCGCGACGATGGATGAGATCGTTGAATCGTTCACAGTGCCCAGGTTGCCGACATCGATTCGGGTCGTGCTGATCAGCTCACCGTCCGCATCAACAATGTTGAAATCGAAGCTGCCATTGTTGGGTTCGAAGGGCAACCCAGCATCGCCGAGAGGCACACCGGCTTCACTGGGATTGCTGGACACGACGGACGAGAAACCGGTGCGTCCCTGTCCCTGCGAATGAACTCGGTTGACACCTTCAATCAACGAGGAAGCCATCTGATCCAGGTCTTTGACGTACTCGCCAAAGATGCCGTTGCGAGCTTCGATCGCGGCGCCGAGCGATCCACCTGATACCTGAAGCGGTGCATCGGTTTCCAGAATCCGCACTTCCAGACCGCCGGCGTCTTCATCGAACGCAGCGTAGACCTCGCGTCGGTTTCCATCTGCGACCAAGTAGTCACCGCCCACAAACACGCTGACGTTGCCGGACGCTTGCTCTTGGAAATTGATATCGACGTAGCTGGCTAGCTCTTCCAAGTCACGGTAGCGTTGGTCTCGCAATCCGGTGGCATCGCTTCCGAGTGTTCCGCCACCTTCGATGGTCGCGATTTCCACGTTCAACTGAGCGATGCGTTCCGTCAGTCGGTTGATCTGGGTCGCCGCGTCATCCATCTCGGCGTTCCAGTTGTCTTGCATCTGCCCGGCACGCGTTCGAATCTGCTGCATGTGATTGGCCAGGGCTTGGCCCTGAATGATCACAAATTCGCGCGTCGCGGAATCGTTCGGTTGAGTCGACAAATCGTGCAGGGCGTTGTTGAACAAGCTGAACTGTTCGTTCAAACCACCGCCATCCAAATCCGAAATCAACGTTTCCAATTGCGTGTAGGCTTCGCTGAGCGCATCGGCACCGGCCGCACCGGTTTTCGCATTGAACATCCGCTCGGCCAACTGCTGATCGATGACCTGTTTCACGCCGGTCGCGCGAACACCGTGGCCTTGGATCAAACTGCCGCGTCGGTAAGCCACCGCGGGAGTCTGTTCCAATCGTTGGCGGATGTAGCCATCGGTATTGGCGTTGGCGATGTTGTTGCCAACCACCTGCAAACCGATTTGGGCGACGTCCAATGCCCCTTTGGATTGTTGGATGGTGCCGAACAGCCCCATGATCGTCTCGCGAATTGGTGAAACCGAAGCTAGGTGCGCGCAGGCGCTTATTCGGAGTATCGGCGGGCACCGCCGTTAAACTTCACGCAATCGCTTCAACAGTAAACGAATCCCTCGCTGGGATATCGTTTGTGGCCGCAGATCGCTTTGTGGTCGGCTCGCTGCCATCCCAGCCACGCCCCCAACCCCGCGAGCACCGCATCCAAAGCGTCGCCGCCGGGATTTTGAAGCATGACAGCGCGGTGTTGCAGCGAGATCCGAACCCACTCTTTCAACCCGAGCAGGATGTTCTGGCGGTTCTTCAGCCTCGCGGAGTCCACCTCCTTGGCATCGGGCTGCTTGTACTGCTGATGTGGCCACCCCATCCGTTTCAACGTCGATGACGGACACGCTTCCACCACCACCCGGCTAATGGGCCCATCCGCCCAAGCCGTCTCGCCCAGCGGTCGTCTGGTATCCAATCGCATTTTGGCACATTGAAACGGCATGACTGCCGTCGACGGATTCGCCGCCAGGGGCTGCAAGACGTCACGCATGCCATGAAACGTTTGATAGATGATTCGGTAGTGATAGCAATCAAACGGCGTTTGGGTTTCTCGGTCGGTTTGCCGTCGGATGTGTTTGGTTGGCGACACCTTTCCAATCGATTCGTCGGTACCGCTGGATCCCGCCGCCAATCGCGACTCCGCCAATTCGACCAAGGACCGACCATAAGATTTCGCGTCGCCCTCGTGAGCTGCCACGTGTCGAAGTTGATCTCTCCAATTGCCGAGTCCCAGCTCGACGGGCAAACCGAACGGAAAATCCATTCCCCACAGAGCTTTCTCGCTTTCCACGATCCGACCTGAAAGCCAAGCGCAAACCTGCTCACGTTCGTCTGATTCAGCCAGCGTGCCGAGCGACTGCAAGTTCACCAGCGTCAGCGGCGGAAGTTGCTGCGGTTGGTTCCGCCCCCAACGAAGTGGCTCTTGCCCGGGAACATGTTTCGCGGGCGATGGTCGGTCGGAAAACTCCAGTTCGGCCAGCCACGCATTCTTGCCGGACTGAGCCGCGCCGCTGAAGTCCACGCCAAACACGCTCTGCGGTCGCAAGCGTTCCTCGGCAGATGACTCCGTATTCCCGTTCTCGTTGTCCGGCTTCACGTTGACCAAGTTTTGTTCTCCAGTGACAATTCGGTTAAGGAAGCTTTCGACCCCATTTCGTCATTCCCGCTGAAATCCCCTCATGAGCACCGCCCCGTCGCAGCAACCCGCCTCCGCCCAAGTCCCCGATCCGCGAGGACGTTTCGGAGATTTCGGAGGTCGATTTGTTCCTGAAACACTCACGCGTGCGCTCGACGAACTTTCCGAAGAATACGAAAAGGCCAAGCGTGATCCGGAATTCCAACGCGAATTGGATGGGTTGCTGAAAACGTTTGTCGGTCGCCCCAGTCCGCTCTATCACGCCAAACGACTGTCCGCCTCCGTCGGGGGGGCTCAGATCTGGCTGAAGCGAGAGGATTTGAATCACACCGGCGCTCACAAAATCAACAATACAATTGGCCAAGCCTTGCTGACGCTTCGCATGGGAAAAACGCGAGTCATCGCGGAAACCGGTGCGGGACAACACGGTGTGGCCACCGCGACGGCATGTGCTCATTTTGGCCTGCCTTGCACCGTCTACATGGGCGCTGAAGACATTCGTCGACAAAAGCCTAACGTGTTCAGCATGAAATTGTTGGGTGCAAACATCTCAGCCGTGGAGTCGGGATCCCGCACCCTCCGCGATGCCGTCAACGAAGCCATGCGTGATTGGATGGCCTCGGTGGAAGACACTCATTACATCATCGGCAGCGTGATTGGCCCCCACCCGTTCCCGATGATGGTTCGGGATTTTCAATCGGTGATCGGCCGCGAAACCCGCGAACAGTGTCGCGACTCGTTTGGGCGTTTGCCTGATTGCGTCGTCGCTTGCGTCGGAGGTGGTAGCAACGCGGCGGGAATGTTCTATCCGTTTGTGGAAGACGAAGGCGTTCGGATGGTCGGAGTGGAAGCCGGCGGACGATCGGCGACTGCCGGCGATCACGCCTCACCGCTTTCGTATGGTCACCCGGGTGTCTTGCACGGAAGTTACAGCTACGTGATGCAGGACGACGACGGACAAACCTGCGATGTTCATTCGATGAGCGCTGGTTTGGACTATCCCGGTGTGGGTCCAGAACACAGTTACTGGAAAGACACCAAACGAGTGGACTACATCGACTGCCGTGACGACGAAGCGATGCAGGCTTTTGAAAAGCTGGCGTCCAGCGAAGGCATCTTGGCCGCTTTGGAAACGTCACACGCCGTCGCCAAAGCCATCGAATTGGCCGGCAAGATGTCGGACCAAGAACACTTGGTGATTTGCTTGTCCGGTCGAGGTGACAAGGACTCCATGGAAATCGCTCGTCTACGCGGCGAAGAATGGTGACACCGATCAACACGCGCGGACTCTCCGGCGTTTGATCGACTCACCATCGCCTTTCGTACTCCAAGCCTCTTGGCAACGCCTGTTCATCCGTTGGTTGAACAGGCGGAATTCTCCTCGCCGAAGGCAACGTGGCTTCGCACCACACCGCCCCAATGTCTCTCTCTTTGAATTTGATTGCATGTCCGCCCAAGACCGAACGCTGGATCACTACCAGGAATTGATGACCATCAACGCGACCTCGCACGTGCTGCGAGCCGGGCGAGAACTCGGGCTGTTCGATGCGTTGCTCGAAGGACAAAAAACGATCGAGGTGTTGTCGGAGAAAACCGGCGTTTCCGAAGCTCGCTTGAACCTGCTGCTCCGTCCGCTGACTTCGGTTGGAATCATCGAAAAGTACGAAGACGATTTCGCGATCTCGTCCGTCGCTCGCTTGCTTTGCCAATACGACTCGGACCTTGGCGACGCGTTATGGAACACCACCGCTTCCGCGCTCAAGAACGATCGAAAAACGGGCGCCGACACTGCGGTCCCACAATCGCGTTTTGATTCCATCGCAGCAACGCAGTGGGTGCATACTCCAGCCGCCATGCAAGCTGCTGAGATTTTGGACTTCGGCCCGACTCCGAGCGAGGAAGGCGAAGGCACCGTCCTCGTCGCCAATGACTCGGGACCGCAAACCATGCTGGATCTGGGATGCGGATCCGCGGTCTGGAGCTGTGCGATGGCTCACCGCGATCCACAACTCAGCGTCACATTGATCGATCATTTGGGTGCACTCGAATCGGCAGTGGCCACAGCCAACTCGATCGAATTGGGCAATCGCTTCGAAGCCATTGAAGGCGACCCACTGACGCGTGAACTGCCGGACAAACAATTCGACCATGTGTTGTTGGCTCAGCGGCTGAATAGCTACGCCCCAGAACAAATCCAAACGATGTTGCAGCGGGCCGTGTCGGCCACCAAATCCGGTGGTCGCGTGATCGTCATCGATTCTTTCGAAGGCCCCCATCGCCCCACGTTGGCGGAATCCATCGAAGCACTTCGCATTGGAATCGAAACAGAAGGCGGCGCGGTCCCGCCATTGAAAGACGCCGAAGAACGCATGAAGGAAGCCGGTTTGGAATCGATTCAGTTCACCTTCATCGCAGCCAGTCGCATGGGCCTCGGTTTGATGACCGGATTCAAACCATGAGTGACGCCGATCTTAAAAACGATCCATGGTCGTGGTGGCGGGACCGTATGCCCGTGACGAAGAAATGGGCCTACTTTGATCACGCCGCCGTTGCACCGATCAGCCAACCCGCAGCCGATGCTCTGAAGTCGTTCGCTGACGTCGCCGCTTCCCATGGCGATGTGCACTGGATGGATTGGTCCAACGCGGTCAATCGTTTGCGTGACCTGACCGCCGAACTGGTCCAGTGCGAACGTGAGGAAGTCACGCTCGTTCCCAACACCACAACCGGGATCAATTTGGTCGCCGAAGGATTGGATTGGAAAGCCGGTGACAACATGGTTGTTCCGGAGGGCGAGTTCCCCAGCAACCTCTACCCATGGTTGAACCAACAAAGCAAAGGCGTCGAAGTTCGGATCGTCCCTCGACGCGACGGTCGGGTGGAGGTCAGCGATTTGATGGAGCGGGTGGACGACCGGACCCGTTTGATCTCCGTCAGCTGGGTCGGCTACGCCAGTGGCTTTCGCGTCAACCTGAATGAACTGGTCGAGCAAGCCCATGCGAAAGGCGTGCTGGTTTTCTTAGACGCCATCCAGGGACTGGGGATGTACCCACTGGATTTGCAAACCTGCGATGTCGACTTTGTTGCCGCCGACGGGCACAAATGGTTATTGGGCCCCGAGGGTGCCGGCGTGGCGATCATTCGCAAACGTCATTTGGATCGCCTGCATTGCTCGACCGTGGGATGGGCCAGCGTTGAAAACGCTCATCTGTTTTCCGGTTCGGAATTCAAACTTCGTGGCGATGCCTCTCGTTTCGAAGGCGGTTCACTGAATCAATCCGGCATGATGTCCTTCGCTTCCAGCCTGGAAATGTTTTGCCAGATTGCTCGCCACCATGGTCACGACGCCATCGGCAATCGCGTGCTGGAACGCGCCCGCAAACTTCGCGAATTGCTGACGCAGCGTGGTGCGAGGCTGATCCATGGGCCTTGGGATGACACCGTGCATGCCAGCGCCATCACCACCTTCGAAATTCCTGGCGAAACACCGGATCGCTTTCGGGCCCGCGCATTGGAAACCGGTGTGGTGGTCAGCTGCCGTGGCGGCGGCGTTCGAGCCAGCGTCCATGTCTATAATGACGACGCCGATCTGAACCGATTGGCTGAACTTGTCTCGTCTTCCGACATCAACGCTTCTTCTCCTTCAGACCAGAATTGATCAGCTTTGTCTTCGCAACCCTCCGCCACCAAGGATGAGCTGTCGCACAACATCGCGGTTTACACCGGTTCGTTTGACCCCGTCACGCTCGGCCATCTGCACATCATCGAACGTGCGTCGAAACTCTTTGACACGCTCGTCATCGGGATCGGAATCAACGCGGATAAGAAATCACTATTCAATCCCGACGAACGAATCGAATTGGTGCAGCGGATCTGCACTCACCTTCCCAACGTCCAAGTCCAAACCTTCGATGGGTTGGCTGTCGACTTCGTTCGCTCACTGGGTGCCGGAGTGATGGTGCGAGGCATTCGTCCGCTGACGGACATCGCTGGCGAGTTCACCATGATGATGGCCAACCGACAGTTGGACGCGGACATCGAGACCGTGTTCTTGATGGCCGACGAACGCTTTGCTCATGTCAGTTCGTCGTTGCTGAAGCAAATCGCGGCGCTCAGCGAAGACGATGATCACCTGGCGAAGTTTGTTCCGCGTGCAATCATTCCTTCGCTTCGAGCCAAGCTCACCGCTCTTCCGAACTGAATCTGTTCAGCTGCTCCTTCCGTCAAGTTTCATCCATGACAGGAAAGCATCCGTCCGCGAAGCCGAACTCACCCACGCGAGCTCGCCAAGTTCGCGAGGCGATGAACGAAGCACTGCCGCCGTGGGGCGTGCTGGTTCTGGAAAGCCACCATGCTCCTGATTTTTCAATGCAGTGGCGGACGCATCGCTTTCTGAAGGTCGTTTACTTTCTCAGCGGTGCCGGAACGTTTTGCTGCAACAAGCAGGAACTGAGCTTTCAAGGCGGCGACGTGTTCGTGGTCGCTCCGAATGATCGCAACCGTATCTGCGATGGTGATGGCACTCCCTCCAGTCTCTATGTGGGCTGCATCTGCCAATCGATTCTGTCCGCCGAACCGACGACAGCCGAAAACATCGCTTCCAGTAAACTGGTTGGTGGAACACGCCAATCCAACTTCGTCGCGTCGACGCTGCGCCGCATGATCTACACGCAAGACCTCGCGGCCTCATCACGAGGAGTCGACATGATGATCGATGCTTGGCGATTGATTCGTGGGGTGACCGCTTATGACAGCACCGACGCGTCGCAAGCAGTTGTCACTGAATCCACGACCGCGGAAGATCAACTGAGTGATGCAGAAATCGTTGAACGTTACATTCGCGAACTACAAACGTCTTTCTTGGAAGCGACCACTATTGATGCGGCCGCCAACCAGCTGAACTTGTCCCGTCGAACCTTCACCCAACTGTTCCGCGAACAGACAGGAACCACGTGGCTACGGCGAGTACGAGAACTCGGCATTGAACATGCCAAACGTTTGCTCCAAGAAACCGACCTGCCCATCGCGTCGGTCGCGTTCGAGTCAGGATTCGCGGACATCTCCACTTTCTACCGCCGTTTCACCAGCATGGTCGGCCAATCCCCGGCGGCTTATCGCCAACGATCAACCTGCCGGTAGACATCATAAAAAACGCGATGAAACAAACTCTGTTGCCTCATCGCGTAGTATCAACTGAAACGATGCAAATCGATCACTTAGAAATCGACTGAGATCGTTTCCTTCGTGGCTCGCGTACCCAGTGCCCCCCACAAACCATACGGACTTTGCATCCCTGGCGATCGGGCTCCGGATCCTCCCCACCAAATGTTGCCGGCAGATTGATTGCCGGCTTCGATCGAGTCCGTCACAAACTTGACCGCTCCATCACCGAGCAAGACATGCACACCGCCTTGGTGACGACTGCTCGGGGGATAGAGTCCAGGTTGCCAAGTGCTGCCACCCGTGCTGCAGATCGCAGAGTTGGGTGGTGAGATGGTGGTGATCGCCGTGAAAACCGGGAAACCACAGGCCCATTTCAAACCGCGTTGAATCTGAGCACCGCCTGCAAAGTTAGCCGAAGCAGCCCAGAACTGAGGTCGCTCAGGATCAATCTCGACCGTGTCGCACAACCCAGGGGTGTTGATAATTGTCGCACCGAAGTTGGCATCGTTGACCGCTTGAGTCGTCTTGTGACGGTCACCGAGATCGGTGTTCATCTCGCCAACCATGATCGTATTGGACAAACCATCCAACACGTCACGAAACTTCAGAGCCACTCGCGAACGAAACATACCTCGGTTTGATGCATTCGCACGCGGATATTCGGTGGGATTCGGGTTAGCATCTTCACGCATTCCACCGGTGTTCTGTTGTCCTAGTGCGTCTCCCAGGCTCATTCCAAAGTTGGTCCGACCTTGTCCTGGCAAACCATTCCCAGGATCGCTGGGACACCGGTAGGTCGCCACGTTGGTCATCCAAGGATCGTAGCGAGCGGTCGTGTGGTGCGAGAGTGACATCTCGGGGTTCGGACCAAACGCGCTGTAGTACAGATCCGATCCTGCCGGTTCGACGACCTTGAACTGATTGGCAATCTGCTCCCACAACCCCTGCTGCTCAATGAACGGCAGGATGGGAACCAAAGCACTGCGGTTGAATCGGTTGTTCCCGCCCAGGGCACCTCCGAGCGGACGAGGCACAACCGAGTCGCCGGTGCTTCCCGAAACCCGGGATGTCCCACCGCGGTTCATCGGCAGTTCGTTGTATGCCGAGTGATAGTTGTGGATTCCCAAACCAATTTGCTTGACGTTGTTGCTGCACTGCATTCGACGCGCAGCTTCTCGAGCGGCCTGAACCGCGGGCAACAGAAGCCCGACAAGGACCCCAATGATGGCGATGACAACTAGCAATTCGACCAGCGTGAAACCACGGCTAATCGAGTTGGAGCGGCATGGCAAATCCCGGCGCGAGAGCGCAGAAGGCTCTGCGAACTTTTCTTTTGCAAACATAAGACTTTCAAAATATGACGTAGGAAAGAAGGTCGATCGTGAAGCATTTCACGGCTTTTGCGACCGACTGAAAGCCGATCTAGTCGACGCGACCAGCTTCAAACTCGGCGGATTCATCCACCATCGAGTCGTTTGGATCCGCAAGATGCTCTGGATTGTTTTCCAGATACTGCTCGATCTCGTTGGCGGGAGGTCCCGAGGTGTTGGACGACTCACAGCCCACCGCAGAAAACACGGCGAAGGCACAAACACTGAATGCAACCAGCGTTCTCCGTCGCATAAACGAAAGGTTCATCAATTCGGTACCGTCAAGAGAAATGAAAACAGATGCTCAATAGACACATCTCTTCATTCGATCTTAACCCCAGGTCAACTGACGCGGAACCTTATCTAAAAACTTGACGACCGAGTGAAACCACACCAAATGGGCTGCAAAACACGAATCTGCCATAAGTGTTAGACAACCCACGGAACGACAAAAATCCTAAACCCACCTAAATGCTGTTTTCAAATAGCCCTAAAGGACCAGGCGATGCGCTGTCCCCTCAATCTTCTCCCAGCGACGAAAAATCAAAAAGCGTGTCTTCCTGAGCTCGTCCCGATAACGAGAGATCGTCTGTGAGCCTGGACTCGCCTTCTTCCTCTTTCACCATCTTTTGCTTTTCAGCCGCTCGCTTTTTAGTCGCTTTTGACTTGCTGGGCTTTTTCCGTGCCCGAAGCTTGCCGTCTAAACGATGCACATGGAACTGATCGGAACTGAGTGCGCTTTCTGCTAGTTCAATCAGGTGATCGTGGTGGGTGAACATGATGACCTGCGTCGTTTTGGACAATTCCGAAAAGACCTGCAGCGCGGCGGTTGCCCGGCGGTCGTCGAGTTGAATCAAACAGTCGTCAATGATCAACGGAACCGCGTTGGCATTGGCCATTTGATGTTTCAAAGAAGCCAATCGAAGAGCCAAGTACAACGCGTCCGCGGTTCCCGTGCTCATTCGTTGGGCCGGCACATCGACACCTGCTCTCACACCAAACAACGATGGTTTCCCGCCGTCACCATAGTCCACTTGCAAGGATTGATACTCACCGCAGGTCAATGTTGCAAAGAAATCCCCCGCCTCCTTCAGGACCGGTTCTTGGTTCTGATTGCGATAGTGATCCATCGCACGTTGCAAGATCGACGCCGCCAATCGAATCCGCACGTACTCCTCGGATTCGCGTTGCAGTTTCCCAAGTTGAAACTGAAGTTTCTGCGACAACGCGGATGCTTTGCCGCTTCCGTCGATGGATTTGAGCTGGGTTCGTAGACCGCCCAGGGTTTCCCTCGCATCTTCAATCCGCTGGTCCAATTCGCCTTTCTCGCTGGAAAGCGATCGCAACTCTTCATCGACCAACACGGGATCTCGATCTTTCAACGAGTCAACAAACGTTTGACAGTCTTCGCCGGCGGCCCAGTGTTCCAGTTGTGCCTGCAGATCCGCCAACTTGCCGGCGGCTTCTTTTCGACGTCGAAAACGCTTTTCCGCATCCAACAACTGTTCTGGAGATTCACACTGAGCCTCGTCGCACAATTGTTGTTGGGTGATCGCCAATCGTTCCATCTGAGCACAGGCTGCTGCCAGTTCATCTTTCCGTTGCTTCGACTGCAACTGAACCTCTTCCCGAACACTTCGAGCCGATCGTTCTTTTAACAAACGTTCCTGGGCGCCGTTGATAATGTTGGCGAGTGTCGTCCAGTCGACCGATTCATCGCCCACGCCATCCACCGAAACTCCGACGGAAGTCTTGTCCGGTTGCAAAGCCTCCTGAAGCCGAATGACACGACGTGAAAACGTTTTGGTTTGGTTGCTGATCTCCGTGATGCGAATTTGGATTTCATCACACCGCTTCTTCTTCCGTACAAGCTCCGCGATCGCGTCCATCAGCGACAGCGCATCCTGTGGCCCTGGCTTGGATGTCAAATTCAACGAAGCGGTCAGTTCGTCCCACTGCTGATTCCAATCATCCAAGGCGTTTTGGCGACGCTTCAGAACCGACTCCAACCCTGGAATCTCGGTGCGGAATTCGTCGTGTTTTCGTTCACGCTGCTCTTTCAAACGAATTTTCTGTGATTGATCTTCGCGAGTCGTCGAAGCCAAATCATGCAACCGCCGTAGCTCTGTCGCTGTTTGCTCAAGTGTTTCCAGTGCCGCCTCGCCGGACGGCTCCACACCGAGGGCTTGTTCCAGCCGCCCGACCGTTTGGCGAATTAGAGAATGAGCTTGCGAGACCTCGTCACACGCATCCAGCAGATCCGCGTGCTGGGCGATCAACTTCTGATGATCCGTCAACCAACCGTTCATCGTTTCCGGCGACTCGGCCGCGATGCCAATCGCTTTCCAGACACTGCTCCAGGCTTCTTGTGCCTCGCTGAGTTGCTGCAGCGACGCATCCAAAGTGGTTTGCCGTTTGGTCAGCAATTGCTGAGCTTGGTCGCATTGGTTCTGGGCGGATTGTCTGCGAAAGATTGCTTCGTGTTCCGATTGGAAAACGTCCGCAATGGAGTCCGCTTGGTGAACCGCCAACTCCACTTCGGCGATCATGCCCAACCATTGCTCCGGACTAAGCGACTCGGCGCCGTCTTTCATAGAAGCCAATAACTGATCACGGTGCTCTCTGGCACGGATCAGGTCCTCGGGAGTGGGCAGGTCTTTCGCATCGGCTTTCAACGAAGCGAGTTTTTCTTCGGCCGAGTCAAGGTTTCGCTGCGACTCGTCCAAGCGACTTCGGTTCAGCCGAACTTCGTCTTCGGCTTGATCCAGAGCCTTCACCAGATCCGACAACTGAGAAGCTGATGGCAGCGGCAACTCAACCGCAGCCCTCCAATCCGCTTCTTCGTTGGAGCCGGACAAACGCAGACGCCGGTGGGTCGTCTGGCATTCGCGTCGCAGCTTTTCAACCTGCAATTGCAATCGGCTGGCCGGTTCAATCAGATGTTCGGGAGCCCCGATCTCATCCAACGTTCGATCCAATAATTGGAATTGGTCCGAAACGTCTGTGGCTTCCAATGCCTCCTCGGCCAACTGCAACTCTCGCTTTGCTCGATCGAGCTGATCCAGAGAGTCGTCACGCTGCTGAACCAATTTCTCATATTCACCGGCCAATCGTTGGATCTTGGTCCGTTGCGAGTCGCTGATCTGAAGCGAATCGACGCGATCCGCCAATTCGCTTTCGCCGTTGGCGGGTCCCGATTCCCCGGCTTCGACATCCGCATTGCCAATCGCCAAATCCTTGAGCTGAGATCGCATGTCGCGTTGCAACGCTTTCAACGCTTGCTGCTGCGTTTGCTTTTCCACCTCAGCCTGTTCGCGGGCGGGCAACTCTCGATACAGATCCAGAATCTCTTTTTCAAAAGACTCGATCAATTCGTCGTGCCCAATCTCTTGGAGTTGCTGCGTCAGTTCTTCCTGGGTCTTTCGCAACCGTTGCACATCGCGATCCGTCAGTTGGTGATCGTTCTCCCATTCGCGACGTCGCTGTTCGAAGTCATCGCTGAGCCGAGGTGCATCGCCGACCAGCTCCATTTCCTGAGATGCTGCCCGCCACCGAGGAATCAACGGCAGAGCCTGCTTTGCGGCTTCACAACGTCCGATCCGTTTGGCCAATTCAAGCGATGCTTTTCTCCACGCTTCGATCTCGGTTTCTTGCTCGGTCACGCGTTGTTGCAAATCGGCGAACTCCGCCGGAGGCACCTGGGCGTCTCGAAGCTCACGCCGCATCTCTTCGATTTGTTTTAGATGCGAGTTGATAATCGGGTTCTTTCCCGACGCTTTGAAGCGGTCGCTGGCTTCCGTTCCCAACTGATTCAAGATGTCACGAAACCGACCAATTCCCGCACCCGCCGAGAACAGAATTTCGCCCAGCTCTCCCTCGCCTCGAAGAATTTGCTCGCCACCGCGAAGAAGCTCTTCATAGGACAATCCAAACCGAGACAGAAACGCAGCTTCATCGATCCCGCCCAACATGCTCTGCAGTTCGGTCTCCTCGATCACCGCTTTGTCATCCGGTCCTCGCAAGCTGCCTTTCACGCCTTTGCGTCGAATGCAATCCAAGGCGATCTCGTTTGCTTCGCCCGGATGCTTGACCAATCGGCCTCCGACACGAAGCTTGGTGCCTGGATGCAAGAAGTCATGGCTGCTGGCATGATTCTTCATCCCAAACAGCCACGAAGCGATGGCCCGCAAACTGGTCGACTTGCCCGATTCGTTGGCGCCCACCACCAAATGAAATCGATGGGGCCCTGCGGAAAGATCCAGACTGCGATTGGTCAGATGCCCAAATGCAATCAAGTCCAAACGTTCGATGATCATCGCTCACCTCCTTGCAATCGTGCCATCAACTCCGCCGTGGCCGCGTCGATCCATTCGTGTCGTTCATTTTGGTCGTCCAACCGAACCAGCGATTGATCGCCACTGAATTCCACCGGTAACTTTTTCAACAGGGGTGAAATCTCATCGTTCATCCATTCCAGGTCGCCGCCTTCGGTTTTGAGTTGTTCCACCACAGCCAAAATGCTCTGAAGCGGCCCATCGCTCGGCGATTCCGTCGACGACACCGTGGATTGGGGCTGCTCCGCGAAGGCTTGCGACCGCTCGGCTGAGGCTTTCGACCGCTCCGCGGTGGTTCGAACCTTCAGCCTTTCCAACCAAACTTGACCGTGACCATGTGTCACCGAGGCGGCTCGTAAACCAGCTTCTAAGTTGGCTTGTTCACGCATCCATTGATGATGCAGCGAGCTATCGCCGGACAACACCACTCGCGTGACCAACAAGCGATCATCCACCTGCGTGAGTTGCTCGCTGAGCCAGTCTTCGTAAGCATCCATTAATTCGTCGGTGTGGCTCCAATCAGACGCGTTGGCCTCGAACGATTCAAATCGAACCACATCCAATGGCACAAACCGCCGCGTCGTTTGATTGCGATCATCGATGTCGACCAGGATGCAGCCTTTCGGCCCCGATTCGCGAATGTGTCTTCCCTGGACATTGCCGCTGAAGACCACGGGAGCCGCCCCATCGATTTGGTGCTCGCCTCGCTGGTGAATGTGTCCCAATGCCCAGTAGTCGTAACCCTTGTCCGCCAACTGCTGAGGTGAGCAGGGAGCGTAGGGATCGTGGCCTTCCAAGCCTGACAGTCCGGTATGCAGCAATGCCAAGTTGAACAGACCGCCAATCGGTTGGGGGTACTCTCCCGCCATGTCACCGGTTTCGGCTCGCTTGGCGTAGGAGCGTCCGTGAATGGCGATGCCAAGGTCCTCCAAAATGCGCTGATCCACCTTTTTTTCACTCAGCAGAATTTCCGAGCCATCGGGATTCTTCGGCAACGGCAAATTCGACGTCATCTTATTCGCGGCATCGTGGTTGCCACGAATGACGGCGACATGAATCCCTTCGCGAATCAGCCGGGTGGCTTGCGCGACGAAGAACAATCCGGTGTTTTGATCGGGCCAATCCCCGTCGTAGAGGTCACCCGCGATGACCACCAAATCGACTTGTTCTTCGATCGCGACCCGCGTCATGTTCTGCAGAGCTCGACGCGACGCCTCGCGAATTTCGTCGACCGGGGCATCTTCGTAAGCGTCGAGTTTTTGCAGCGGGCTGTCCAAGTGAATGTCGGCGGCGTGAAGAATGCGACGGTGACTCAATGGGCTTCCTTGCGATGGAGGAACGATTGGGGAGGACGCTGACAATCCCGAAGACTAAACTGGCCGTCATGATAACGCACCATGTCCGAATCGGTTTCGCAGGCGATGTCTTCGCGGCACGGTCTTCACGTGCGATTCAGCGTGGACGTCGTGTTCTGGTGCGGACGCCGCGAGGGGTGGAACTCGCCGAGATCCTTTCGACCTGCGACGACACCCCACCAACGTCGCTGGAGGTCCTGCGGCCCACCACGCCCAACGATGATCTTCTGATCGAGCGACTGCAACGGCACAAGGTTCGCGCCGTTCGCGAATGCCAATCCATTTTGTCCGAGAGCGAATCCACCGCGGTCTTGTTGGATGTGGACCAGCTTTTTGACGGTGGAACGTTGGTGCTGCACTTTTTAGGCGAGCCCGATGCACTGGGACGCGAACTGACCGATGCGATCGTTCGCCGCTACGAAGCGGAAGTCAAGAGCATCGAACTGAGCGACCTGATGCAAACCGGTTGTGGCCCTGGATGCGGCACCGCCGAGGCCAGTGGCTGCGGCGGCGGTTGTTCCAGTTGCTCAGGTTGCGGCATTGCCTCAGCGAGACAGAAACAATCGCTTCGATAGGACACGTGGGGCCCGGATTTCCAACTGCGTTTGGTCATCCTCGGTCAAATCACCGTTGTCTGGAACGCTATCCAAATCGAATTGATCGGTTTGGACCACCTCCGCGTTCAGCGTCTTCAGCCCGCGTGTGTCGACGCGCGCGGTCAGGGTGAGCTGCACACTTTCGCCGGCACCGAGTGCCCCCACATTCCACAAACCAGTGGCCGGATCGTAGGTTCCTTGCTGAGGCGAGGCCGGCGGAATCAACGTCAATCCATCCGGCAAACTGGATTCGATCACCACACCGGTCGCATCCGAAACGCCACTGGCATTGGCGGCGGTCAACGTGATGGTGATCGTCTCATCCAACTCGGGTTCTTCGTTGTCGACCGATGCACTGACGCTGATGTCGACCACGCGAGGCGTGATGCTCACGGAGGCGAGATCATCTTCATCGGCGTTTGCATTGTTCGGAGTGCTGTCCGGATCAATCTGGTCCGACGCGATGATCTCCGCCACGTTGTCGACAGTTCCCGATGCTTGAACCGTCGCATTGATTCGTAGTGTTGCGGACTGGCCGCTATCAAGCTGCGACACCGTCCAAAGTCCGGTTTGAGGATCGAAGTTTCCTTGCGAAGCGATCGCATCCACAAACTGCACCGAACTCGGCAACAGATCTCTGAGGACCACGTTGGTTGCCGCGTCATTGTTGGCGTTGGTCAGAGTGATCAAGTACTGAATCGTGTCACCTCGATCGGGATTTGATGTATCCACGCTTTTCGTCAATGAAAGATCGGCACGGGCAATCATCAACAGTGCGGAATCGGCATCGTCTTCGTTGACGTCGCCATTGCCGAAGGTGCTGTTGCGATCCGGCTGATCGGCTGAGGTCACTTCCGCAAAATTCAAAATGCCATCCCGCAAGATTTCGTCCGTGATCGCATCGCGGTTGACCGTGGCATTTAGCGTCAACGTCACGGATTCGTTGCTGGGGATGCTTGGAATCGTCCATGTTCCGGATTGAGGGTTGTAGCCGCCGTTGGCCGTCGATGACGAATCAAAGATCAAACCCGCGGGCAATGCATCCGCGACCTGAACATTGGTTGCGGTGGATGGCCCCGTATTGGAAACCGTCAGTTCAAACTCCACCGAATCGCCAAGATCAAATCGGTCGCCATCGACGGTTTTTGATAATGCCAGATCAATCAATTGAGCCTGCACATCCACCGCGGCACGATCGTCCTCGACTGGATCGGTCTCGCCATTGCCGGGCGTGCTATCGGGGTCACGTTGGTCACTGGCGATGATCTCGGCCACGTTGGACAACGTCGCCTCGGAATTGACCGTTCCCGTGAGCGTCAAGGTTTCGCTTTGCCCAACCGCCAACTCATCGATCATCCAGATCTCAGTCGCGGCGGAGAACGTGCCGACACTGACGCTTTGATCTGCCAAAGTGAATCCAGCGGGAAGGTAGTCCCGAAGCTGGATTCCGGTCGCCGGATCAGGGCCACTGTTGGCAATCGTGACCGTGAACGTGACCGAATCACCAAAGTTCGGCGTCGCATCGTCGACGGTTTTTGTCACCGACAGGTCGGCATTGGCCAAAGTTGCAATGGCCGACGCCGTGTCATCTTCGCCATCGTCCAGCCCACTGTCAGGCGTGCTGTCCGAATCCGCTTGATCCGCCGCAATCACTTCCGCACGGTTGATGAGTTCCTCGACGTCACCGATGGTGCCGATGATATCGAGCGTCACCGTCTGTCCGGCAGCCAAATCACCAACCGTCCACAAACCGGTCGACGAGTTGAAATCACCCGCGGGAGATGACGATGTGAATGTGAATCCGTCGGGCAAGGTGTCTCGAACGACGACGCCCGTCGCGTCATCAGGGCCGCTGTTTTGCAACGACAATGTGAATGTGACCTCACCACCAATCGCCGGATGTTCGGGAGCCACCGTCTGTGTCAACGAAAGATCGATCACTGGCGTTGTGATGCTCGCAGTGGCCAGATCGTCTTCCGCGGCGGCATTGTTGTTCGGCGTTGAATCCACGTCGTCTTGATCGACGCTCACCACCTCAGCTCGATTGACCAAGGTGCCGCGTTGATCCACCGTGGCGATCAACGTCAGTGTCGCGGAGGCGTCGTCGGCCAACGCATCAATGGCCCATTCCCCCGAGGTCGAATCGTACAGACCATCGGTCAGCAGGCTGGAGACCAGCGTGAATCCGGTCGGCAAGAGATCCTGCACCACCACGTTGGTCGCCGTGTCGCGAGAAGTTGCCGTGTCGCCATCATTGGTCACGGTGACTGTGAAGGCGACTTGGTCACCCACATTGGGTGCCGGGTTGTCAACGGATTTCGACAACGACAAGTCGATGAACTCGACTCGAGCCGTCACGCTCGCTTGATCGTCTTCGCTTGCTTCGTTGTTGTCTGGCGTGCTGTCCAAATCCACCTGGTCAGCCGCGATGACTTCGGCTCGATTGATGATGTTCGGCAGATCAGCGGTAACGTTGTTGTTGACCTGAACATTGATCGTGAGCGTTGCGGACTCGGAAGCAGCCAAATTGCCAATCGTCCACAAGCCGCTACTGCCACTGAAACTTCCATCGCTTGCCGTCGCGTTGACGAACGTCAAACCAGCGGGGAGGTTCTCCTGGACAATCACTCCGGTGGCATCATCCAAACCATCGTTGCGGATCACCAATTCGTACTGCAACGTTTCGCCCAACCGTGGCGTCGCGTTGTCGACGTTTTTGAACAGAGCCAAATCAATCTGCTCGGCTTGCAAGCTCACCTCGGCGTGGTCGTCTTCTGCGAGCTGACCGTTGCCGGGTGTGCTGTCCGGATCGGGTAACGTCGCTTGAATGATTTCAGCCGCGTTGGTGATCGTTCCGCGAATCAGGGTGGTGGCAACGATTTCTAGCGTTGCCAAGGAAGGTGTTGCCGTTCCCGTCGAGGAATCCAAACCGGGAATGGTCCATCGCCCGGTCGTCTCGTCGTAGGTTCCAATGGACTCCGTGGCCTCGACAAATTGTAGCCCGGCCGGCAGCACATCCGACACGACGAACTGCCCCGAATCATCGCCGCCGTCATGCCGCGCTGTGATGGTGAAGGTCACATTTTCGCCCACATCCGCGTTCAACCGATCCACTGTTTTGGTCAACGACAAATCCGCGCGAGCGGGAAGAATCGCGATGGAGGCTTGGTCATCTTCCGACGCATCCTGATTGTCCGGGGAGCTATCAGGATCGAACTGCGCGGCTTGAGTGACTTCCGCGGTGTTGGTGATCGTGGCCAACAAGTCGGTTCGCGACGGATCTAAGACCGCCGTCAAAGTCAGCGTCTCACTGCCGCCTTCCGCCAACGAATCGATCGACCAAATGCCCGTGCTGCTGACGTAGGTTCCCGAACTGGTTTCGAAGTCTTGTAGGATTAGTCCGTCGGGCAACACATCGGTTACTTGCACATTGGTGGCGGTCGTGATCGGAACGGACGTCGTCGAATCCGCGTTGGACAGCGTCACCGTGTAAACGATGCTGTCGCCCGGTGCGGGGTTGGATATCGAAACGGCTTTGGTCAGTTGCAAGTCAATGGCGTTGGGTGTGATCACAACCGAAGCCGTGTCGTCCTCGTCTGCCAATCCACCATCGGGTGTGCTGTCCGGATCCGCTTGATCCGAGGCGATGATGGTCGCTGTGTTCGTCTTCGCCCCCAAGCTGTCAACCGTCGCCACGATCTGCAACGTCGGCATCACGGGAATCGGATTGACCGCGGACGGCGCATCGACATCCCCCACCGTCCAGACTCCCGTGGTTTGATCGTAGTTCCCCGACGTGGCCGAGTTGGTCACGTAAGTGAATCCGGCTGGCAATACGTCGCGAACTTGCACGCCCGTCGCGTCGTCCGGACCGTCGTTGTCGACACGGATGGTGAATGTGATTGTCTCGCCCACCGTGGGTGTGTCCGTCGACGACGTTTTGGTCAACGACAAATCTGCCGTGGGTGTGACGATCGTTACCTGATCTTGATCGTCTTCATCGATCAAGTCGTTCATCGGGGTGCTGTCGCGGTCGAACTGAGCCGCCGCCAAGACTTCCGCCACGTTGGTGAACTCGCCCGCTTGATTCACGCGAGCCACAATTTGCAATGTCGCTTGCGAGCCCACGTCCAACGATGCGATCGACCAACGACGTGTCGCGGTATTGAACGTCGTTCCCGAGCTGGCGTTGTGGCTGACCAGCGTCATGCCCGTTGGCAAACGATCCTCCACCAGGATCCCCGTCGCCGTGCTCAACGTCGCATCGGTCGACGCATCCAACGAGGTGTTTTGCAAGGTCAACGTGAACGTGACTTCATCCCCGACATTGGGTGCCACATTGGAAACCGCTTTGTCGAGTTGCAAATCAACCCGCGTCGCCGTGACCACCGCCGAGTCTTGATCATCGTCGGCCAACACGTCGTTGTTGCGAGGACTGTCATCGTCGCGCTGCTCCGACGCCGTGATTTCAGCAACGTTGGTTTGCGGATCCAAACTGGTCAATTGGCCGGTCACTCGCAAAGTCGCTGATGCCCCAACCGCCAAATTAGGAATGGTCCAAATTCCAGTTCCTGGAGTGAACGTGCCATTGGATGTGGTCCCAGTCACACCCGTGATCCCATCAGGGATGCGGTCGGTGACCTCAATTCCCGTTGCTGGATCCGGACCATTGTTGGTCACCACAACATCGAAGGAAACATTTTGATTCACGTTCGGATTGGTCGTGACCAACGTCTTGGTCAATTCCAAATCGGCATCACCGGCGTTGTCAAAATTCTGAACGATGATGTTGGGACCGACGGTCCCCAGCAAATCAGCGATCGCGTCGTAATCAGGTCCACCACTGACGTCGAGCTCAATCGCACCGATCTGAGTCAGGTCCGCACCGCCGCCACTGACCACCTGGAAATCGGTGAACGGGATGTATTCGATGGAGGTGGGTTGGGTCGGCAACGCAGGAATGGTCAATGTGGCTTGGCTGACCCGCGATTGCGTTCCCGCATCACCATCATCGCTGTACAAGCGGATGACCGCGGTACCGCTCGTGACTGAACCGATCACAAATCGAAATCCCGATGCGGAACCAGCACTGGTCAGATCGATCGCCCCCAATCCATCGTCGTTGATCGTTCCCGCGTCGTCCCCGCCACCGTCCCAAATCACACGGCGACTGCCGTCCGCAAATCCGTTGGCATCAAAGCTCAGCAAGTTTGGCGAGACCGCTTGATTGACACCAATCGCGATCGTGCCGATGTCGTTGGTGCCACCTTGCGTCTTGTTGACGATCAAATCACGAGAACCACCAATCGCCTCCGCAGCCGCCTGAGTCGAGGTGACTGGAGTCGAATCAGTCGCGGTGTCCTCCACGCTTTGAGTCGTTTGAAACGAATCGATGGTTTGAAACGTTTGCCCAGCAACCTGCGACGCGGTCACCGTGATCAGCGGCGACAACTGTTGCTGCAGAGAACGTCCCGCATTCATTTGTGCAGGCTGCAATACGAAATAAGAACCTTCGGTCACTCCCGTGAACTGATAATTGCCGCTGGCATCCGTGACCGCCATGTTGACTTCGACGTCACCCGCGTTGGGCTCGAAAACTCCATCGCCGTCGTCTCGATACAGATCCAACGCAACGTCTTCGAAATCGCCTCCAAGGAAGCTGTCGGTCACTTGGCCCCGAATTGTCACCAAGTCCGACGCGACCGCCAACAACCGCCGACTTTCCAACGATTCCAGCAGCAATCGCCGCCATCCTCGGGCAGCAGACGATCTCGTTCTCAGTTCTCGACGCCTTCGGAAAGAACGGATTTTCATTCTCGGTGCTTTGATGGGGGACCGAACTAGCAAGCGAAACAATACGGCACACAGAGAAGATATGCGGCCTACGCTAGCTAGGAAAGATATCGCGTTCGATTGACGACGTGATCCGTCGCGTTCATCGGTGGCCCCACGGCATCTTGAAAGCGCGACTATTCTGGGAACGATTGCTGCAGATAGTCATGAGCCATGCCAGGAAGCCGCAGCGGAGAGGTAACTTCCGGATTGGCTACGTTTCCGACTTCGCCTCGCGGCCCCAAGATCCGCAACCGAGGCTCAACCAACGAAATCTCCACTTGCAAACCGAGGAACCGCCGATCTGCGGCTTCTTCGCTCGGAACGAGCAGAGCTTGCTCGCGAAGGTAGTCGGCAACCGCGATCACACGTGGGCGAATTTTCGCGTCCGTTAGGTCGCGCCCATCAAAGCAACCAGAATCACTCACCGAGACGTCGCACAACGATAACAACGTCGGTAACAAATCGGCGTGGCTCGTCGTTGCCGCGACCGTTTTGGGTACCACATCCGGCCCAACAATGATCGCTGGCGTTTGCGTTTGAACCGCAGACAATCGAGTCCCATGGCCAATCGTTCCGTCGTCCAAAAACGATTCGCCGTGATCCCCAACGACGGCAACGATGCAGTCTTGCCGTTGCAACAGCGGAGCCAGAATGCGATCCACGCTTCGAGCCGCATTGCGATAGCGATTCCAAACCGCTGGTCGATGATTCGGTCCAAACGGGAGCGGGTAGTGACGCGATGCGGCCGGTTCATCTTGTGTGACGGACAAATCCACCTCAAAAGGAGCGTGAGTCGCGTACAGATAGAGCACAGCCAGCCGCGGCCCGCGATTTTCAGATTTTGCCAAGAACGATCGACAGGCCTGGATTGCTTCCTGATCCGAACGCAAACCTTCGAAGGGACTGATGTTGAAGGCGTCATAAACCTCCTCGCGAATGAACGCATCCATTTGAAAGGCCGCCCAATCTTCCGCGGCACCAAAGAATCCGCACTCATAGCCGGCTTGATGGAACAACCGATTCATCGCAGGAGCGAACCGGACATCCGCTCGATAGAACCAGATCGCATCCAGCCCGTTCACCAACGAAAACAGCCCCAGCGAACTGGCGTTCCCGCCAGAAAAGTGATTCCTCAACCAAACTCCACGCTCCGCCGCCGTGTGCAAGTTCGGCATCACTTCCGCATCGACCACCTCCGGCCGCAGAGACTCCACCACAACCAACAACACATCCGCCGACGAAGTCTCCACTCCCGATGTCCCAACAGCGGACGCAACGTTGAAACGCATCGCCTGGGCTCGCCGCTGCACAGCAGATTCGCGAAGCACCAACGGCAACTCTCCCTCGACGAATTCCTCCGCAACGACGGACGACCGCGGATCAAAACATCCGAAAACGCAAAACGGATGTCGCGAAGGTTCCGCGTGCATCGCAGCCAACGTGCTGGGCCAATTCCAACACGCTGGCGCAGCCAACAACAGCACCGCCATAGCCCACGCAACGGAAGCTCCCATCAAACTGAAACGGTGTTGCCGACGACACAGCCACTTCGCCGTTCGATCCGCCAGCGTCAAACCCAACCAAGTCGCCAACGCGATCAGAGAGATCGCAACAACGAACCGCAAGACCATCGCGAAAGTCAGATACGGCAACAGCCCGAGCGTACGCTCTCGAACCAAATTGAAGAAATCGCCCGACAGCACATGCATCGCCGCCCACCGATACACCACCAAATCCAACAAGATCAGGTACCACCAAGCAGTCATACACGGCACCACCCAGAACTTGCTTCGCGACAAAATGCCAAGAACATATAGGAGCAGCAGCGGTGAAGAAGCTTGAATGACTCGCCAAGCGGCGATGTGTATCACCGCTTCGTTTCCCAATGGCACCAAGAACAACCCGTGGGTTTGCCGGCCAAGCGTCATCAATACTGCAATTGCGAGCAACTGCCCCCACAGCAAACTTCGCCAACCCAGATGTAAATGAGCTGAGCTTTCGGGACGCAACCATCGCACGAACATCAACAATGCACCAGCACGAATCACAACGGAGTACAGATTGCCAAGCACACGTCGATCATGGATGTTCGGCTGCCTGCTCGTGCCATTGCTTCCGGAGATGGATCCATCCGACGGTTGAGAGGGGCAAGTAAACAACTCCTTGCATGAACAAGAAAGCAACACTCATGCCCATCACGCCATATTGAAACCCGCTCCACCAAAACAAAAGACCGCTAAGACAACAGCCGATCAAATTCAGAATCAAATACGGTGATTTTCCGTGCGCATGCAGATAGAGCCACTGAAATTCAAAAACCAGCGCCATCCACAACCCAATGATCAGCAGGGCAGTTGGTTCTGCAGACAGAAACCGATGGGCATACCGACAATCGAAGTAACCCAAACCGAACACTCCGAGCAAAAAGATCGCTCCAAGAATGAACATCAACGCTAAAGCAATCTTGCCGACTCGAAAAAAAATCCGGTCAAGCTCAGCGTACTCTTTCCTAGCGATCAAAACCCCAAAATGCGGAACCCTCGTTCGGACCCACGATGAACAGGCCATGCGAATCGACTGCACAATGTTCCAGGTCATCCCGAACTGCCCAGCAGCAACCGAATCTTGATACCGAAAGAGAATCGGAAGCATCACATCTGCATTGAAATAGTGAAAAAATCCTTTCACCATCATTTTGGACTGAAACGGCCATATCTCCTGCCGCCAAGCAACCTTCGCGTGCATTGGTGATTTTGTAAACGCATAGAAGAAACGCGGAAACTTACCCAACAGCCAACCAACCTCACAAACTAAACGAACCGCCGTCGCAATCGCTGGGACCCAGAGCTCAGCTCCAAGAGGAATTGCAAGCCAAACAAACGCACTTCCCGCAACCCCTCGCAGCAAATTCAGCTTGTGAATCTCGCGAACTTGACCGCACCCCTCTAGCACTGCCAGGAAGGGAATCAGTGCGAACGCGATTGACGAGAGACCAACCAATGTTAACCAAGGCAACCTCCAATTGATCACATCGGCAGCCGGATCATCAGAGAAAAACCATAGCCCAAATGCACTCGCCAGAATTGCAAATGACGCGGCGAGAGCCACCTGAACCAACACCGAAATGCGTATCAAATGAGTCAAGCGGGAGACAGCATCCTTCTCACCAATCAAACGCCGGTGTTCATCCAGGTCCAAATCGCTCCATAAATGACTGGTCATCGTCACGATCGTCTGCGGAAATGCTAGTTCAAAGAACATCTGTAGCCCGATCACAGACCAAAATGTCATATAGAACCCTTGGATCTCCGGCGAGAAGAACTGAACCACCAACCAGAGCGTCACAGGCCCGGAAAGGAATTGCCAGTAGCGTGTTGCGACGGCATAGAACGTCGCGCGGTCCACCTCCAATCGATTCAGAATACGTCGCGGCCAAGACCGTTGCTCCGCAGGAACGTCATCGTTCATCTCAGCGAAGCCTCTTCAACAAACGGGGCGTTTGATTGCTCGAGTGACAATTCAAGAGACTCAACCTTGCCACTGCAGCTATATTCGAACAATTGAGCCAAATCCAAAGCAATCTCCGATTCAGAATCTTGTTGGATCACGATCGGGTGCGACACCATTGTGTCGAAATCACCCCGCACCTTCATAATCGGCGTTTCATTGCTCGGTCGATTCAACTTGAGTCGAAGATGTGCGTAACGAGAAGGCTGCCATGAGCCATTCGCCAGCGAGAGTTTCGTCACCCCATTCGCGTCGTCGATCATGAGTGGTTGATACAACCGGTTTCCGTCGTTGCCCACCTTCCGCTCGATTTTTTGTTCGCCCTGCTCATCAAATGTGTTTGCGTGAAGCGCAACCGGTGCGAATGCAATCCGCCGCAACAATTCGTTTGTTCCCAGCTTTTCAAAGAATGATGGCGACACCTCGCTCGCGAGTGCAACCGAATGAATTGCGTCCTCATCGCCAGATTCCGCCTCCAGCGGTAGGCAAGTGACGCTTCTTGGACTGGATTCTAACATTGGCATCAACATTCCCAGTGATGGCTTCTCTCCCCAAGGAAATGCCAATTCTGGAAGCACATCAGCGATCGCGTCACCCGTTAGATCGGGTAGATAAAGATGTCCTTCCGTCGACCTTTCCAACTCAGAAACAACGTCAGTACGCAATCTTGCGATCGCAAGCCGTTCTCGAATCTGCTCACGGAGCTTGCTGTTTCGGCAGACGTCACGATCCAAAAACGGCAGATCGGCTCGCGCCCCCAACTCCACAACCCCGTGTCCAAGCAGTGCAACCGCAAGAATGCAAACGATCATTTGCGTTGTTAGCCAATAAGATCGCTCGCGAGCAGCAGTTCTGTTCCAGAACCCTTGCAAACCAAGTGCAACGACCAAACAAAACCAAACATAGGCGGGGCCGAGATACTTCGCCGCAACGATGTAGTGGATACCCGGCATGGGTCGCCCCAAACAAACCATGGCTGAGATTCCTAAGACAATCATGCCCATGGCCAGAGCTGTCGCCTTCAGTTCTCTTGACAATCCACGAACACAACAGTTCAACGTAATGCCAGCGACAACTGCAACCGAAACGAGGAAGGGCACCAACAATCCGACTTTGTCAAAGTGATGCGGCAAGGGGAAAAACACGGTTGCAATCAAAGTTGACACGAACAACCAGAACTGCAGAACAAACCCTGAAGCTGTGAGCGGGTCATCCGTCAAAGTCATGAACTCTTGGTTACCAGGAAGCGAATAGGCGTACGTGTAGAGGAGCACCGAAATCGTCACTACAGCAACGACAGACAATACGTACGGAGCACCTTCATTTACCACCTCCTTCACTGCTTCTGTACCTTGCTGAGAAAGCAATCGAGACAATCCAAAGACAATCGCAGCGCATGGCACCCAATACCCACTCGGATTCATGAAACAAGCCACCGCTACCGCACCGACGCTACCTAGGAAGTACCGTTTCCGCCTTGTCATTCCCCAACGAACCCAAGCCCAACACGCTAGTAGGCCACAGGTCGTGATCTGCATGTATTTTTGCAGGATGTAAGACCCTGCCGTGAATTCACCCCACAGAGACCAATTGATGCACAAGAACAGGAACGAGAATGTGCAGATTCGATTGAGTCCGCAAACACGAAGCAGAATGCAACCTGAGTAGAGCATCATCACAAACGAAAGGAGGACCCCCAAGTTGTATGCGAACGGTTCCCCCGCGAACGATTCGTAGAAAACGGAGTACTCCAAACGCAGCAATGGGAGCACGTGGTCATTGTGAGTTGACAACAACGAAATTGGAAACTCTCCATCCCGGGCCACTTCAACCATCGTGTAGTCGTCGCTCTCAAAGAATCCCCAGAACAAAGTCCTCCAGTCGTAAAGCAACACCGCGACAACAGCCGACGACGCCCAATTCAAATGCTCCGACCACGTCCATCGAGCAGATGACAGGCTCGCCGAAGTCGGAACCTCGATTGTCTGGCTCAGCCAATCATGCAATCGCCGCCAATAGAACCGCTCAGCACTCGATCGCAGCGACCACAGAACTACGGCGACGCCGCCTCCCAACAAGCAAATTGGGATGAGCAGTGGCTGCAGTTTGGCCGCCAACAAGCTTGCCGTCTGCCCGTCACCAATAGCAATCACCTTCGTCGCCCACTCGTCCGGAACGAAGGATAACAAGCCAGAAAAAATCGCTAGCCCGGCAACGGAAGCAGAAATCCAAGGAAAAGAAGGGTTCGAACCGTCACTTTCTTCATCTCGCACAACACGAGTTCCTTTCTTGTCGAATACGACGAATTGGATCGGAGCGACGATTGCCCGAGCTCACTGGGAACGACGACGCCAATCGTCCAGCCACTTCAATTACGTCGATCAGAAGGGTTGATCGAGCCCGTCCACCACGAGAAGCAGCCGCTTTTCGTTGCGAAAAACAGTGTGTGTACGTTATACTTGGTAACCCGATGAAACTCACTCGGTCTCTTCACCAACCTCATCTGCCAATTCATCCAACCGGTTTGAAGAAATTGTTTCGCGGCGTCTCGTTGCCGCGAAACAAATTGCCCTTCGTTTCGACCAGATTTGTTCCCACCGAAGTCGCAACCCCACCGAGGGGGACTGCTATGCAATCTTCCAGCAACCTCGATCGAACAAACGATGAGCGAGAACGAATTCGCCCGATCATCTGCCAACCACCATACGCTCGAAGGCTCCCGATGATAGCCAGAACCCTTTTTGGGGCACTCGTCAGTTTCGCAGCCATTAACAGCCTGCCAACTCGATCGGCATCTGCGTACACGCCCTTTGACCCGAAGGTCGTCAGCATGGTGGACAGGGGTTTGGTCTACCTCGAAAACGCTGACGCCCAAGAGTACCACTACGGAACAGCCGGGTTTGCTGGGGGATTGGGAGAGCGTGCCCTGGTCGCGTACACCCATTTTAAAGTCAAGCACGACCCCACGGCTCCAGTGGTTCAGCAAGGAATTGCGGCTGCCAGAACAATGGTGGGCGTGATTCGAAGTGGAAAACGCAATGCCCCGGGCATTAGCTTTGAAGTGTATTCCACAGCCGTCGCAGTCATGCTGCTGGCGGAGGTCGACAAAGAGAAATACAAATCGGAACTCAAAACGCTCCAAAGCTTTCTTTACGAGCTGCAATACCCCAACGGAGCTTTCAGCTACATCGGCCACAAGACTGGTGACATTTCGCAGACGCAGTATGGAGTTCTCGCCATTTGGACACTGGACCATGCGGGAATACCACTGGACTACAAACGAGTAGCCGCCTGTGCCAAATGGCTGATCCGTGTCCAAGACCCCAGCGGCGGATGGCCTTACCAAGCCCAAGACCCGGGCCAAGGTCGTCCGAATATGCGTCAGACCGATGTCTATCCCGCAATGGCCTACGCGGGCGGAAGCAGCATCCTGATCGCGGGCGATGCGTTGCGTTTGTGGGGGGATGCCGCTCGGACTGACATGTCAGCCTTCCCCGGTGCACCCAAGGCAATCAAACTTTACGTTCCAGACGAGAATGCTGAACGACGCAGAGGTGTCACTGTCAGCGATGACAAAGTCCTCAATGCCATCAAGGCATCTGATCAGTATCTTGCGAGCAACGAATACAAACGCAAAGCGAAAGACTACTACTACTATCAGCTCTACACCCAAGAGCGTTACGAAAGCTTCAAGGAGATCGCGTTGGGAAACAAACCCGACGAAAGCCCTTCCTGGTACAACCAGGGTGTCGAAGCTCTGATGGGCTACCAAGATCCCAAGACAGGCGGCTGGGGAGTGGAAGACGCAGACCATTCCGGACCAGTGGCTGGAACTTGCTTCGCAATCCTATTCCTCATTCGAAGCACCCAAAGATCGATCGCTGCAGCGAGCACCGGAAGCCTCGCCGGCGGGCAAGGCCTTCCCAAAGACACAACAAAAATTCGTCGCGAAGGAGCACAGATCAAAGGTGAACCGGTTGGACAATCGGTGGTCGACTTGTTGTCGGCGTTGGAGGACGATGGCAACTCGGCACTCGAGGGCAAATCCCTTCCCGAAGACATGCAACTGGCGACCGATCCGAAAGAGCGACGAGCTCAGCTGGATCGACTGGAACGACTGGTCCGCGGCAGCCAGTCCTATCAAGCTCGACGCGTGGCGGCCCGCCTCCTTGGCAAAAGCGATGAAATGCGAGTGGTTCCGGCATTGATCTTCGCATTGAGCGATCCGGATACGTCCGTTCAACGCTACGCGCGCGATGGACTTCGGTTCATCAGCCGGAAGTTTGAAGGATTTGGGATGCCAAACAAACCGACGGACGTGGAACTCCGCCAAGCCGAAAAAGCGTGGAAAGAGTGGTACCTCACCGTCAATCCCAAGCACCTGTTCGTTGATGATTGATTTGTGATCGGGATGATTGATTTGTCACTGGCAATAACCAGCTGACGACGGCTTGCATGCTCTAACCGGGCGTGCGTTTTGATTCGATCGCGGTTTGAATCCAAACGGCGAACTGCGATGCGATCGCGTCGGCCTGATGGAACTGCTGCAGGTAATCATCGACGCGACTCCAACTCACCGTCGGCTCAGTGATCTGTTGCTCGATCAGGCGAGGCAAGTCGTCCAACGATTCGCTGCTCGTCACGCCAGCGCCCGATCGCTGCAAAAACTGGTCGTGATCGGAAAGCGATACGATGGGAGTGTGAGAAGCGGCAGCTTGTAGCAGCACATTTGGGAACCCCTCGTGCCGAAGACTGCCAGTTGAAACGAACGTCCGCGCGGCCCCAAATACGGCTGGCATCTGCTCAAAGGGAACTCGATCGATGAGTTCCACATTGCTCGGCACCGACTGCCGGACCTCAGCCTCCACTCGTGGATCAAACGGATTGACGATCATCTTGATCGATCGATGAGGCAACTTTTTCGCCGCCTCCAACATAAGCTTTGGTTGCTTGTGAAAATCATCGTAGCGCCCAACCCAAAGCACATCGAATGGGGCCGCTAACGACTCGGGCACGTCGACCTTCCAAGGAGGACGCCACTCCCTGCAATCAATCGGATTGCGAGCAAGTAAACCATCACGATGAAACACCTCGCGAAGACGGTCCAATTGCCATTGGCTTTGACAGACAACGTGATCAGCCTGCAACAATGCGTACCGACGAGCGGACGCAGTGTCACCGCACTCATTCTTGTATTCATCGTCGCCCAACAAACCATCCTCAAGCCCCGCATTGGACCGAATGCACACAAAACAAGGCGTGCGTTCCCGGTCCGCCGTAGCAACCACGCGAGAGCTGGATGCCGTCACACCAAAAGCGATCCAAGCATCGACAGCTTGATCGAAAAGTCGTGGATCGGGCAACGAATCGACCGGATCGCGAGAGCGAAACGGCCTCGTCGCCATCAGAAGGGGGAGCTGCCACAGAAGCTTCGGCGAAAACCTCTTGATTCGTTTAGCCCCGAAGTCCACGCACTCCCCCACTTCGTGTCGGATCGCTTTGAAACGCTGGACGTGAATCGCCAAACGGACACCGTCCACCTCCTTTGGCCACGGCTGACTGCCATTGCGTGCAGCAGTCGCCTCCACAAAACAAACGGGCTCGATACCAGGCAACTTCGCCATGTGCCGAGCCAACGTCCAGATTGCTGTTTCCAACCCTCCAAACGATTCACCGTACTTCGGCTTTCCTGGAGAGCGTCCGCCAGCAAGGCCTCCGGAATCATCCGTCGGCACGATGGCCGGAAGCGCGTGCCACGCGACCAACCCGACGCGAAGAGGTCTGGAAACCATGGAACTGCGATTCGCCAATTTTACTGGTCGACGATAGACTGTGAGACGTTACGAACCATTGCATGATCAGCGACAGAAATGAACGACAAGTCCTCCGCAACCGCCCACAAGATCTCGCGAAAGGTTCCGCCGCTTCGGATTGGCGATTTGGTCATTGACCCGCCGATTTTGCAAGCACCCATGGCGGGATTCACCAATGCTGCGTTCCGGCACATTGTACGTGAATTCGGTGGCGCCGGGCTGCTGGCCACCGAAATGGTCAACGCCCGCGGGTTCGTGTGGTTGGACGAAAACGAAGCCGAGCACCCGGACCGATTGTGGGGGGTGGCCGAAGAACCACGACCTTTGGCGGTTCAAATTTGGGACAACGACCCCGAGACCATGGCCAAGGTGGGCAGGCGTTTGGCGGAAGAATATCGCGTCAGCGTCGTCGATATCAACTTCGGATGCCCGGTTCGGCAAGTCACCGAAAAGGCCCACAGCGGCAGTTACCTGCTTCGCGAACCCAACCGCATGCACGCCATCATTTCGCGGCTGGTGGAAGTCTGTGCTCCCACTCCCGTAACGGCAAAAATCCGGCTGGGGTGCAATCGAGACAATATCAATTGCAACGAGATCGCCCACGTGGTGGAAGAAGCCGGTGCGGCCGCGCTCACCGTTCACGGCCGAACCGCCGCGGACATGTTTCGAGGCAACGCGGACTGGGACCGCATCAGCGAAATCAAATCCCATCTCCGCAACATCCCGCTGATCGGCAATGGTGATCTCGACAGTGCCGAAAAAGTGGTTGCCGCGTTTGAGCAATATGATGTCGATGCCGTGATGATCGCTCGCGCCTGCCTCGGTCGTCCGTGGCTCTTCGCACAAGCCGCCGCGGCACTTCGTGGTGACCCCGTTCCCCCCGAACCCACCTTGGCGGAACAACGCGATGTCATGCTCAAGCACTACGGCTTGGTCGTGGATCGCTTTGGCGAAGAAAAGGGCACGGTACTGATGCGCAAGTACGCCTGCTGCTACGCCCAAGGCAAACACGGTGCCCGCTACTTCCGAACGCACGTCGCGAAAGTTTCCACGCTCGAAGAATTTCACTCCGTGGTCGAGGAATACTTCCCGCTTCGTGATCCGAAAGAAGAAGTCGAATCCGCCACCGCGAGCTGACCACCCCAGCGGATCGGTGTGGCCGGAGCCCTGTTAGCCGGGATTGCCCAACATAGATTCAACGTAGGCCGGAAAACCTTGCATGTCCTCCGGCAAGTCGCCCGGCCCCAAGATCAACGGTCCATCTTCGTCATCCGCCGGCAACACCCCGTGGCTACCGCGAACCAAGTTGGAATCCAACGGGATCACGTCCATCTTGTACCGCATCCCCGCTTTCTTCTGCGCCAGACGTGCTGCCGCGCGAAGTTTGCTGGTCATGAACAACTCACAGGGGTCATAGCCGGGCTTGCGGTGGATATCGACGGTGCGTGCAAAATCCGGTGCACGATCGTCACTGAGCCAGTAGTAGTACGTGAACCACGCATTCGGCTCAGCCAATGCGATCAACTCGCCGCTGCGAGGATGATCAAGCTGAATGTCACCGGGATCCACCACCGCCGCGATTCCTGGTGTTTGCTCCAGCGTGTTTCGTACCTCGGCTATCAACTCCGACTGACGCACATAAACATGGGCCAACTGGTGATCCGCCACCGCGAACGCATGGCTTTCGCCGGGCAGCAACATCTCACCGAATGGACCATTGCGAACCTGCAACCAGCCGGAACGACGGAGAACGCGATTGATATCCACCGGAGTATCCACCGGGACCAATCCGTATTCACTGACGACGACGACCTTCGCACCAATCTCTTCTGCGGCAGCGATGACCTTGGCCGCGGCAGCGTCCACCTCGGCCACGCGGGCTGGATCTTGGTGCGAAAAACGCTGGTAGTCGTAATCCAAATGCGGCAAATAACAAAGCGTGAGCTGCGGTTGCTTGTCTCGCATCACCATGGCCGTCGCATCCGCGATCCATTGACTCGATGCGATGCCAGCCGCTGGGCCCCAGAACGCGAAGAAAGGAAAGGGGCCGAGCCGATCGGTCAACTGGCACCCCGTCCAATCCAGCACGTCAAACTCTTTGCTGCCATCGCAACCGTAATGCGGTTTAGGCGTGGCCCCCAACTCAGCGGTAGTGGTTTGATTGAACCACCAAAACATCTTGGCCGTTTGATAGCGATCGTAGACCACATCGCCCTGAACCAATGTTCGTGACTGCTGCCAAAAGCGGACTTCTTGCGTGTCACGGTACAGCCAACCATTGCCAACAACGCCGTGATCACGGGGTGAGATACCGGTCAACATCGTGGCTTGGCTGGTACAGGTGACCGCCGGCACGGGACTCCTCCAAGGCCGATGATTTCCCAAGGCAGACAGATTCGGAGCGTGCGGGAGCAGCTTTGGAGTCAGTCCAACAACGTTCAGAATGCAAAGTTTTGTCACGTAAGCCTACTTTTCTGCGAGTTCAGCCGCTTTCGGTGAATTCATGCCGGTTCACTGGTGACAAACCCCCGACGCATCACCGAAGGATGCATTATCCTATGGCCCATCTCCCCACCATTTTGGTTCTCAACCATCCTTCGTACAGGAGTCTTCATGTTGTTGTCAAAGCTCGCTCGTTCTAGCTGGCTAAGAATCGTGACGCTGTCGGTCGCCATCGCATTTGTGGGGGGAGGTGCCGCATTCGGGCAAGACGAAGTGGCTTCGGAAGATATCGTGACCGAGACTTCCGAACCCGCGACGACGGCAGCGGATCCGACCGAAGAGGCCACTGCAGAGGCCATCGGATTCGATCAACAAGTCGACGATTTGTTTCGTCCGGTAGCCGACACCTGGGGCGGATTCGTTTTTTGGGGCATCGAACTGCCTTACGCCGGTGAACTGCCAATTGTACTGCTGCTACTCGTCGGTGGAGCGATGTTCTTCACGCTCGCCTTCGGGTTCATCAACCTTCGGCTGTTTCCTTTGGCCATCGAAGTCGTTAGCGGCAAATACGATGACATTGAAAAGGCCGGGCAAGACATCCCCAAGGGTGTCGAAGTCATGGAGGTCGATGGGGACTTGGTCGATACCATCCGCGACGAGGGAGAAGGCGAGGTGTCTCACTTCCAAGCACTCGCCACCGCGGTTTCCGGAACGGTTGGACTGGGCAACATCGCGGGCGTGGCGGTGGCCATCGCAACCGGCGGTCCCGGCGCAACCTTCTGGATGATCGTCTGCGGTCTGCTCGGCATGTCGACCAAGTTTGTCGAGTGCACGCTGGGCGTGAAGTACCGCGACGTCGACGAGAACGGGATCGTGCACGGCGGACCGATGTACTACCTCAAAAAAGGCTTGGCTGAACGCGGCATGGCACCGGTCGGCAAAGTCTTCGGCGTGTTGTTTGCGATCTTTTGCATCGGCGGCTCCTTCGGCGGGGGCAATGCTTTCCAGTCCAACCAAGCCGCCCAGCAAATCAAGTCCTTGCTCAGCTTGCCCGACACAGGTGCCGCGGGAACGATCATCGGCCTGGTGATGGCGGCCTTGGTGGCCATCGTCATCATTGGCGGGATCAAGCGGATCGCGAAAGTGACCGAGAAAGTCGTTCCGCTGATGGCGCTGATGTACGTCATCGCCGCGTTGGGAATCATCTTGATGCACATCCAAAGCGTGCCGTGGGCGATCGGACAAGTCATCTCAGGTGCGTTCACGATGGAGGCCGGCATCGGCGGCTTGATTGGCGTGATGGTGCAAGGTTTTCGCCGAGCGGCATTCTCCAACGAAGCAGGTGCCGGATCGGCCGCCATCGCTCACTCGGCAGTCAAGACTCGCTATCCAGCATCCGAGGGCATCGTTGCTCTGCTGGAACCTTTCATCGACACCGTTGTGATCTGCACGATGACCGCGATTGTGATCGTGCTGTTCAACGCCGACGGAGCCTTTGAATGGGGACAAGTCGAATCCGGCACGGTACTGATGGAAGGCGTTCGACTGGGAGGCGTCGACCTGACGTCGGCCGCTTTTGATAGCGTGCTTCCTGGGTTCCGCTACCTGCTGACCATCGCGATCATCCTGTTCGCTTTTTCGACCATGATCTCGTGGTCTTACTACGGACTGCAGTCTTGGAAGTACCTGTTCGGACGCAGCCAAGCCGCTGACCTGAGCTACAAACTGCTGTTCTGCATCGTGGTTGTGATCGGTGCAGCGGCATCGCTCGGATCAGTCATCGAGTTCTCCGACGCGATGATTTTCGCGATGGTGTTCCCCAACATGATCGGTCTGTTCCTGCTGTTTCCAAAGGTCCGCGAGGAATTGCAGGCGTACCTGAAGGCCTGCGGCAAGAGCTAGCGGTTACTGGCGATAGCCGCCAAAAGACTGTTCAGCGAGTGCTGCCCGAGCGGGGGCGGCATATGGGCGGATCACAGCTATGGGTGAGCCGGTTTGCCGGAGTGAACATTGCCAAAGCGAAAAGCATTGCCGGAGTGAACCCAGCTCAGCAGGCCCCGCAATACTGACTCGACCGATACAAAACCGACCGAGTCGTGACCGGGGTCGAATCATCGCCGAAAGAGAGGCCACAGACCGGGCGATGAAAAGAAGAAAGTGGTTAGAGGCGGGCTCGAACCGCCGACACCGGCCTTTTCAGGGCCGTGCTCTACCAACTGAGCTATCTAACCGAAGAATTTGCGGCATTTCGCCAAGTATAGTTGCCAATCGCTCGCTTCAAAAGAAACAAGTTCGTCGGCGACAAGTAAGGAAAGTACGCTATGATGGGTGCTGGCGTCAATCGGCCTCTTCAAAACACTTTTCTCGCCCGGCGATTTCCTCGCCCATTGCTCCAAGGTTGACCATGGCTTCTTCCGATCTGGATGTGATCGACGAACCACAGATCGATGAAACAGCTGGCAATGTCAGTGAAAAACAATCCGACAAAACTGCAGCTTCCGAAGAGCTCACCGAGCTTCAGCAGCAGCGGTTGGCGGAGCGGGAGCGTTTGCGGACCAGCAAGTTCGACATCGTCACCTCGCTGTTCATGGCGTTGATCCTGTTCATCGGCGCCTTTGTGTTGATGCTGTTCATCGTCTGGTTGACGCTGCGGATGCCAGAGAAAGTCAAATCCTTCCCGCCGATCGAGGAAAACGCGGCCGGTCGTGCTGACAACGCCGAGGGATTCGAACGCGACTTTGAACCGCCGGGAGCGGAAGAAGTCGAGGAGCTGATGGAACCCACCCTGCAGGACACCATCGAAGCCGTCACCGATGCGGTCAGCAGCGTGGCCGGTGCCCTGGACACGATGAACACCAGCGCCACCGCGACCACGGCCGGATCCGGCAAAGGTGACAGTCGTCCACCGGGTCCCGAAGGCGAAGGCGAAGACATCATCCCGCGATTCGAACGTTGGCAGCTGAACTTTTCGGCCAAAGGCATCAAACCCTACGCCAGCCAATTGGATTTCTACGGCATCGAGCTGGGAGCCATCGGCGGAACGGTCCAGGGCGTCGACTACGCCAACAACCTGGCGGGTAGCCCCAAGTCTCGTCACACCAACGACAGTGAATCCGAGAAACGCCTGTACTTCATGTGGACCACTCCCAGCCCACTGATGCAGTTTGACCGAACCCTGCTGACTCAAGCCGGGATCAATGTCACCGGGCGTCAAATGCTGAAATTCATACCCGAACAACTCGAAAACGAACTCGCCCACATCGAGCTCGAATACGCTCGCGAAAAAGGGCATCCCAGCGTGGTGTCCATCGCGAAAACGGTGTTCCAGAGCACCGCCAGCGGCAGTGGCTACCAATTCGAGGTGGTCGAACAACGATATCGCAAAGGCAAATGACGTGAAATTTTTGTGAGTCGGACCACAATGGACACGCATGCGGATGCGGCTTTTACGCAGATAGTTATCATGCGATGCACCTGAATCCGCTGAAGCAGCCGTCGCCATCGATCGTGGACGATCCGATCTCCGCCCACTCGACTTCCTCGTCGCTCCTCTCCAAACGCGTCTTTCAACCTCGACCGAACAATCGTCTCACTCTGACAACCAATCCACTCTCTCAGACTGACCATAGGAAAAAACGTTGTTGCTCGCCGAAACTTCGCTGTACGAAATCATCTCCAACTCGACGTATGCGGCGTTGGCTGCCGTCGCGCTTTGGGGCCTGTATCAGATCGTGATTGTGTGGACCCGAGTTGGTCAGAAACGGTTTAAAACCGAAGAAGAACAAGACGCCTTCATGGACGACGTCGAACAAATGCTTCGAGCCGGTGACTACGAAGGGGTTCACGAATACTGCGACGGCGACACGCGAGCGATTCCGCAGATGATCGACATGGCCGTCGAGAACCGAGCCGAAGGGTTCAAACGAGCCAAGCAAATCATGATGGACCGATTCCAACGGGACGTGATGAGCGACATCGAATACCGGTTAAGCTGGGTCAGCACGGTGATCAAAAGTGCCCCCATGATCGGGCTGTTCGGAACGGTTTTCGGGATGATGGGTGCGTTTAAGACGTTGGCCACTGCCGAACAAGTCGAACCATCCGCGTTGGCAGGTGACATTCAGGTCGCACTGGTCACGACGGCCAGCGGTTTGGCCATCGCGATTCCTTTGATGCTGTTGGTTGCCAACGTGATGATCCGCATCGCGAAAATGGAAGACTTGGTTGGCTCGGGTCTGCAACGCTTCTTCGATGCTTTCAAAACGGGTTTGGCAAAAACACAAGGCACCGCGCCAGCCCAAACCGCTGCCCCAGCGACCGCTGAAGCCGTCACCGCCGGAGTTTGATCATGAGTCAAGGATTCATTGACGACGAAGACGATGACGAACCCGCCTTGCCGCGAAAGAAGCGGCCCGAGGAGGAGATGGACATCACACCGATGATCGACATCACGTTCCTCTTGCTGATCTTCTTTGTGGTGGCGTCCAAGATGGACCCGACTCAAACGGGCAAGATCCCCGAAGCCACCAACGGCTTGGCCATCTCGGCCAAGGATTCCGCGGTGATCTTCATCGAACCCGCCGGCGGCGATTCCCCCGCGATCTTGCGTCGGTACGACGGCACTGAATTCAGCAAAGACGAAGAAACGGCCACCAGCGAAATCGTCGAGTACCTCACCGGCGAGCTGGAGAAATCCATCGGAACCAACAAGAACCAAGTGATGCTGCTCGGCGACGCCGAAGTGAAGGTGTCGGAGGTCACCCGGGTTCAAAAAATTGTTGGCGATGCGTTCCAAGATTTGGAATTCACTTACATCGCTGTCAAAGAACAGTAACTCGTCTCGGTTTTGAGTGAAGAACCATGTCAATCCAATTTGAATGCCCTTCCTGCGGCGAATCACGTCGAGTGAACGAACGTCTGGGTGGACGGAAAATTCGTTGCCCCGGTTGCGATTCACCGATCACGATTCCTCTCGCGGTGGCGGAGCCTGAACCGGTCGAACCCGAAGCGATTGAAGTGGAAGCCGAACCAGTTTTAGATGCCGTGGTTGAACCCGAACCGCAGGAAGCATCAACCGCTGAGCTGGTCGGGGCCTCCGCAATGGGAGTCGGCATCGTCGGTGCCGCTGGCGCCCAAATCGAAGCTCAAGCAGCCGTGGGTGGCGATGTGACGCCGACTGCTACCGCGGTCGCCCCCACCGCTTTGGATCTCGACGATGACGACGACGAGATGCCGCCTCGCAAGAAACGCGATGACGGCGAATTGGACATGACACCGATGGTCGACGTGACGTTTCTGCTGCTGATCTTCTTCATGGTCACTGCCAGTTTCTCGTTGCAGAAATCCATCCAGATGCCTCGTCAGCAATCAGAATTGCCGAGTAGTAACACAGACCCCGAACCCGAGGATGAAAAGGACCCCATCGAACTCGAAATCGACGAGAACGGTGGTTTCCTGGTGCTTGCCACAGAATGGGAACGCGAAACACCCGGCAAGCAAAATCTGATCACGGCGTTGAAAGAAGCGGTTGGCGACAACCGAGATGGCATGCAGCTGAACATCAAGGTGCATGAGAACGCCAAACTTCAATTCCTCGTTGATGGCATGGACGCGGGAACCATCGCTGGGTTCGCCGCCTTGCAGGTCACGGAAGTGGATGGGTTCGATTGATCCACGCTTCGCCACCGATTCTTCTGACGCTTGGTCTCCACGTTCGAGACCGCTGGCGTCAGGCCCCTTCGATCACACATCGAATTCTGATCGCACGCTGAATTCTCCCCGCCTCAGTGTTTGTGATTCTTTTGCCTCTCGTCTCTTCTATCCACCAACCGAATCAGCCAGCCCACTGCTGGTGGATCTCAACTCATCAACATGCTTGCAAACGAACTGATCGACCAACTGGAACGACGCGGTCTTTTGGACCAAGAGATCATCGAGGCATTGCGGGAGCAACTGTCACAAGGTGGTTCACGTGTCACGCCGGAAGCGGTCGCCAAACTGTTGGTCGACAACGGCCAACTGACCCGCTTTCAAGCCACCAAACTGATCGGTGAGCTACGAAGTGAAACCTATGAATCCGAAGCGGCGGAGGTTGTCGAGGGCGATGAAGACCTGACCGCCCAATTGATCGATGACGATGAAGTCGCCGAAGCCGTTGTCGAGGTGGAAGACGCGTTTGGCGACGATCCTGTCGAAGTCGAAGCCATCGAAGCCGAGCCAGTTGCCGTGGTCGCCGAAGCGGAGTCCATCGACGATTCGATGGGAGGCGCACCGGCTCGTCCACGCCCATCTTCAGCACGAATCAAGAAACCCGAAACCAAGTCGACTTGGGATTCGTTCAAGATCTATGGCTACTTGGGCATCATCGGTTTCTTAGTCATCGCCGGTGGCATCCTTTGGTTCGTTTTGTCCAAAGGCAACGCCGATGAATTCATCGCCTTGGCGAACAAGCAATACGACAGTCAAAGCTATCAACCGGCTCAGGACGCCTACATCGCTTACCTGGATCAGTTCGGCGAAAGCAGCCAGTACTCGTCGCTGGCACGCACGCGCATCACGATGTGCGAATTGTTCCGTGCCGAACAAATGACCGACCCCGTCGCGGGGCTGGAAATGGCCAAGGAAAAGCTGCCGACGATCATCGACGAGGAAGCGATGAATGATGAGCGCGGCAATTTGGCGGGACTGCTCGTCGATGTGGCGGAGAACCTCGCCAATGCAGCACAAGAAGCCAAGGAAACAGAAGAGAAACGTCGTTTGTTGGGACGGCTGGATGAACAACAGGAATTGATCGACAATCCCAATTACATGTTGTCGACAATGAAGACCACGCTGTCAGGTCGATTGCTGCAAATCACCGAAGCCCGCAATCGCGTTCGGCGTGAGATCGACCGCAACGTCCGTTTGGACGAGACCGAAGCGGCGATGAAGACGGCTTTGGAAAACAAGAACACCAAGGAAGCGTATGACCAGCGGATTTCGTTGCTGCGTGACTTCCCAGAACTTGTCAACGATCCTCGATTGGTGACCTTGATCGAACAAGCCAGCGACATTCAACAAACGTTGGTTCGCCCCTCGGCCAAGACACCCAAGATCTCGACCGAACCGGCTGACGACGGAGCCCTTCGCTCGATCGTTTTGACCACCCGCCAAGGCGACTCGGTCCCGGGCGTCGGGGAAGAGGTTTACTTCCTGCGTGCCGGTGGATCGGTCCTCGCATTCGCGGTGGACGACGGCCGTTTGTTGTGGCGTGACTACACGGGCCAGGGCGAAGACTACACGCCACTGCGTTTGGACGACGGCATGGCGGTGTTGCTGTCTGACATGGCCAACGATGAGATCCGCCGTTGTCGCGGGGAAGACGGCGAAGTCGAGTGGCGAGCCGCCATCGGCGAAAGCTTTGCCGAACCCGTCGCCGGTCGCGATTCGGTGCTGGTCACTCTGCATTCCGGCACCCTGGTGTCCATGGATTCGGATTCCGGCGACGTGAAATGGTCGACGGATCTCTCGCAGGAGTTGTCGACCCCCGCGGGCTTGGATGACACGCTCAATCGCATTTACATCCCCGGCGGTCACAGCAATCTGTACGTGCTGAACGCTCGCGACGGAAAGTGCATCGAGAGTCTCTACCTCGGTCACGAAGAAGGCACCATCGCGGTCGCTCCTGTTTCGCTTTTGGGTCACCTGTTCGTGATCGAAAACGCGGGCAGCGACTACGCTCAAGTTCATGTTTTGAAAGTGGACGAAAAGGGTGAGAAAGTCACTCCGGCACAACCGCCTTTCCGCTTGTCCGGCAACGTGGTTGTTCCGCCAATCATTCAAAACCGTCGCTTGATTGTTTTGACCGACCGCGGGCAAGTCGCCGTGTACGACATCGAACCCACCTCGGAAAACGAACAGGTTTCGTTGATCGCACAACAAGTTGCGGCGTACGACAAACCCACGCTGACTCGCATGGCCGTTGGCCGCAGTCAAATGTGGATCACGGGCACTCGCATCGGTCGCTACGAGTTGCAAATCAACACGGGACGAGTCGTCTATGACTGGGGCAAGAACGAAGGCGACACGTTCATCGGCCAACCGTTGTCGCTGGACGATGTCCTGGTTCACGCTCGAATTTTGAAGGGCACCTCGGCCATTCGCGTGACCGCAGCGGAACCCAAAACCGGACGTGAACTTTGGCGGACGGACGTGGGCACGCCCATCGCGATGATCACGCCGGCTCCGGAAAGTGGCTTTCACGCTGTGACCAGCCAAGGAGCCTTGTTTGAACTGACATCGGAATCACTGGCGAGCGGATCCACTCAAGGTCCCATCGAGAACCCAGGTGCCAATGGGATCTCCATGAGTTTCCAAAACCCGATCGAAGTGGACGACACGCGACGGGTGTTGCTCAACCAAGCTCAAAAAGGCGAAGCGTTGATCTACGATCCCACACGTCGCAGCGAAAAGCTTCGCAAGGTGACGTTCCAACTGACAGGCCCCAAACCCGTTGGCGTGGCGACCTTCAGTGGCGGTGGTTTGTTCTTGCCGCTGGACACCGGGCGGGCCGTGTTGATGGACTGGCAAACCGGTCGCGTGATTGGTGCCCCGTTCCAACCCGCCAGTGATCCAACCGCCACGGTTCAGTGGACCAATCCGGTCAAGAGCACCGCCGACCCCGATCAAGTGTTGATCGCTGACAGCCGCAAAAAGCTCTACCGCCTTCGCGTCGGCGAACAAATTCGCGAATTATCCAGCGTGGACTTGGAGGCACCCTTCTTGGGATCTGCCGCTGCGGTCGATTCCAGTTTCATCGCTGGGGCAAGCGGCCCCGCATCGGACTTCTTGGTCGGACATGACCAAACCGGCTTGGAGCAATCCTTCAAAAAGGTGCTGGAAGGCCGCATCGTTTGGGGTCCCGTTACAGCCGAGTCAGAAGCAACGGGCCAAGTGGCATTGGTGATCACAGATGACCAAGTGCTCCGGGCTTTCTCGGCAACCGGCGAAGCTCTGTTCCAAACAGCCTTGCCGGAAGCTGGTAAACCAGTTGACGAAGTCGTCTCGATCGGTGGCCGCTGGGTTTTGACAGGCCGCGATGGCTGGCTGACTTCGATCGATCCCGCCACGGGCGAAGAAGTCGGCACGACGCGACTCGGTCAACCACTTTCGGCCAGCCCACTGCCGGTTGGCAACAAGTTATTGGTGCCCGGTACCGAAGGCGTTGTCTACATCACGAACATTCCCGGTGACGCCTGATCCATGCGTTTGCTTTTCTCGAACTCCCAGACTTCCTTGCATCCACAACGGTTTCCAAACGTGAGCCGATTGGTCCTCACCACGATTGCCGCGAAAGCATCGGCGTTGTTCGTCGTTCTGATCGCGATGATGCCGACCGCGTCCGCACAATTGCTGAACTATGCGGATTCAGGACGCCCGGAATCCCCTGGTTTGGAACTGCTGCAGGACGAACCTCACGATTTGATCTTCTTCACCCAGGAATCGGGTGGCGGTTGGGTCAAGACTCGGTTGATGGAACTGCCCAACCGAGAGATGCCGAACCCCGTTCCCAAGGGCACGTTGAAGTTCAGCATTGTTGGCATTGAGCAGCAAGAGTTCATCGCCAAATGGAAAGACATCGAGAACATTGATTTCTGGGAAAAGCGTCTGGAACGCGAAACGGCGGAACGTATCAAGGAAGGCGACTTCGTCGGTGCCTACCCGTTTCTGTCAGTACTGATTCGCGATTACCCATCGCGTCCCGGATTGCGTCAATTGCGAACCGAGTTCCTGTGGCGTGACGCGGGACGTCGTGCGAAGAATCGTGAATTCGGAGCGTCGCTGGCGATGCTGGAGGAATTGCGCCGCTATGCACCGGAGTATCGGACGCAGGTGGTTTTGAAAGCCATCGGCGCGCTTACCGATCAGCTAATGGATCAATTGGTCACCGCCGGCAACTTTGAGCTCGGGCAACAATTGCTGGCCCGTTTGGAGAAAGAATACCGCGGTCAGAACCTCTCCTCGATTAGCAAGTGGAATGCTGAATTCCTGGCCATGGCCGAAGAGAAACGCGACCTCGCGTTGGCGGCTTTGGAGAAGAAGAATTACCGAGAAGCTCGCAAGTATTCTCGCGAGAGCATTTTCCTAAAACCTGACATTGAGGGCGGTACGGAACTGGTTCGCAAGGTCGATCAAATCTACCCGCTGGTCAACGTTGGCGTGCTTCAAACCGCGACGGTGTTGGATCCAACTCGATTGGACAACTGGGCCGCACGTCGTGCCGGTCGATTGCTGTATCGCGTGCTATTTGAAATGCAGGGTGCCGGCCCCGAAGGCGGCGAATACGAGTTCATTTTCGGTGACACCGAACAAAGTCCTGATCGTCAACGGTTCTCGATGTTTCTGGAACCCGAACGGTTGCAACCGCCGCTGAATCAAGTGGACGGGTTCTACTTGGCGGATGTTCTGGCCGATCGTGTGCAGCCTCAATCGCCCAACTATTTCTCACCGTGGGCGGCGGCGGTCCAAGCCATCGGGCTCGACGGCCCCAAACGAATCGATTGCATCCTGCGTCGCCCCAATGTGCTGCCGTCGGCGTTGATCCAGGTCACGGTGGACGGGGAATGGTTCGGTGGCGAACCCGGATCACCCACCGGTGACTACCGCCGCGACGTGGTCGAGGGTGACGTGGTCCGCTATGTCCTCAAGGGCAAACCACGAACGGATCTGCAACCACGCGAAATCGTCGAGATCCGAACGGAATCGGCCGCTGATGGTGTCAGCAAATTGCTGCAAGGCGAAGTCGATGTCTTGGACCAACTGTTTCCCGCCGACGCAGTGCGTCTGTCCAGGAATCGCGACGTTCGCGTCGTCAACTATCCGTTGCCCAGCGTGCACATGCTGGTGCCCTGCAGTGATCACGTTTACTTGGCGGACAAAACGTTCCGCCGCGCGTTGGTCTACGGCACGAATCGCGAAGACATTCTGAACGGGGAGTTGTTGGAAAGCTTGGAAGTCCCCGGATGCCGAGTCTTGTCCGGCCCCTTCCCCGCAGGCTTGGAAGACAACGATCCACTGGGTTATGCCTATGATCAATCGATCGCCCCGCGGAACTATGAGCCTCGTCTGGCCAAGTTGCTGATGACGATGGCGCAGAAACAGATGGAGTCCGAAGCGTCGCGTAAAAAAGAAGAGGTGCCGGAACTCAAACCCATTCGGTTGGCGTATCCACCCGAGAACCTTTCACGAATCGCATGCGAGGCCATTCGTAGTCAGTGGCAATTGCTCGGACTGGAAATCGAATTGGTGGAACTGCCGGTTGGACGAGCCTTTCCCGACGAAGGGGCCGCCGACATCGCTTACGTTTCTGCGGCTGTTTGGGAACCCATCATCGATGCACGACGTGTGCTGGGTCCGGAGGGCATGGCTGGCAGCACCGATCAGCTGATCGGCCTCGGACTGCGTCGTTTGGAAGAATCTAAAAACTGGCGTGATGCTCGCGACCGACTGTTGGATCTGCATGCCATCGCTCACCACGAACTTCCGGTGCTTCCGCTGTGGCAATTGGTGGACTCGTACGCCTACAGCCGAGATCTGCTGGGCGTGGGTTCGGACATCGTGTCGCTATATCAAAACGCTGAAAAATGGAGGCTGAGCCAATGAAGTCCCCACTCTCAATCTCCGCTGAACCATTGCTTTCGAGCGACAAAGCGACCTCATCTATTAGCAAACTCAACCCAACGATTTCGCTCCGCCGATTTTGCACCATCGGCCTGCTGCTGATCGGCATGACCGCGCCCGTCTTCGCTCAAGACCCCGGTGCCGCGGAACCCGCTGTTGACGTTGCGGCAGAGGCGGAAACGGTCGAACCGCCGCCTTTCGATTTCGATCCCTACAAGACGTTGATTTGGATCGCATCAGACTCGCCCAAGGTCAACGCGGATCTGGTGCGAGACGAACTGATGAAGGTGCTGGACCGAGACTTTCGCTCGGCTTGGCGAACGACCATCGCCGACGCTCCCACATCGGTGCGAACCATGGCCCTTCGAGATCTCTCGGCGGTCGACTTTGCCATGTTGGCGGCGTCGGACCCCGTGATCGCACTGAAGAAGAGCCACGATGATTCGATTCGCATTCGTTTTGCAGCCGACGTCGCACGCTATTGCTCATCCGTGCTGACCACAGCCGGTCGAATCGAAGAGGTCCGCGAGAGAACCGAGGGCGACGCCTCTTCCCCGAAGAATGCTTGGCTGAACAAGTTGACCGCCGTCGAAGGCGATGCGGTGACGCTGAAAGAAGCCTGGGCGGACCAGTCGACCGAGGCAATTTTGGTGTCGCGTGGCATGGCGGAAACCCTCGAGGAGCCGGACGCAAAAATCATTGTTCCCTCTTTGTCAGGTCAGATCACCGAAGCCGCTGACGCCTACGACAAAATTTTCATCGTGCGAGTCCGAACAGCCACAACGCCGATGCAAGTCGAGAGTGTTGAGTTCGACACTTTGATGCGTTTCTTTGGCGACACATCCCGAGCAGATGCCGCGGGATTCAATCTGCTCGCGGAAGTCATCGGATCGACCGTGCGAGACGTCTTCGCTCCCGTCGCTCGTGTGGACGACGCGGGAAAGAACAATGCTGTGGGTTTGGTCCGCGCGTCAGGTTTGGTCACCGACAAAGACTCCCCCATCCTGATTCGCGTCGGCGACGTGCTGATTCCAATGGTCCGCAAAGACGATCGCAATGGCCGCCCAATTTCGATCGGACCACTCGACTGGGCCTATCTGCTGACGAAGGAAGTGGACGGACGCCGCGTCAACATGGATTTCTATGCGGGCCGCGCGGGCGGGCTTCAAGGACGCAAGAACAATCGAACCCATCGAGTCGGCCTCAAGATCCGGCCGCGCAACGATGAAACCATGTTGCGATTGCATGCCAAGGGTGATCCCAATCAACCACTGATTGGCTACGAGATCTATGAAAAAGAACTCGAGGGAAAAAGCATGACCTTTGTGGGGCGTACCGATTGGAATGGTCGGTTGAACATCGAACCCACGGAAGAACAACCCATGCGACTGCTGTACGTCAAAAACGGCGGCGCCGTCCTGGCTCGTCTGCCGATGGTTCCGGGGCACTATGAGAAAACGGTGGCCGACCTCGGTGGTGACGACATGCGTTTGCAAGCCGAGTCCTACATTCGTGGTGTGCAAAACTCGATCATCGACCTTTTGGCCATCCGTGAGTTATTCAAAGCACGGATCATGATGCGTCTGGAACGCGGCGAGTTGGATTCCGCGGAAGAATTGTTGGAGGTGCTTCGAAACCAACCCACCAACGAACGTCTGGCCAATGACATGGGCAAACGACAGACGGAATTCATCAAAGCCATCGGGCGCAATGCGAACCAACAACGCAAAGTCGATGAGATGTTCAGTGTTACGCGAGAATTGCTGACCAAACACATCAACCCGAAGTTGATCCGTGACCTCGAAGCCGCTTTGATTCAGGCCAAGGAGAATGGTGGCAAGTTGCCTCCTCCAACGGACAACACCGAAGGTGCCTGATCAGGCATCCGTTTCGTAGCGTGAGCGGAACTCCTCTTCGCTGAGCACTTCCACGCCCAGCGACTCGGCCTTGGTCAGTTTGCTTCCCGCTTTTTCACCAGCGATCACGAAGTCCGTTTTCTTGCTCACGCTGCTGGCCGCACGGCCGCCGAGTTCTTCAATGCGAGCCTTGATCTCATCGCGTGTGTAGTGCTGCAACGTTCCCGTGGCGACGATGTTTTTGCCCGACAGCGGCAATGCCTCGGTGTCTTCCAGCGCTTCAACGGGTTCCGGTTCTGACAACTTCACGCCAACGGCTTCTAAATCCGCGAGTGACTTCGCACCGGAATCGCTTTGCACGAACTCAACCAAACTCTCCGCGATGCGATCGCCGATTTCATGAATCGCTGCTAGGTCCTCTGCCTTCGCCGCTCGCAACAATTCCAGGTTCCAAAACTTCGCCGTGATCAATTTGGCCACCCGAGGGCCAACGTGTCGAATGCTGATCGACGACAACACACGAGCCAACCCACGCTCGCGACTTTCCTCGATTCCCGCCACCAAGTTCTCAGCGTTCTTTTGACCGAATTGAACTTCGATCATTTCATCGCCTTTGCCCTTCCGCAGTCGCGGCCATGTCAATTCAGCTAACGTGTTCACGTCCAAGCGATACAGATCGGCGTAGCTGGACACCAGGTTTTTCTGCAGCAACAAATCAACCACCTCGTCGCCTAAACCATCGATGTCCATCCCCGTTCGACTGCCGAAATAGATCAAACGTTGTCGCAACTGCGCCGGGCAGGCCGGATTGGTGCATCGAATGTAGACACCGCCTTCATCGCGGGTCAGCGGCTCTTGGCACTGAGGACAGCGTGTGGGGAATTCAAATTTTGGCAGCGGTTTGGTGCGGGCATGTTTCTCGACACGAACCACTTTCGGAATGATCTTGCCCGCCTTTTCAACGACAACGGTATCGCCCACCCGGACATCCAATCGTTCGATCTCATCAGCGTTGTGCAGGGATGCGCGTGAGACCGTCGTGTCAGCGATGTCCACTGGTGTCAGGTAAGCCACCGGCGTGATGGCTCCGGTCTTTCCGACCTGGACGTCAATTTTCTCCAGCGTCGTTGTCGCTTCATAGCGTTCGAACTTATAAGCAATCACCCACCGCGGACTCTTGCTTCGGACACCCAACGTCTCACGCTGTTCAAACGAGTCCACCTTGAACACGATGCCATCAATCTCGAATGGCAAATCAGGCATTTCAAGTTCCAACTGCGCGATCGCCTTCAACGCCTGCTCTTTGTTTTCGAAACGCACCACGTCGGGTGCGATCGGAATGCCCAACGCTTCGACGTGCTTCAAGAACGTCATGTGATCCGTCGCGTTCATGCCAACCAGCTCACCACTGCCGTGACAAAAGAAACGGATGTTTCGTGAAGCGGCAACATTGGAATCCAGCAATCGGATCGTTCCCGCCGTCACATTGCGAGTGTTCTTGAATGGTTCTTGGCCAGCTTCTGTTTGTCGCACGTTCAAGTCCGCCAAGTCCGCATCGGTCATGTACAGCTCGCCGCGAACCTCCAAGACCTCGGGAACCTTTCCTCCCGCGATATCCCGGTTCGACTTCGCGGCCTTTCCAATCGATTGAGGCAGTTCCCGAATCGTCCGTACATTGTGAGTGATGTCGTCTCCGACTTGGCCGTTACCTCGGGTCAAAGCCAAGACCATTTCGCCATTCTCATAACGAATGGAACCGGCCACGCCATCAATTTTGTATTCCATGGTCCACGCGACCGATTCGCCCTCCAGCGACTTTTCAATCCGCTGCATCGCGTTGGCCAATTCTTCGCGGCTGTAGGTGTTGTCGATCGACAACATTGGAACGCGGTGTGGGACCTGAACCAACTCATCGACCACATCGCCGCCGACACGCTGCGTTGGCGAATCCGCTTGTCGCAATTCCGGATGCTGTTCTTCGAGCTTGGTCAGCTCAGCGAGCAACTTGTCGTATTCGAGGTCCGTGATTTCGGGTGCCGCGTCGTCGTAGTAACGACGATTGTGGTGATTGATTTCGTCGACAAGCTGTTGCACGCGGCGAGCAATGGATTCCGAAGCCACGAAACGATCCTGGGAAATGAGAGAGGCACATACGTCTCGCTGCTTGGAGACTGGCTCCCATTGTCCGGTTGCCAGACCACCGTTCCAGACCCCATCGGCAAACCGACGATCCTCACCTGCGATTCATTGCGAATGGACGATCCGAAGCTGGCGTGAGTTCAACGCATGAAAAAACGGAGTCTCACTGGAGCAGCTTTCGCCGCCATCAGTTTGACTCCGTGTTTGGTTACTCGACTGAACCGAAATCAGTTCTGCGTGTCACTCAGCAGTGCCAGCCGCTTCGTCGATTTTCGCTTTTGCCTTGTCGCCACCTTGGTCGATCGCTCCGTCGACGGTGTCTTTGGCAGCTTCCGGCACCATTTCCGTGGTGGCATCTTTGGCGGCACCGGCTGCTGAATCCACGCCAGCTTTGGCTTGGTCAGCGATTTCAGCGGCGGTATCCGAACCTTTTTCACATCCAGCCAACGCAGCAACGAAGGTGAGAGCGAGCAACGATCGAGTGAGCTTCATCAACATCGAATTCTTCCTGAAAGAGAGACTGGGCGCATCCCGACAAAAATGGGCGGTCGCCGTTCGTTGCCAACCCTATCTTAATCATATCTGAACACAAGTAGACCGCTTCGGATCCGCTGATCGGGTGTCACGATCGCAGCGTCAGATTTCTTCCCAAATCGCCTGCTTTACCGAAATACAAGCGTGAAACACGATCGATGTGGCGTTGAGTCGGCAATTTCCGTATGGGAACAGCATCCTTTCTCCGTCGGCGGCCATTTTTCGCCAGCGGATCCGCTGCCATCTTGTTTGCACACAGTGGTCCCCATGAGCCACCCGGTCCCGATCAGCAGTTCGCCACCGACATCGACTCGCCACCCATCGCAGAACGTCTCCGGTTGGTTCCGTGGTGCTCCTGTCCTAACGGCATTCGTACTCAGCGGAGTTTTGCTGCTTTGGAACGCAGTGAGCGACGGGCAAGAATTGGTGTGGACCACGCCCAAGCCACCTCCGTTCACATCGTCGTCTTCGCACACCACCTACGCCGTTGATGGAACGGTGGTCCATTCGTGGCCGACGCCCACCGAAACCATTCACAACACGGGACGATTGACGCCACCATCGTTCACATCGGAGATCATCTCAGAGCGGCCGGTACGCGAGCGTGCTGAGACTCGCAATCATGTCGAAACACAAACCGTCGTGCGTTCGCGTCCGAACTCACCATCATCCGAAGTGGGCATGTACACTTCTCGGCCACGCGGCAACATACCATCGGAGTCCACATCGGGCTCGATCAATGAGTCGTCGTCGACACGATCCTGGCCCGCTTCCGCGAGCACCTCGACCTCCTTTTCGAACCGCTCGCTGTCGTCCGATCCCAACGACAACACTCAGGCCAGCACTGCCAGCTATCCATTGCTGCCCCGCCAAACCATCCAGCCCGAAGACTGGCGACAATCGCCCTACGCAAGCGTCCATGTGCGATCGGCACAGCAAATCGCCATGGGATTTCGATCCCAGGCACAGACCGCTGATCCAATCGCGGCTGACCTCGCTGATCGCAACGCTCAGTTGGTGGACCAGTGGATCGAACTGGCGGAAACCTACAATCGCATTGCCGCGCAGACACAGTTGTCCAAAGGTCAATTGGACGCCACCCGCAGCGATTTCGAAGACGTCGATGAAAAGCTTCAGCGTCACGGTTTGACACCGACGATCGGGATCTTGCTACGACACAAGAAGGATCAACTGGACCAGTGGCAAATTCAGAATAGCCAAACGTCCATGACCAGCGAAGCTTTGTCGAATTCGAGACAACAGCAATTGGAACTGGACCTGATTCGACTCGATGGATCGGAACCACAAAAACAAGCCAGCCAACTTCTATCTGATGCTGGCTACGACGCCAATCGTTATAGCGATCCACTGCGGCATCAGGTCGAAGAACTCTTGCGACAACGCCACGCTTGGATTCTCTCGCTGCAAACCGGCTATCAAGACCTGCAACAAAAGATCAGCGAACTGGACTCCATCACATCTGCGTCCCAATCCTTGGCACTGGACTACCGAGTCCTGATCGATCGGCATGTCATGTGGATCCGCAGCGATGATCCGCTCGGACTGCGTGACGCTCAGAATCTAAAAGGCGGCATGGCCGCTTTGTTTGATGCCAACCGCAGTGCTGACTTTGGCCCCACGTTTGAGAAGAAGATCAGCACCAACCCCATCGGTGCGATTGGCCTGTTGGTCGGTATCATCGTGGTCTTGGTATTGAGATGGCTCGGCAAAGCCAGCTTGATTTCCATCGGCACTCGCAAACGCATGCGGAAGGCTTCGCCACAGAAACGCAAACTGTTTGCCGGCGTTCTCACCGTCTTGGTCGCGACGGGGATTCCCGCCGTCCTGTTTTGGGTCGGTCGTTGGTTGGGAACGGGCGTGGTTTCCGAAGCCACCTTGCATGCTTCCAAAGCATTCTACGCCGGCAGCCTGGTGGCTTGGTTGGTCGAGGTCCCACGCCAATGGCTGCGTGCCAACGGCTACCTGGACCAACATGTTGATCTTGAAATGCCACGCCGTCCGCGAGCCATGAAATACTTGACCATCATCGGAATGGGATTGGTCATTGCGGCCTACGCCATCACCGTCATGAGCCAGGTGGATCACGGGATGTGGCGAGGCTCGGTGGCTCGAGTGGGATTTATTTTCTCGATGCTGTTGGTTGGTTGGACCATGCACTTGGCGTTTCGTCCCGTCGGTGGTTTCCTCGAACCACTGATCGAGAATTATTGTGGCAGTGTGATTCATCGCGGACGATTGCTGATGTACCTGGCTGCGATCGGCTTTCCCTTGCTGATGATCGTTTTGTCAGTCCTCGGGTACAGTGTCACCACGCATGAGATTCTTCAGCGTGCAATGCTCACCGCCGTGGCGTTGATGTCCGCGGCAATCGTATGGGCGGGGATCCAGTACGCGTCGGCCGAAGCTTGGGATCTGCTGACCGGCGACCGTTCACTGCGGGCCTCGGAGGACGACGGCCCATCGGAGGAATCCGGACGCGTGGCGGGTGCACTTGGCGAGCACTTCTTGGAACTGAAACATCACTTGGCGTTCCTTTGCCAGTGTGCTTTGGTGCTGGGCGCCGTCGTGTGCTTGGGATGGATGTGGATCGATGTCTTCCCCGATGTCCGCATGGGCAACCCGGTGCTGTGGACCGTTCAGGACACCGCTCAAGAAGAAGTCATCCATGCGGCGGGACAAACGGTGATGCAAACCGTCACAAATCCCAAACCGATCACAGCGGTGCATCTCCTGCTCGCCGCTGGCACATTGTTTGTCGCGTTCCAGCTCGCAAAATTACTTCCCGCGTTGTTCGACGCTTTGGTGCTGCAGCGTGTTTCCTTTGATGAGGGAATGGAACACTTCACTCTGGTACTGGGTCGATTCCTGCTGTTTGGTGTCGGCTGCTTGGTCGCCTGCAAATGGTTGGGTGTCCGCTGGCAAACGATTCAGTGGTTGGCCGTTGGATTGACCATCGGTCTCGGATTTGGATTGCAAGACATGGTGCGGAATCTCTTTGGAGGTTTCATCGTCTTGTTTGAAAAGCCGGCACGTTTAGGCGACCTGATCACGGTTGGAAACTTCACCGGCCGTGTCGCGGCTCAACGTCTTCGCACCACCGTGTTGTCAGACGATGAAGGACGTGAAGTCATTGTTCCCAACAAGAATTTCGTCAACGACGATGTGGTCAATTGGATGGGCGCCGGCCGATTGACGGTGGTTCCCATGGAGGTTGCGGCCACGCGAGACGAACGCCCCGCGGACCTATGTCGCACGTTGCAGGAATTGATGGTCCAGCAACCGGAAGTCCTTCTCACTCCGGCCCCACACGCCACCCTGGTCTGCGTTGGCCAGCGATCACAACGAATCGAAATTCGAGTTTGGATCGAACAAGGAACCCATGCCGAACGCTATCGCGACCAGCTATTGAAGCTGGCACGTCGAACGCTTTCCGATCGCAACTTGCTGGCCCCGAACCAACCGTCGCAACCGGAGATGCGAGACATCCTGACGCGATCAGACGATACCGACGACTTCTTCGACGACGACTTCGGCCAACCCCGACTGTCCGACGCCATCCGCAAACGAAAACGACGGGCATAACGAACGCTGAGGGGATCAACTCACAATTTAGGAAAACCTCCAACGGGAATTCTTGACCCGATTTAGGTGGCGTGTGACTTGCTTTGGTCGCTGCGCACGTTGAAGAACTTCTTCTTCCATCTAACTCGAAAGGTCATTCATGTTTTATCACGACGGTGGCAAACTCCAGTATCCCGTTCGCGTCGAAAAACCGAGCCCCATCTTTGCCAAGGCTTTGCAGCAAGCAATTGGTGGCATTCAGGGCGAGGTACGTGTTTGTTTGCAATACCTTTTTCAAGCATGGGGCGCTCGTGGACCCGCGAAATATCGTGACATGCTGTTGGAAACGGGCACAGAAGAGATGGCCCACATTGAGATGTTGGCGACCGCGGTTGCGTTGAATCTGGAAGGCGCTCCTTTAGAACAGGAAGAAGCCGCAAAAGACCCCGTCGTCATGGCCGCGATGGGTGGCATGAACATTCAGCACGCAATCGGAACTTGCATGGCTGCCATGCCCGTCGACAGCGAAGGCGTGCCTTTCAACTGCAGCCACGTCTACGCCAGCGGCAATGTGGCGGCAGACATGTTGGCCAATGCAACCGCAGAATCGACCGGTCGGATGCTTGCAGTCCAGCTTTGGAAAATGACCGACGATCCTGGCATGAAAGACATGTTGAGCTACATGATCGCTCGCGACACGATGCATCAAAACCAGTGGCTCGCTGCTTGGGAAGAGCTGGGCGGCCCTGAGAATCATCCAATCCCGAATTCATTCCCTCAAGAGAACGAAAACAGCGACTACGCCTACGCTTTCATGTCCTTTGGCATTGGTGATGACTTCGAAACTCCAAGCGGCGAATGGACCAAAGGCAAATCGTTTGACGGAAAAGGATCCAACTCTGTGGTCCGAATGCGACCATTGGGTGACAAACCAAAGCTGGGTGCCGCTTCACCCAAAACCGCGGCACAAAAAGGTCAGATGACAAAGTAGTCACAAATCTATCGTTGCATTTCACTCTCCCAAAGGATGGTCCATGAATCGAAACATCAAACGTCGAGAGGCGGTCGGAACAATCATCACCGGTGGCGTCGGCGGATTAGCCGGCATGCTTGCCAATCGGCAAGCAAACGCCTCCGATCAGAGCAAAACCGTCACGGATGTGTTCTGTTCGGAACTCACTTTGGCACCGGATCCGACGGCCGATCGTCCAACTGAAAACCAGTTGCGGAAATTTGTGCCAACCCAAGTCCGATCAGGACATGTCTTTTGCACGTTGACGTCGCAGAATTCCAGCAACCCGGCGATCGTGTCCGTGTATGCGGCTCCTGCCGAACAACGGGGACAACTTGGCGCTGAGATCACAATCAACTTTCTTGGGCAACCGAGTCGAGAAGTTCAGTTGAGCCTGCTGCATGTCGGCAACTCCGCCTAATCACGTCTTCACTCTGGTGCATGCGCAGTCCGCCTCAATGAAGTTTCATTGAGGCGGACTTTTCTCTGTTCCTGCGTTAGGTCTTTCGATCGGGTGATTCGGCGCAGGACTTGCTTTGCAGCAACGCAAATCAGAGGACTTCGAATGAAACGAAGTGTTGCACATCCCGCTTGGTAATCGTGCGATGGAACCGCCATCTTGGGAACTTCAAATAACTCGGAGTTGAATCAATGAAAGCCGTTTGCTGGCACGGTCGCAATGACATCCGCGTGGACAACGTCGATGACCCCAAAATTCTGGACCCACGCGATGCGATTATCAAAATCACGGCATCCGGTATCTGTGGATCGGACCTGCACCTGATGGCGGGTGCTGCACCGGCGATGGAGGCCGGCGATATCATCGGCCATGAACCGATGGGTGAAGTCGTCGAGGTCGGCTCAGCGGTCACCAATCTAAAAAATGGAGATCGCGTGGTGGTACCGTTCACCATTTCATGCGGTGCCTGCTATTTCTGTCAAAACAGCTTGTACTCACTTTGTGATGAATCCAATCGCAACGCTGAACAAGCCCAAAAAATCATGGGTCACTCACCGGCAGGTTTGTTTGGATACACACATATGCTTGGTGGCTACGCTGGCGGGCAAGCGGAGTACCTTCGCGTGCCATACGCCAATGTGGGGCCGATCGTCGTCCCGGATGGCATCCCTGATGAACAAGTTGTCTTTCTGTCGGACATTTTCCCAACTGGCTACATGGCCGCAGAGAACTGTGACATTCAACCAACCGATACGGTGGCGGTTTGGGGCTGTGGCCCCGTGGGACAATTCGCAATTCAAAGTGCGTGGATGTTGGGGGCCAAACGGGTCATTGCAATTGACTGCGTCGCTGAACGACTCGAGATGGCTCGTAGCATTTCCAAAGCAGAAGTGATCGACTACGAAAAAGTCGACGTCTACGAAACGCTGCAGGAGATGACCAAGGGACGCGGTCCAGATTGCTGCATCGACGCGGTGGGCGCGGAAAATCATGCCGCTGGCCAACTGCAATCGGTTCTCGACGATGCGAAAACAGCCATGCACTTGGGCTCAGATCGACCGCACGTCCTCAATGAAATCTTCAAGTGCTGTCGAAAAGCAGGCAAAGTCTCGGTTCCCGGTGTCTACTTCAGCAGCGTCAATTTGCAGTGGGGAACGGCCATGAACAAAGGCTTGCAGATTCGATTGGGTCAAACACATATGCAGCGTTACCTCACACCACTGATGGAGAAAATCACGGGAGGCGAGATCGATCCGTCCTTCGTGATCACTCACGTCGAACCCCTGGACAATGCGCCCGATGCCTATAGGAAGTTTCGGGACAAAGAAGATGGTTGTATCAAAGTGGTTTTGAAACCTTGACCGCTGCCACTATCTTGTCTGGCCCTATCTTGTCCGGTTCGAATAGAGAGTAGAATTCACGGGTTGTTTGATCCGTTTTCAATCGTCAACCCAATTGCCATCGTGAATAACGCTCCGTATCGCTTGCCTTCCGCTTGCATAGGTCATTGCCACGTGGCGTTCACGTTTATGGCCGTTGTGCTAGCTATGTTTCTGCCGTCCCAACGAACCGTGGGCCAGGAGTCGATGGGCCAGGAGTCGATCGTTCACCCCAAGGCCCACGCTCACAATGACTATGAGCACGATCGTCCGTTGTTGGATGCGATCGACAATGGGTTCCGCAGTGTTGAAGCCGATGTCTTCTTGGTAAACGGTGCGCTGTTGGTGGCTCACGATCCCGTCGATCTCTCGCCCGAACGAACGTTGCAACGTTTGTATCTCGATCCGCTTCGTGAGTTTTTTTCGCGGCAGACATCCGCCGCGGCCTCCAACCAACCGGCCTTCACATTGCTGATTGATTTGAAGTCCGACGGGGCGACAACGTACCTTGCGTTGAACCAATTGTTATCCGAGTACGACGATCTGTTCACGCATGTTGATTCGCAAGGATTTCATCAACGGAACGTCCAAGCGATCATCAGTGGCAATCGGCCGATGGAATTGGTCCGATCGCACTTGCCGCGATTCGCCGGCGTGGATGGCCGCCTGTCCGACTTGGAAAGCGACGCAACATCCGACTTCATGCCGCTGATCAGCGACCATTGGGGCAGGAACTTCCAATGGCGGGGCGAAGGCGAGCTGCCAGAAGATGACCGCAATAAGCTGAGCCGGATCTTGCGGACGGCTCATGCGAATCAGCAAAGAGTAAGATTCTGGGCCACGCCCGATCACCGACACGCTTGGAAAGTGTTGGACGAGGCGGGGGTCGACTTGATCAACACAGACGACCTGGAAGGCCTTCATCGCTACTTCGAATCGAAATGACGCGTTCGGCCTTCCAAAATGGCGTGGCCGAACTTGAGAATTCTTTTCGGTGTCATCGCAAACGGTCTGACCAGCGAGATTCCATGGCTCCGATGCGATTTTGAGCGACCTGTAACATCCAAGGTGGAAGGAGGATGATTACGCCGCAAGGAGCGTGCATAATGTGCATGTCTCCCATTGTCCCACCTTCCTTCCTCCACAGGCCCACCATGAATTCGAAACCCACCCGATCCACACCCTCCCAAATCAGCCGTCGTCAGTTCACCGCGACGGGCCTCGCCGTGGGAGCTGCGTTTGGCGTCCACACCAGTTCCCGCGTCTCCGCCCAAGAAAGCTCGGCCAATGAGAAATTGGGCGTGGCGATCTGCGGCGTGAACAGCCGTGGTGGGGAGCACATTCGCGGTTTCGACAAAGATTCGCGAACCGAAATTCGAGTCTTGGTCGACATCGACGAGAAAGTCGGCAACAGCCGAGCTGACAAGGTCGCGGATCTTCAAGGTCGCCGTCCTGTGGTCGTGAAAGATTTTCGTGAAGCCCTCGACATGGACGATGTGCAAATCCTGACCAGTGCGACCCCCAACCATTGGCATGCATTGATGGGTGTGGAGGCCATGCAGGCGGGCAAGGACGTCTACATCGAAAAACCGATCAGCCACAATATTCACGAAGGCCGCGCCCTCGTTGCGGCAGCGGCGAAGTACAATCGCATGTTCCAAACCGGAACACAGTGCCGAAGCAGCGGCGGCGTTCGCGAAGGCATGCAGTTCCTGGCCGATGGCGGCATCGGCGAAGTCAAGCTGGCTCGCGGCTTGTGCTACAAGCGTCGCAAGTCAATCGGACCGCTGGGTGATTACGACATTCCCTCAGACGTCGATTTCAACTTGTGGAGCGGGCCAGCCACCTACACCGATCCCAAACTGACACGTCAACGTTTCCACTATGACTGGCACTGGCAACGTCACTACGGCAACGGCGACTCCGGCAACCAAGGTCCTCACCAAACCGACATCGCACGCTGGGGATTGGGACTGGAACGTCATCCCAACGCCGTGCTGACCTACGCCGGACGTTTGGGCTACAAAGCCGAACGCAAAGATCCCAACTATGTCGACGCGGGCGACACCGCCAACACGCAAGTTTCCATTTACGACTACGGTGACAAGACCATCGTTTTCGAAACCCGTGGCTTGAGCGTCGACAATTCCGCCGATGAAGAAATCAACGAGCTGTTCGGTTACACCAAGGGCAACAAAATCGGCGTCATTTTCTACGGCGAAGACGGCTATCTCGTGCAGGGTCCAAGCTACAGCCGCTGTGCTGTGTTTGATAAAGATCGCAAGTTGGTGAAGGAGTTCACCGCCAAATCCAACGTTGGCGACGACCACTTCTCGAACTTCCTCGATGCGGTACAGTCTCGCGACGCTTCAACGCTCCATGCGGACGCGCGTTGCGGACACCTCTCCGCGGCAATCGCTCACTTGGGCAACATTTCGTACTACGTCGGTCAAGAAAACAAGGTCGATCCCAAGAGCATCTCGGAATCACTTTCCAGCATTCAGTCGTTGGATGACGATCAAGCCACGCTGGATCGAACCCTGCAACACCTGCGTGACAACAACGTGGATCCTGAAAAGGAACAACTGTCGCTCGGTCCAATGTTGAAGTTCGATCCAGAAGCGGAAACGTTCCTCAACAATGACGACGCGAAAGCGATGGAAACCCGAGAGTACCGGGATGGGTTCGTGGTTCCGGACGCGGCCGACGTCTGATCCGCACCACCTCCTGCAACGGTCCCTGATGTGAACGACGCCGAAACGATTCGATATCACGCCGCCCGCGACGGGCGGCCCGCAGAACTCGATCTGCTGGATCAAACCAAGTTGCCAGGAACCCTCACGCGGTTGGTCTGCACGGACATCGACCAAACGCACGATGCCATTCGGCGATTGGTCGTTCGCGGTGCTCCCGCGATCGGCATCGCCGCGGCCTACGGGGTGACACTGACACCGGTGGACCTGTCACCATCCGCGGATTTGACGGAAGCCAAGAATAGGTACCGCCAATCCATTGATCACCTCGCCACCAGCCGTCCAACCGCGGTCAATCTGTTTTGGGCGTTGGACCGGATGCGAGCGTTGGTGGACCAATCGGTCGGTTCCGTCACAGATCTCCGTGACCAACTCGTCACAGAAGCCATTCGGGTCCACGACGAAGATCGACAAATGTGCCGGTCCATCGGAGCCAACGGGGCTCCATTGCTGGCGAGCTGCCGCCGGGTGATGACTCACTGCAACGCAGGATCCTTGGCAACTTCCATGTGGGGCACGGCACTGGCGCCGATGTATCACCTTCACGAAGCCGGACAAACACTCGAAGTTTTCGCGGACGAAACCCGGCCGCTGCTGCAGGGTGCCCGCCTGACTGCATGGGAGCTGCATCAAGCTGGCATCCCCGTCACCGTTTGCACGGATTCCATGGCCGGCAGCCTGATGCGTGAGGGAAAAGTGGACGCGGTGATCGTTGGCGCTGATCGAATTGCGGCCAATGGCGACGTGGCGAACAAAATTGGAACGTATCCCTTGGCCGTTTTGGCTCGTTATCACAAGATTCCGTTTTACGTGGCCGCCCCCACCAACACCTTCGACGCGGAACTGGATTCTGGCGACGGAATCCCGATCGAACAGCGCAGTGCGGACGAGGTGTCCTACCCCTGCGGGACGAACGCTCCACGTCAAACTCCTGAAGGCGTCCCGGTCGTGAACCCGGCTTTCGACGTCACGCCCGCCGAATTGGTAACCGCTCTGGTGACCGAAAAAGGCGTGATTTCCGCACCCAATACCGAAAAAGTGCTCTCGCACTTGCGAGCGTGACCAAACGTGTCACGCCCCGTGCTGATACTACAGGTGTGGACGAGAGACAGCGTCGTCTCAGGGTGAGACGGCCTCTCGTTTTGAAATGAAGTTCAAGTGATGACATTGGAAAAATCTGCCATCCGCTTGATCCTGACTTGAGATCGTTTTGATTTGCAAGAACAGTGCATTGCTCGCTAGAATGCAATTTTTGAGCACACTCAAAAGAAAAGTTAGGAGAAGGAGGTTTAGGCGAACCTTACGGCGCATTTGTTGCTCACTAAAGTTCGCTATCGAAGGAGCAGTCCTTCGAATTGCAGATTGTTGCAAAGTGAAATTGAATTCCCCTCTGTTTCCATCGGCCGCTGTTTGTAGCGGTTAGTGAAACGAGACGGATTCGGTTCAACCAACACTTGAAACGATTTTCAGAACGCAAAAGCACCCCCCAGGGAAAGGATTCAGAAATGTTGGTTCTCAGTCGAAAAGAAGGCGAAAAGTTGGTCATCGGTGACAACGTGGTGATCACCGTCAATCGCATCGCCGGCAACCGAGTTGCGATCGGAATTGAAGCTCCTCGTGAAGTTTCGATCGTTCGTGGCGAGTTGGATCAACGGGACACGGTCGGACCAGCCAGCAAGCACAAAGCGGGTGCACCGAATTCCGCGATGTTGGATCATGACATTGCCGTTGCTGGTCAAGCAGAACGCTGATTTCGCGAATCTCGCACCGGGGCGTCGAAGACACCTGAACAGAACACCCGAACGTGTGTGATTCCCGTCACCGATCTTGATGCGGCATTTGTCGCGGACTCATCGGTGAAACCACGTTTTCTATCTGAGAACCTGCCCGTTCGACCAAGTCACATTTGGCTCTCGGCCGGAAAAGACGGATCTCGGCAAAACTGATCTGGGAAACCTGTTCACCTGTTGGAGATGTCTGGTCCCATACCGGCGAAGCTTCTGTGAGCCTCCTCGCCACAGTTGGATTGGCAGCCGGTCAGCATTCCGGTGCGATAATTTGGTGGCACGAGCGTTTGCTCTGCCCCGGTTGGCTGACGTCACATGCCAGCATCTCGGACGAGACATTCAAGTTGGATACGGATTCAGACGACTGATCGTCAGGTGTCCGGAGAAGCAACGCTCTACGTCCGTCCCCTGATTTCGCGGCCGCCCGTGAAAGTCAGACTGGATTTGCAGCGGCACGTTCTCGATTCGCGAATTTCCTTCGGAATCTTCCGTCGCAGTTTGAGACTCTGAATCGCCTCCTTCCCTGTCGCGGAACACGCCTGCGCGGAGCATTGGCAAACGCTCCACTTCACACTGCGCCACCGTCGGCATCTCCGTCGCCGGATCCACCGCGGGTAGGTTCACGTTCCACAAAGGCCCCGGTCCGTTCGCATCGACTCCGGTCGCATTCCAAGCATCATTTGTGAGCTGACGTTTGCCGCCCTCGATCACTTCGTCGGCAAATAAGTCCAACACGGGTGCGAGCCACCTCGCCGTGTGATCCCAAGTCTTGGGAACTTCCGGACGCCGGTAATGAGACACGGCCATGCTGGGCAGCCCGTGCAACGATGCCTCCCTCGCCGCCGCGAATGTTCCGCTGACCAACAAGTCGACTCCGACGTTGGCTCCGGCATTGATTCCAGAAAACACCAGCTTCGCGTCGGGACACAACACGGTCATCGCAGAACGCACACAGTCAACGGGCGTACCGTCCACGGCGTACCAATCCGGTTCCCGCTGCGTCACCCGAAGATCGCGGCCCGTCGTCACACTGTGCCCACATTCGCTCCGGCCCCGGTCAGGCGCGACGACAACCAGTCGAAATTGTTGTTCACGTCCGAGCGACTGAATCCAGTGCAGCAGCGATGCGTGCATGGCTCTCAAACCAGGTGCATCAATACCATCATCGTTGGTCAACAGAATGCTGTGTTGAGTCACGGTCACCGTTGATCCATCCGGTGCATCGCGGCCAATCCCCAACAGGCGGCCATTTGCTTCGTCAATGCGAGTGGTTTCATCTTGGTCGACGTCGAATTAAAGCTTGAGTTTCGGACACCAACGATGACATCTCATGAGGTCGCGGGTCGGGAGCGATCTGCACGAAATAATTCGCATCGATCCCCATCACTTCACGGCGAGTCGCGGATCGGCGTGGGTCTTCGTCCAAAAACAAGGACGCCATTTCAAAGTCGCGGTCCCACAGAATTTGATCCGCCAACGTTTCGATCACGTCTCCCCACGCGATGCAGTCGATGGACTGAACTTCCGGAACACGGAAGTCGGTGGAACTGACATCCTCCGCACGAATCACATCGTCGACGGAGGAATCCAGACCGAGTAAATCGTCTCGCTGCAAGCACTGGAGCGCCGCGTTGCGAATCAAACGTCTCCAATGGACGTTGTCCGCATCCATCGCCAGGTCCAATTCGATCTCAACATGATGATGCAGTTCAGCAAACAACGCGGCCACGGTCGCTTCCGCAATGGCGCTGAGCGGCATGCCTTCGGGCGTTGGCTCGAGCAAGTGTTGAGCGACGTCGTGCAGCAACGCAATCTGTTGTTCGCTGTGCAAATTGTCAAACAGCTCAACGCCGGTGTCGCATGACCAATCCTCGGTGGGTTGCCAATCTTCATCAAACTGCAACAGAAGATCTTCCAGCAACGATTCCACCAATCGCTGCATCAATTCCGCTTCGGCACCTTCGAGCGTGCGATCGCCTTGGCTGGTATGCCACATGGTCGTACCGATGGATGGTGTGTTGAAGAGAGACCCAAAGAAAAAGCCACCGTCAGTTTCCGGTGGCCTCAGCATACTTCAGTTCGATGGGCTCGGGCTACCAGGCTGCGGATCAAGCAGCCCAGTCAAATGCCCTTTTCAACAGCCGGCGATCAGCCTGCCATTCGTTCCGAGGCACGTCGGGTGGGACGTGTTCGATTGGCACGTTCCGTTTGTGCCACCGCGTCCGCAAATTGATGAACGTGAATGTCCATTTGAGGGAATGGAATTCCAATATTTGCGGCATCCAACTGGTTTTTCACTTCGGCGGTGAGGGCTTCGGTCATGGGCCAAAATTGCGAACCAGCCACCCACATACGGACTTTCCAATTCACGGCGCTGTCACCCAAACCGGCCAAAACAACGGCACTGCCGCGATTGTCGCCGGGAATGATGTTGGCTGCCAATTGATTCAGTGCGGTTTGCAATGCTTCGCGGGTGGCTTGTAGATCCGCGGAGTAGTCCACTCCGACCAAAACCTCAACGCGACGGTGTTTGTGGTGACTGATGTTTTCGATCGTTCCGCCCGCGATGGAGCTGTTCGGCACGATGATGCGTCGGTTATCAGGAGTGTCCAACGTGGTGGTGAACAAGTCGATCTCATCCACTTTTCCGGTCACGCCCGCCGCAGTGACCACATCGCCGACTTTGAACGGCCGAAACACCAACATCAACACGCCTGAAGCAAAGTTGCTGAGCGTTCCTTGGAATGCCAAACCAACGGCAAAGCCGGCCGCGGCCAACATCGCTGCCAATCCGCCAAGCGGTGCACCCAATTTGGTAAGCACCGCACCGACGACTGCTGACATGATGGAATAGAACACCATCTTGCCAACGAACTTGCCGAGAGTCTCATCGACGCGTCGACAAACCGGACGACTGATCACCCGCATCAAGTACTTGGCAACCAAGTATCCGATAAAAATGACAAACAACCCGACACCCGCTGACATCAGCGCGGGTGCCAAATGTGTGGTGGCGTATTGAGTGACGCCATCGAAGTTGCCTTCGGTCATTTGATTGACCAAGTCCGACGTGGCATCCGCGAAAGTTGGTTTGCCGGTGGGCTCGGGGGTCGAGGTAAGTTCGAGACTCGCGGCGGAACTGGTTGGGTTGGATTCAGTCATCTTGGATCACTCGTTCGGACGGAGCGCACGGGGGACGGAGGAAGGCAACATTCTGTTGAACGTCGATACTTCATTTCGCCGAGGTGGCTCAAGACCGATGCACAAGTGTTTCAGTTCTTCAGCGGGTTGTATTTCTCACCCAGACCGTTTCACGCAACACCAACTTCATGGGCAAACGGAAATAGGCATCGCGGGCGGGCCCGTTGTTTTTGTCCACGGCCAAGATCAACCGCGAGGCGGATTCTCGGCGACAACACTGCTGTGCAACCGCCAATAGATCCGCTGAAAAACCCCGTCCACGCGCCTCCGGCACCACACCCATGTAAACCAATTCCAACACCGATGGATCCGATGGCGTGTCACCTAAATGCCGTGCCATCAACAAACATCCGATCGGGAACGAGTCTTTGTCTCGGTTTGCAGAAGTTCGGTTTGCGGAAGTCTCGTGAAACGTCATCCACAAATCGGGTGCATAGGTTGGAACGGATTGATAGCCATCAATGATTTGGGCAGCGGTTCGAAACTGCTCCAACGCGGGACAATCCATCGAACCGCGATAGGTCGCTTGGACCAAGTCGGACAGCTCCGCCATCTCCATCGAATCCTCCACGTTGACCTGTCGCACCTCCAGTTGTTTTCGCGGCACGCCTTCAGGAGGAGTCATCGCATCACAGGACGTATCAAAATCCATTGCCAAGTATTCGAGATCGCCGGCTTTGGTGAATCCCATCTCCTCCGGCCACACCCCGGGCCAGCCCTTGTCAAGCGAGTCGCCGGCGGATGATTCTTCCGGCCAAGACGTCGCCCATTGCAGGAATTCGATGCCTCGATCTGCACAGATTTGACCAAGTGTCCGGCCGAGCCCCCGGGCCAAGCGTGAATTTGAGAATCGGGATTCCGCCGGCTGCTTCCCGACTGTCAGCTTTCCTCCCCGCTGTGCCTTGGCCGATTCAGCTTTGCCCAGCTCAGCCTCAGGCAGCTCGGCTTTGTCTGCCTGAACCGAAAACAGCGACGGGGATGCGGTGGGCCTCACCGGCCCCGCGTGCAGCACCGTGGCCATGTCGGTTTGCTCACCGATCAACACGATCGCCAGCGCCTCGCAACGCTCGCTGACCAGCAACACGAGATCCTCAGCCGCTTGTCGCGAAATGGCCGACCGGATCTGGTCCGTCACCAACACCGCGCGGGAAGGCGGCACGAATTCCAAAGCCGATGGCAACACAGCGGGCAATTCGGCCAACTCCAGTGGCCGGAAAAGCGGCAGGGATTCACTCTTGTCTCGGATCGCCCGATCGGCGTCCGCAGGCGGATTGTTCTGGAGACCGAATTGGTTGGCGTTTCCCATCATTCTCTCTATGATCGACTGACCGCACCCCGCTTCGACTTCGCCCCCCATTGGGTGCGGGCCCCGACGAAAGCTCAAGACTCAAACTGGGAAAATCATGCTTCGCTCACATCGACGCTCGAACTGGATTCGCTGGGCCGCTTGCCTGACGATGGTTTCGTGCATCCAGGCGATGGACGCGTCGGATGCGTCGGCTCAACGTTTGTTGGAACGTCTGCGAAATCGAATGCAGACTCCACCCCCATCTCCTTTTCAACAACCACCCTATCAGAATCCTTCGGACGCCAACCGCCCCAATTCCGAACGGTCCCGGATCCTGGCAACGCCTTTGCCACGACGGGCCGCACGAAACGCGGCCGCGGACAACAACCGAAGCAACGATCGGACGCGGAACAGCAATCCCAATCAGAACCGTGAAGCGCAAAACAGCCCTGCCATTCCATCGCAATCACCTCGTTCGGCTGAGTCACCTCGTCTGTTGACGTCGCGAACCATTCAACTTGGTTTGCAAGTCGTTCCCACCACGGTCGGAGGCTACCGAGGTTTGGAAGTCGTGGGCTTCTCCCCTGAATCGCGAGCCGACGAGGCCGGTCTGCGACGCGGAGACGTGTTGGTGTCGATTGGGAACTCGCCAACTCGAACCTTGAACGAAGCCATCGTGGCGTTGGAAAACGTTCCTGGCACTGCTGGTTCAACGATTCCGCTGCAGCTATTTCGTGAAGGTCGTCTCTACTCTGGTCGAATGCCTTTGGTTGCTGCCACACAAGTTGCCGCGAAACCGCCGGTTGGTGACAACGCATCGGGCCGCAGCGTGCTGGAGCGATTCGACGCACCTCAACGCGAGCAACCTCGCAACTCCGTTGGTTCCACCACCGAGTTGCCTGCACCCTCACCGTCTGTTGCCCCACCCGTTGACTCCTCCGGTTCAACTCCGACGCTCGCACGCGCACGTGGTTCGCTCGGGATTGAGGTCCGAGATGCCACACCTCAGCGCGGCGTGCTCGTCGTCACGGTCCCCGATGGTTCCGCCGGACAGGTTTCTGGTTTGAAAGAGGGTGACCGTATCGTCTCGGCATCAGGCCGATTGATTCGCGGCACGGACGACCTGCTTCGCGAAGTGTCGATCCTGCAACCCGGTGATGAGATCTCCGTTGGTTTGATTCGTGACGAAGCCATGGTGGAACGCCAAATCGAAATGGGCGGGCCCAACGGAACGCCCACTCGCTCCGCAATCGCGCGTTCCCAGTCCGAACAATCCGCGGCAACGTCGGCGGAACCCGACGCCGCCGAGTCAAACTCCGGCGGGTTCTTGGGCGGAATGGGGTCCATGTTCGGTAAGATGCTCGGCGGCAACGCGGCGGCACCTTCCACTTCCAACAACGAAGTCCTACCAGCGCCCAAACCGGATGCCACTGATTCCGGTGCCGACCTGCCTGCTCCCATGAATCAACTGCCAGCACCAGCGGCGAGCAATGACGTTCTGCCAGACCCGCTGGAATTGCCAAATGACGGTCGCCCCAGCATTGAAGCTTTGCCACCATCCACTCCGACCTTGCCGGCTCCCCAAAAAGAAGCCAAGCAGCCCACGGTGGAAGAACTGCAACGAGAAATCGAACGGTTGAAAGAGCAACTGCAAGCGAAAGACTGAGTGCGGCTCACGCCATGTCCGCGATCATTCGGTGGTGTTAGTCAACACCCGGTTCAGTTGCGCCCTATGCAGTCACGTCCGGTAGCTCGTGCATCCGCAGACAAACGTACAACGCCGCGGCGACGAAATCTGCGGTGGTGCCTGGGTTTCGTCGATGTCCTTCCTCGCGGAGCATCCGATCGAATTTGGCAATGTGCAACACGTTGCGATCCTTCTCAAAGTCGATGCAACATTGCCGGGCTTGTTCCCGAATGATCTGTTCCGCCTGGGCGCCATTCTTTCTCGCGATCAGCGTGTCACCGCGAGACGCCAACAATCGCAAGTGCGTCCACGCGATCCCAGACAGCAGATCTCCGGTTTCGTTGACACACGACTGCATGGTGGGAACGACTTCTTCAAAAAAGGACCGAAAGCCGCCCGCATATTCGGCCGCGATCAAATCCCGATCCTTTGCCTCTCGCATCCCCGCCATGATGTCGTACTCTTCCGCGGCGGAACTTTCCACGTCCAGCGACGAATCACTTGGTTGATAGTCGCCGTCCATTCCACCGGCCATCGATGTCGCGATGGCTTCTGCTATGCGCTGACTTTGGCGCTTCGGCAGTGTCTCCAAGACCGATCGCACCGCGTCGCTCCACCGATCCAATGTCCAATCTTCCTTGGACTGGCGAAACTTTTCTTCCACAAAAACAATCGGCCCCAACAGCAACGCGATCCCAAGGTTCACATTCGTCCGCGTCTTGCGTCGCGTCTGCAGCACCAACTCATAAATCCGGTCGCCCAAGCCCGTTGCTGGACGAGTCAGCTCGTTGGACGCGAGTTCGGCAGCGGTAACAAAGTCCGCAAAGCAAAGATCATCAAACCGAGCCACCGGATGAACGTTGCCAGCTTTCGGTGCGGTCGCTTCCAAAACGCAAGCGTACTGGATCGCATCGGCCGGGCCGCGCAAAGTCATCGCAACCCATTGCCAAGGATCAACCGCCACGTAGATGCTCCTGAACCCAATCTCGCAATCGGCCGATCGCCTGCAACGTTTCTTCGGGTGAATCTTCGATCACATAGTGCCCCGTCGTTGCCAGTTCAGTGACTTCGGCCTCGGGCCAAACAGACTCAAAACGACGCAAGCACTCCGGCCGGAAACACCAATCCTTCATTCCCCAAATCAGAGCGATCGGAACCGCTCCAAGGTCAGGCAAACCGGCTTCGAGTTCACGCAGTGTCGACATCGTCGGGTGCGACTCTTCCAATGGAATGTCACGAACAAATCGATCGATCGCAACTCGGTTGTCCCAACTGTCATAGGGTGCCAGCAAACCGGCGGCGACTTCAGGTTTCATCTTCGTTCGCGACATGGCCATCGTCACCGCGGCGCGTGCAAACAGGTTCAAACCACGAACGGCAGGCGTCCCCAACAATGGCATCCGGCAAGCCGCGATTCGCTGAGGCATGTATGGCGGGGGAAATGCGGCGGTGTTCAACAAACCAATGCCCGCCAAACGTTCCTGACGAGCGTGCATTGCCGCCAATCCGATCGCGCCACCCCAATCGTGCGCAATCAGGATCACGTTCTTCAGATCCAGCGTATCGATCAAGTGGATCAGATTGTCTCGGTGCGCCGCCATCGTGTAGGCGAACTGATCCGCCGGCGGCTTCTCGCTGCGACCGCAACCAATGTGATCGACCGCGATCACCCGGTCTCGCTGGCCAAAGCGTTCGATGACGCGTCGGTAATAGAAACTCCAGGTTGGATTTCCATGCACACACAGAAAGGTCAGTCCCGACGTGTCGTCCCCAGCGGCTGCTTTTTCCGAGTCAGTGTCCACGTAGCGCAGCAGATGACCGCCGATGGAAATTTCCGACGACGGGTGGGGAAACAGATCGCTAGCTAGGTTCTTCATACCCGGCAGTTTCGACGATCCAGCCCGTTTTGACGAGAGGCGGCAACCCAAAAGCCGACCGGCACCCGCGAGCAACAGGGCGTCTCGTTCACGCGACTCACGAAAGCCCGTCAACGAGTGCTACGGAGCCGCTGCCAATTCCGCACGATCCGCCCAGAACTTTCGAGCGACTCGCACGAACGGCGCCACCGCTTTCAGTTGCTCTGGTGGCAATTGCCGTAGTCGTTGTTCCGTGTCACCGAGCCATTCTTGAAAAAACGCCACACTGCGATCCGTGATTCGCGGCAATCCGTCCACCTGAAAATACCAAGGCGACGAAAGCACGGCCCGAAAGTGATCTTCGTACAGCGTCACCACTCGGACCGTGGCCCATCCGGAACCCTTGATCTTCAAAGGTGGAATGCGCCCGCCGGCTTTCGCGAATTCGTCCAGCTTCGCGCCGTAGTGCAACCGCCCGTTGTGGATGACTTCCAAGTACTCCACCGGGTCGCGAACCGTAAGCACGACTTCCGCGGTCAACTCCGCGATGACGTTTGCTTCCGGATCCGCCAGTGGATCGCTCGTCGAGAATGTGAACTCACGCCCAGGCAAAAACCCGTTCAGATTGGTCCGCATCAAAGGACCGTTGGTGGCGATGCTGCAACCCGACCAAGCGGCCTGCCACCATTGTTCATCGCTGGTGACCGGCACCGCGGCCTCCACGGTATCAAACGAAGAAGCGGACGACCGCCCCGCGACATACAACCGGTTGTAACCCACCGGCGAGTTCCCAGGATCATCGCCCGAACCAGCCAAAGGAGCCAATCGAAACCCAGCTTCCATCAACTGCCAATGGATCTGCTCCACCTCTCGCCCAAGTTGGGTGGCGTCTTTGCGATCAAGCGAAGCAACCACGCGTCCGTCTTTGATGCGATGAATGGGTTGATCGAGCTGCAGCCAATCGCCCAAGACAAACATGCCATCGATTCTTTCACTGGCCAACCAAATCGGCAGCAACCAACCAAAAGGATTCTCAATCGCGACGCGAATCGATGTGTCGGCGGGAAGCTTTGCCAACGCCCTTAACGAAGCCAACTCATCAGTGGAACCGACTTCCGATCCGATGACTTCATTCAGCTCCGTATGTTGACCGTAAAACACCAAGCCGCCAACGCAGCGTGACTCGGCATCCGTCCAAATTGGCGATGTCGGCCAACCATCCGGCGTTTGAAACTGACCATCCTCGGCGAAGAACTCACTCGCTCGGCGACCGGGAATGGGTTTCTCTTTGCCGCGTCCGGACTCATCGGTCATGCCGATCACGCGAGCCACATGCAGATCTTCGGCCGTCATCCGCATCGGCAGACTTTCGCTTGATCGCGGGACCAAACAATCGCCACTGGTCCAGCCGTGCTGCCGCATGTCAATCATTCTTGGCAGCGCGAGTTGATGTTCATCGGCACTGTTGCGTTCGACAAGAAAGTTGCCGCGTAGCACACGAGATTCCGGACCACGTGTCACTTTGAACTGGTACGCGCCGTCCTCCAATGACATCTGTGCCGATTCGTCGATCACAAATCCGGGACCGGAGGAAACCGCGCGACGTGGGCGAGCCGAAACGGATTTCGGGCGGGCCGTTCGACGGGTGGTGACCGGCAATTGTCGGGTCAGCTCCATGCGTGCGATCGTTGGGTCTCCGCTGGCCTCGTCGACGACGTGCAGCGTCAGATCGCCATCCGCACGCAGACCATTCCCCGAACCGGCAAGCACAAAAAACACCGCAAAAAACGGGGAAATAGCGTTCCAAACGCTCCCCCATCGGTCTGTGGTTCGGTGTTTGCTATGGTGATTCAACAAAACGAACTTCCTGTCAAAATGACATCGACCCTTTCAAGAACACTGACACACTGTGGCTGAAGATCTGTATCAAACACTCGGCGTTTCTAGGGACGCCGAAAAGAGTGAACTGACCAAAGCCTATCGCAAATTGGCCCGGAAATACCATCCGGACATGAATCCGGATAACCCGGACGCACAGGAGAAATTCAAACGCGTGCAAGAAGCGTACGAAGTTCTCAGCGACGAAGAGAAGCGAGCCGCATACGACCGCTACGGATCCGATTTCGAAAAAATTCGCGGCGGCTGGAATCCCAACGCCGGAGGCGGCGCGGGTCCATCGTTCGACGGATTGGACCTGGAGCAAATCTTCGGTGCAGCGGGACGCGGCGGCGGTGGCGGAGGAGCCGGGTTTGAAAACGGCTTCAACGATTTCTTTGAGCAAATTCTTGGCGGTGGTGGCCGAGCCGGCGGGCACGGCAGTCCATTCGGCGGCGGCAGACAACGCACCGCGCCACCTCAACGTGGCCAAAACATTCGCCATGAACTATCCGTGACCTTCCGCACTGCCGTGCTTGGCGACAAGGTCGAGTTCTACCTGGCGCGAGGCGGCAAGCAAGAAAAACTGTCCGTCAGCATTCCGCCCGGAGTCGATTCGGGCAGCAAAATTCGTTTGCGAGACCAAGGACATCCCGGTCCCGGCGGCGCTGGCGATTTGATCCTGATCATCCAAGTCGACAAACACCCGTTCTATAAACGCAACGGTAACCACTTGGAATTGAAGCTGCCGATCACGCTGGCGGAAGCCGTGCTGGGTGCCAAGGTTGATGTCCCAACACCCGCCGGAACGATCACGTTGTCAGTCCCAGCCGGAAGCTCCAGCGGCAAACGATTGCGATTGAAAGGACAAGGCGTCCGCAATCCCAAAGGCGCCGATGGCGACTTGATTGTCGAGTTGCAAATTCAGCTCCCGGAATCGATTGACGACGAATCCAAGAAGCTGATCGAGCAATTCAACGAGGCCAATCCTATGCAACCACGCGAATCGCTGAAGTTCTGATTCCGCGTGGCCTTGGGTTCACAACGGAGTTCAACGTTGGATGACGAACACCGAGTCGCTTTCAACGCGAATCGGATTCCAACTGCGTCTCGTGCAACATGACCGCCCGGATGATGTTTTTGTCGGACAACGTGTTCAGAGGAACGCGGTGCAAGATACCTTGCCGGTCTTCGAGCTCCACCGTTTCGCGATCGATGATTCGGTTGAGCTTCGCTTTCAACCGATGCTCGCCGTCGCGGTCGGTCCACGTCGTCCAAATGTCGGTGGATTTGCCACCCTGGGCTCCACCAGCTTGATTCGTGACCTCTTCTTCGATCTCAGGCAGACTGGTGATTGGGCGTGGCAACCTTTCCATGGCGGCTCGAGATCCCATCGCTCCCCAGATTCCATAGGGGCTTTGTGATCCGGGACGAGTATATCCTTCACCCAAGGCAACTCCGGGCTGAGTGATATCGCCGGCATCGATGCTGTCACTCACAAAGATGGAACGTCCATCGCTCATCAACGCGTGAACACCATCCGCATGGCGACTGGATGCCGATGCAATCGGATCTTTCATTCCCAAATCTGACAAACAAGTCGGCGAGTTAGGCGGCAACACGGTTTGAAAGCCACTGATCGCCAACGCGCCATCCGCCCAACGAGATCCACGGCGTGTGTCCCACCAATCCGCATGCTCACCTTCGTGGGCTTTCAAGCACAGCGACGGATTCAGACTCAGTCCTTTGATCCCCTGCGCGATGTGGGACTCTTTTGCATCGTTCTCGCCTGGAGTGATCGTTTCGGACATCGCAATCGTATAGGACAACCCATCGAGGAAGTCACGAAATTTCATAGTCCTGTTGCCCGAAAAAGCCCCTCGCATTCCCGCTTGGGCACGTCTCGCCGATTGAGCGTTTTGCATATCAATCCTGTCGCCCATCAAAGACGTTCCATCGCCGTAGCTGACCACATAATTGCAGAGCGCGGACGAAATCATTGCCTCCGCTGGCACCTCTGGCATGGCCAATGTGTTCACAACGATCGGCTCCGCTTTGGGTTGTTCCGGTTTCGCTTTTGAATCAGCGGGACAACGCAGTGTGGGGAACGTGGAAGCCCAAGGCGTGTACTCCGTGGGGTCATGCCACGGCACAGGCCCCATCGCCGGAAACAACTTGGCCGTCTTTCTGGACACATGCGGATTGGCGATTTGCTCCCAGAGAGCCTGTTGTTCCAAGAACGGAGTGAGAGCGACGATTGGCCCAAGCCGCCCCTGATTGCACTCATCTTCTTCGCCACCTACCGTCCCGCCCAATCCCGGTGGCAACTGCTTGAACGCGGCATGATAGTTGTGCATTGCCAAGCCCAACATTTTGATGTTGTTGAGACACTGCGTGTTTCGAGCCGCAGCACGATGACGCAATACTCCCGGCAACAACAAAACGAATGCTACCGAAGCCACCACACCAACGGTGACCAGATCAATGAGAGCCAGCTTCGACTTCATCGGGGATCTCCAAACAAAAGAACAATCAAATCGATTCTCGGAACATCAAAGTCAGCCAATCATTTAACGCCCCCCAAAAGGATCCGCTGCAGCCTCGAACGCCCCCCTGATTTCCTGAGGTCGACCAATCGCACGATTGAATCGCCCTTCAGCGACGACCTTCCACTTGCCTTGCACAAATTGCATTTGGAAATTGCGAGCGAGACCTTTGCCTGTTGTCAAATTTTCCTGCAACTTGGCCCGAGTCATCTCATCCATCTGGTGAAACAATTCGAGAAGTTGATCGTACTTCGTGATCATTGCCCCTCGTTGTTGTTTCAATAGCCCCGCCATCATGGCGACATTCGATTTTGATTCGTCGTCCGAATTGACCACCATCCACTCGCGGACAAAGGTCTCGAACTGTTTGTCTTCCAACAGATCCAATTGTGTTGCCAAATGCTCCAGCAGCAACTTGGATTGATCTTGAATACGCTTGCGATGAGTTTCGACTGCTCGGTAGGCGTCTTGACTGGCGAACCGCGACAAACCGAGACGACGGATGTCTCCGCTTTCCGACATCAGTGTCAGCACGCCTTTGTCCGACAAATCAATCTGCCTCGCCTGCAATTTCCCGGTGCCTTTGGCCGCATGCCACGTTTCCAATTCGTAGGCGGCAAACTCAGCCAGCTCCAATTCTTGATAAGTTCTGACCGGATCGGACAAAGCAGCAACGTCGAACCGGTCCTTGGCGGCTCGCGTTCCCAAGGCTCCCCAGACACCGAAGGGACTTCTGCTGCCAGGTGGCAACGTTTTGCCGCCATCCAAATGCCCTTGGGCAACCGTCGGAGAATCCTGGTCCCCCACATCAATCGACTGACTTGCAAAACGCACCGAACCATCCGCGATCAAGACATGAGCACCTTCCCCGTGATGACTTGATGCGGACAAAACGCCTTCCAGCTCTCCTTTTTCAGATGTCGCCGATGGCGAGTTAGGCGGCAGGATCGTTTGCACTCCCGTGGACAACAGCGAGCCATCGGCCCAACAGGCCGTTCGTCCCTCCGGCCAATACTCCGTGTCCGCTTTCCCTTGTGCGTCGATGCAAACAGTCGGTCGCTCAATCATTCCCGAGACGTTTTTCGCGACTTGGACTCCGCCGATCTTTGCTTCGCTGACCATCAGTGTGTTGGACAATCCATCCAACACATCTCGAAAACGAAACGCCATCTCACGGCCAAACATCCCGCGCAGTGCCGCGGGCGTTTTTCCGTATGGCGGCATCTCCCGCAAAGGCGAAGCCCCCACGTTCATCACCGCGTCACCGTAATTCACAACGTAGCTGGATGCGGTTGGAAACTTCTTGGTGGTGGAATCCGCCGGGCAAGCCAACGCCTGAGGGCGTTTCTTCCATGGCGGGTAAGACTCGAAGTCGTACCACGGCACCGGCCCCATCGCCGGAAACCGTTTGTTCGCCACGCTCATCGGGTTGGAAATCTGTTCCCACAAAGCCTGCTGCTCCATGAATGGCGAGATGCCAACCCACGGGCTCAGTCGATTCGCGTTTCCCAGCAAAGGCTCATCGACGCTTCCTGGTGACGTCCCACCACTGCCCATCGGCAATTGTCGATAGGCGGAATGGTAATTGTGGAATGCCAAGCCGAGCTGTTTGAGATTCATCTCGCAAGCCGCCGACCGAGCGGACTGGCGCCATCGCGGCAGAGCTGTCGCGAGCAACGACAGACCGACGATGCATGCGACATACAACGTGATCCCATCCATCCAACTCGTCGGACGTTGTGAACTCATGACTTCATTCCTGTGGGGAAAGGAGAAGCAAACTCGAAAGACGCTACAAACGCTGGTACCACTCTTTGCGATCGATGACATCGCTGATGAACATCTGCTGAGCCACCAGAATCGATTCGTGCAACTGTTCGGCCGTGACGGATCCGGCTTTGTTGGACACATCCAAGGTGCCAGTCGCGTCATTCAGGAATTCAACCTGATAACCGCGATGCATGGCTTGCCGTGCGGTCGTGTCACAACACACCTGAGTCATGTAACCCGCGATCGTCACGGTGTCGACTTCGTTGTCCTTGAGAAACTTGTCGAGATCCGTATTGGTGAACGACCCCGGCAAGGTTTTGTCGATCAACACATCTCGCGGTCGCGATTCCACTTCGGAATGCAATTGCCACATGTCGCTGTCTTTGCGGAAGACCGGCGAGTCGGGATCGGGCTGATGGTGCCGAATCACCACCGTCGGCACTTTGGCCTCTTGCGCCCGATCCATCACCTCCAAAATGGATTCCAGATGACCAACGGGGTGCCGGATCGGCAACGCTCCATCAAAGTATTCCATCTGGACATCAACAACTAACAAGGCACGTTTCATTGAGGTTCTCACAATTAGGCAAATGGTGAACAAGACGATTCTGTCACCTGGTTTCTGCTATCAACGTCTCATCGATTGGTCAGCATTGATTGCAACTCACTCCTTAGCTTTCCTTCGGTCAACTGAGGATCTTTCATCTGGTCGCCATATCGCAACAGGGCCGCTGCCAACCGCGCGTTCACGCTTCGGTTTTCAGGTTTCGCAAAGTGGTTGAACATTTCATGCGGGTCCGTCTCCAAATCAAACAACCAAGGTGAATCATCGGCCGAAACAATCAGCTTGTATCGATCCGTTACCGCGGCGACCCAAGTTGGCTTGTTCGACGCTGCCCGCAAAAAGGTCACTTGTTCCTCGACCGTCGAGTTTGGATCACCACTCACACGCTGAAACCACTTCGATGCGTCCAAACCCTGCATCGAATCGGGAACACGGTGGCCCAGCAAGCCGAGCAAGGTGGGTGCAAAGTCGACGGTGCCAAGCGTCTCATCGATTTGCAAACCTTTGGTGACCACGCCTTCGCCCGCGACGATCATTGGCACCTTCGCACTTCCCTCGTACGGATTGCCTTTGTTCAATCGACCGTGTTCGTAACAAAGGTCACCATGATCGGCGGTGAAGACGACGATGGTCTGATCGGTCAACTGCAACTCGTCGAGCAAAGCCAAGATTTGCCCAACGTTGTCATCGATGCAGCGGACCATGCCAAAGTACAACGTCATCAACCGAGCGTTGAATTTCGAGCTGGTGTTGCGACCGTTGGCCGGCAGCCACCCCGGTTGGTCTGCATCCATTTGAAAAGTCAATGGCGGTCGAATGGCCATGTCTTCATACAGGGTGTCGTAAGGCGCCCGCACCGTGTTGGGTCCGTGCGGATCCGGCAACGACAGGTGGTAACAAAACGGTTGCCCGGCGTGTTCTCGAATGAAGTCCATCGCTCGATCGCACAACCAATCGGTGCTGAAGGAAGTCTCATCGGCGTCGTCCAAGCTGTAGCTTGGTGCTCCCTTCTTGTTGGTCGCAGCAATGATTGGTTGGCCGGTATCGAAGCCAAACTTCTTCCAGTGGCCTCGATTGAACATGAACCGATTGTCAGAGAACCCGAACTTTCGCTTGGGTTCCCACTGTGGCTTGCCACTTCCATCCAAATGCCACTTCCCTGCGTACCCGGTGGCGTAGCCGTTCCGCCGCAACACTTCCGCGAACGTCACCATGTCGCTGCTCAATGGGCGATCGTTTTGATAGGCCCCAGTGTTCTGCGGATAACGTCCGGTGAAGAAAGCCGCTCGGGACGGCGTACAAACGGGCGAGGTTGCATAGAACGACGTGCAGATCGCACCCCGCGCGGCGATGGAATCAATGTGAGGTGTTTCGACAATCGCCTCTTTCCCCCACACGGCGGCCAATTCCGGCGAAAGCGTTTGTCGGTAGCAGCCCAGCGTTCGAAAATTGTGTTCGTCAGTTTGAATGATCAACACATTTCGCGGAGTCGTCTCCGTCGCCAACGCGAAACCACCAAGAACCACACTCAGCGTGACGCAGATCACCCCGCGAATCCATTCACCGAAAATGATTCGACTTTCAACTCCCGCCGCGTCTTGCCGCGACGCATTTTGGAGCGATCGGGTGAAGTGAAATCTGAAAGCACGCTTCATTTTTCTATCGTCCGTCATCCCCAACAAACCGAAAAGCAAGCCGGCCTCGTCATGGGCCGCTTTCCCCAATCTAGCTGATCACGGAACTCCCCGCCAAAACAGTTCCTCCAATACGTTCAACAATCCACATCCGAGCAAGCAAAGCGATCGCTAAGATGAATGCTTTGATATTCATTCGCGTTCTGTGACTCGCCCTATTTTCGAGAACAGACCCGTCATCATTTGACACTGACCTCCCTCGACCGAATGCTCCTCAGACCAAAGTCCGCTTCGACAGCGAGTTGCTATTCGTTGCTGTTAGGCGGCATCTTGCCTTTTCTTGGTTGTGACGCGTCCGCTCCAGTCGATCCGCAACTCATCGATCGTTTGGTAAGGACCACTTCAGCAGCACCGCCGAAGGACGAAGAATCCATTCGAGCTTTCTGCGGCGACTGCCATGCTTCCCCCGATCCAGGCATCTTTGAATGGGACCGCTGGGAAGAAGAAGTCGACCAGGGTTTTCGGCTCTACCGAGAATCATTGCGAGACGATCTGATCGTGCCCGACCGCGAAGCCACACTCGCCTACTATCGGGATCCATCGCCCAAGGAATACGACATCCGGGTCCCCAAGCGATCGCAAGACACACGCTTTCAACGCAGCGTCCTGGAATGGCCCCAACGTCCCGCCATCAGCGCAGTCTCCAGCTTGGTTCGTCTTCCCGATGCAAACGGCAAACCGGTGGTCGCACTGACCGATATGTGGACCGGAACGGTCGCGACCTTTTCACCGACGCAAACAACACCGAAGGGCAGTTCGGGCGATCAAGCGACTCAATCCACGGACATACAAGTTCAATTGATGGCTCCGGTTGCACATGCTTCTCACATCGCAACATCCGACTTGGATGGCGACGGCACGACCGATTATTTGGTTGCCGATTTGGGAACCCACAATCCACAAACGGAACATGAGGGCAACGTTTGGTGGTTGCGTCCTCGGTCACAGAAAGACTCAGGCGAAACCGTTCGCTTTGACCGCATCCCCTTGAAGCTCGCCATGTCGCGAGTCGCGGATGTTCGACCGATCGACTACGACGGCGATGGTGATCAAGACATCTTGGTGGGAGACTTCGGCCTGCATTTCGAAGGAGGCTTGCATCTGGGATTGAACCAAGGCATTCAGCCCGAAACCGGCGTTCCCGCTTTCGAGTGGGAAATGCTGGACGAGCGCCCCGGCATCATCTCGATTGAGGTGTTGGATTTTGATGGCGACGGAAAAGAAGACTTCCTGACCCTTTTGACTCAGCACTACGAAGCGATTCAGTGGCATCGCAACGTTGGAGACGGGACCTATGAAACCATCGTTTTGCATCAAGCCGACAATCCTGCCTACGGTTCCAGCAGCATGGAAATTGTCGACTTGGACCAAGACGGCGACCTGGACGTCTTGGCAACCAACGGCGACACCTTCGACGACTCACTTGCCAAACCGTTCCATGGCATTTGGTGGATCGAAAATCCAGGCAACGACAAGCTTCAACAAAACCATGTCGAACCCTTTCAACGTCACTCGATCGGCAACATGCCCGGTTGTTATCACGCGGCAACCGGCGACTTCGACGGCGATGGCGATTTGGACATTGCCGCGACTGCTTGGCTGAGCAAAAAGGAGATCGCTCGCTATCCGGCTGACTCGTTTGACGGATTGGTCTGGTTCGAAAACTTGGGTCGCCAAAGCGGTGAATCAAACTTTGACTTCCAACGACACACGATGGAAATGAATCGCTGCCAAGCTGCAACCCTCGAGGTCATCGATTGGAACGAGGACGGGCGTGATGATTTACTAGTGCCCCAGTCCGTGATGGCGTTCGATGCCGTCGACCCCATGGTGCTGTGGCTGAACCTCGACGAAGAGTCCGAGGAACTGGCCCCATGAGCGTCAAGAAACGCAAGCGGCAACGCCAGGAACCAACCACTCCCAATAGACCATCTTGGTTACGACGCCCGATCACTTGGGTGTTGCTTGCGTTGGCGGGTGGCTTGTTATTGCTGGGCACTGTCCCACAGCGTGTTCACTGGCAGCGGTACGAAACTCAGCTTCGCAACACGAACTTCGCCGCTGCTACACAGTCCATCGAAGCCGCCGAGAAATGGTGGGCGTCAACCGACGACGTCATGTTGGGCAAAGCGGAAATTCTGGGCCAGCAAGGTTACGACGAGGAAGCCTTGTCAGCCATCGTCGTCGCTGAAAACTTCGGTGCGGACTCATCCACGACCGCCGCGGCGAAAGCGCGGCTGCAATGGCAAAGCGGTCGTCTCGATCAACGAGCCCAACAATTCCGATCAGGAAACTTCACCTCCGATGATTTCGCTGCCGTTTCAATGGGACATCTCGTTCGTGGCGAACTGGATACCGCAGAAAAGGTCCTCAAGGTTTGGCGTGAGCAATACCCGCAGGATGCCGCGGCTGATGTCACGGCGGCATTGATTGCACAAGAGGACGAAGATCTTCAACGGGCGGGTGACTTGCTGAGGCAAGCGGTTCAAAAGAACCCCCGTCACGTGGGCGCCCGGTTTCAATTGGCACAACATCAATACGCCATGAGGAATTTTGATGCGGCACTGGCGGGTTTCGAATCGGTGATCCATTCGCTGGAATCGTCCGTGCCCGACGGAGATCGCGTGTCGATCAATGGTGAACAATTGCACGCGTCTCGTTTCATTCGGGCGTTGATTTTGCAGGAGCAAAACCGCATCGAGGATGCCGAAACCCAGTTTCAAGAACTGCTGGCACTGTACCCAAATGATTTCGCCATTCGCTACTCGCTGGCCAACATGTATGCCTTGAATGGGAAAGGCGACGAGATCATCTCCGCACTGCGTCCGATCTTGGATCAGTTCCCCGATGACATCTCGCTGAACTATTTAATGGCCACCGCCGAGGCTTTGCGTGGCAACTTTGAGCTTGCCGATGGATGGATCGGGCAATATCTAAATGCCAGACGGCAATTGAACCAGTTGATCGAAGCCGAACGCCAACGCGCCGGCCAACCGCCCAACCCTGAGTTCTACATGCAGTTGGCGGAAGCCTATCTGAAGTACAAATGGGACGACGCCAAACCCTGGATCGATTTGGCGGCCTCGTTGCAACCACAGTCACCACGCATTCGCCGCGGTTACCAAATCTTCTACGAGAACTCAGGCAACTGGGAACAAGCCGCTCGTTATCGCCAGTGAATCAACCGGTCAATGGAACACTCATTCCAGGATCAACGGACGTGGGCTGACTTCCGTTTCCGACAACACGACCGGATCAATCGGCGGGCATTTTGTCTGTGACTCGTAAACCGTCCACAACGGTTGCCCCCGCTCGACCCGGTCCCCAATTCGAACGTGCAGATCAATCCCCACACATGGATCCACGACATCGGCAACGGTCCGACGACCGCCTCCCATCGTGATGATCGCGTCTCCGATGGCGGGGCAATCGATTGACTGCACCCATCCGTCTTGATCCGCAACATAGTCTTTTTGTTTCCCGAGTGGCAAATGCCCGGACAGGGTGCCGCCTTGTTCGTGAACCATCTTCTCAAACCGCTCTTTCGCGCCCCCGGAATCGAGCGCGTCGGCGAGCGTTGCTTCCGCGTTTGCGATGTCCGTCGCCATTCGTGTTTCGACCAACACTTCAGCGGATAAACGCAGAGTCAGGTCACGCACCTCTTTTGGTCCACCTCCTGCCAACACGTCCAACGACTCGTTGACCTCGATGGCATTCCCAATGGCTCGCCCCAGGGGTTGATCCATGTCCGTTAAAACGGGGATCGTTGGCAAACCAGCCTCCGCGCCCACTTCTTTCAATGACTCCGCCAACTCCGTCGCCGATTCAAGATTCGGCATGAAGCCCGCTGAACCGACTTTCACGTCCATGACCAAAGCGTCCAAACTCGCCGCCAACTTCTTGCTCAGAATACTGGCCGTGATCAGACCGACGGATTCGACGGTCCCCGTGACGTCCCGCAATCCGTACAGGCGTCGATCGGCCGGAGCGATGGTCTCCGTTGCTCCCACGATGAAGCATCCCACCTCCCGCAGCACGCGGCTGGACTGATCGGTGGTGATTTGTGTCTGGTAACCCGGGATCGCCTCCAATTTGTCCAGGGTCCCGCCGGTTCGGCCCAAGCCTCGACCGCTAATCATCGGAACATCGACGCCGCAACATGCCAGCAACGAAGCCAGAATCAGCGACACCTTGTCACCCAAACCTCCGGTGCTGTGTTTGTCCACGCGAGGACGGTCGGTCACGCGAGGCAGACGTTCACCGCTGTCGACCATGCACCGAGTCAAATCCGCCGTTTCAGTCCGCGTCAGGCCTTTGAAAAAGACCGCCATCGCCATCGCCGACATCTGGTAATCCGCGACCTCGCCGCTGCAGAAACCCTCGATCAGGAACCGCCACTGCTCCTCGCTCAAGACCCCGCCGTCCCGCTTGGTCCGAATCAAATTTGCGGTCAGCATGCCAGCGGCCTGAAGTAGAAAGCGAGAAGAAAAGAAAACGACACCTGCACGGAAAAATGCTTGTCCCCACCCCGATCTTTGGTCGTCCGGCCATGTCACGGGATGGTCGAAACGAGCCGCTGGCCAACGTAATTCAGACCAAAGCGAAGGCGGGGCCGACCCAGTGGTGGGCCAGTTCCCCCGAACCCGCGGTCGATGCCGCCTTCTGTCGGCAAACCGCCGGGTCCGACATCCTACAAACATTGGGCTTGTCTTTCGACAATTGGGCGAGATCGACTAAGCTAGGAGCCGGTTTCAACCTGAACATTCTTTTCCTCTTCCTCCGCTTCACAGGAGATTTCGCATTTCGGGCGAGGCTAGCCCGGTCTGGCGAGAGCAAAACGTATGGCACACGGCGCAGCGAAAACCGTTCCCGCAGGCCCACCACGCGACATGTCACCGGACGCGGTGGCATCGCGTTTGAAGAGCAGTTTGCTTCAGGAAAAGAAGGAACTGGAAGTCGACAAGATCTTCCGCGCTCTGGTCAAACTGGAGGGTTCCGACCTTCACATGAAAGTCGGCCAGCCTCCCATGGTTCGTGTCGGCGGTGAGCTGAAGCCACTGAACCGCGGTCCCATCGAAGCCGAGGAAATGGTTCGTCTGCTGCTGCCGATGATGGACGACCGCAACCTAATCATCTTTGAAGAAGAAGGCGGGGCTGACTTTTCGTACCAGTGCGAAGTCGACGGCGTTCGCTGGCGTTTCCGGATCAACATGCTGAAATCGCTGGGCAACATCGGTTTGGTCGCCCGCCGGATCAGCAACTTCATCCCGGATTTTCGCGGTCTCTTCCTGCCCGATTCGATCGAGCAACTTTGCCATTACGAACAGGGCATGGTGCTGCTGGCCGGGGTCACGGGTTCCGGAAAAAGTACAACGATCGGCTCGATGCTGAACTACATCAACAGCATCTATCGCAAACACATTCTGACACTCGAAGACCCGATCGAATTCATCTTCACGGAAGACAAATCACTGATCAACCAACGGGAAATCGGCCAAGACGTGGTCGACTTCTCCGTCGGAATGAAACACGCGGTGCGGGAAGACCCCGACATCATCCTGGTCGGTGAGCTTCGGGACGAAGAGACCTTCATGACGGCGATCCACGCGGCCGAAACAGGTCACCTGGTGTTCGGAACGATCCACGCCGCGAGCGCCTCCACCTGCATCGGTCGTATTCTGGACTTGTTCCCCGAAGAAATGCACGGTGCCATTCGCAGTGCCATCGCGTTCAACATGAAAGGCATCGTGGCTCAGAAACTGCTCAAGAGCATCAAGCCAGGCGTCTCGCGGGTCCCCACCTGTGAAGTCATGACGTTCTCACCGATGATTCGAAAATTGGTTCTCGAGGGACACGACAACAAACTGCCCGACGCGATCCGAATTGGCTCCGAAGACGGCATGCAAGACTTCACCATGAGTCTCAAGCAATTGATCGACGACGAGTTGATCGATCGCCCCACCGCGTTCGCCGTGGCACCAAACAAAGACGCGCTCAAGATGGCGCTCAAAGGCATCGATGTGAAAGCACCAGGGATTCTGTAAGTGGCAAAGCAAAGCAACGAAGAAGTACAACTTTGGCAAACCGTCGCCCCGGTCGAATTCGTCCCGCGAGTCAAAGACAAGAATGATCAACAAGCCCTGCTGATCAGCACTCGGCAAGGTGCCGGCTACGCGATCGCCGGCGGGCAATTGAGCCACGCGATCAGTTCGCGTGCGACTCACATCCTGTTTGATTTTTCGAAATCGGCCTGCGCGATTCGCTATCAGATCGACGGGGCGTGGGAACAGTTGCCACCGCTGGATCGCGAAAGCGGCGACGCGATGCTGTACGCGCTGAAACAACTGTGCCTGATGAATCCCGCCGACCGACGCGGCAGCCAAAAAGGCGGCATGCAGGTCAAACTGGTCAAAGACAAATACCAATTCAACATGCAGTCACAAGGCGTCCCCACGGGCGAACGCGTGATCTGCCGTCTCGAAGCCGAAGAGATGCCCTTCAAAAAGTTGGGCGACCTCGGCATGCGAGACAAGATGATCGAGCAGTTCAAAGAGAACCTGAATGGCTCGGGAAATGTCGTCTTGATCGCCGCGAAAAAGAGCGAAGGCGTGTCGACCTTTTGGAACGTGGCCATCAGCGCCGCTGACCGCCTGATTCGCGATTTCCAATCGTTCGAACCCGAAGAATCGCCGGAACCCGAGATCATCAACATCTCGCCCAACTTCTTCGGCGGAGACACCGGCAAAACCGAGTTGGACATGGTCAACCGAATGGTTCTTCGAGAACCGGACGTGTTGATGTTCCCGAATCCACCGCAACCGGAATCGCTCAAGGTTGCCATGGAACAGGTGATCGCGGCAGACCGACAAGTCATCCACCGCATCGCGGCGGACGGGGCCATCGCGGCTCTGGTCGCCTTCGTTGGACGCTATCCCGAATGTCGCAGCATGATCGCTGAAAAGCTTGGCTGTGTCATTCACCAACGCTTGGTCCGGCGACTGTGCGACAACTGCAAAGTCGGCTTCGAACCGCCACCGAAGTTGCTTGCTCAGTTGGGCATTCCCGCGGGACGAGTGCCGTTGCTTTACAAGCCTTTCATTCCGCCGCCGATTGAACAGCAAGTCGACGAGAACGGACGCCCCGCCCCGATCGAGCCTTGTCCCGTTTGCAACTCACGCGGGTACCACGGCCGCATCGGGATTTACGAAATGTTGACGCCCAGACCGCAGTTCCGCGAAGCCTTGAAGAAGACTCAGGACGCCGGCCAATTGACCGCGATTGCCAAGTCCGAAGGTTTCCGTCCGGTCCAATCCGAAGCCGTCCTCACGGTCGCCCGCGGCCTGACCAGCCTCGACGAACTCAAACGTGCCTTCGCGAAACGCTAGTCCTCCATTCCGGACACGGCGCCCCACATAAACACAAGCAGCTCCGCCCTTCTTCGCACTCAATGAGGCCCGAAGGGGTGACAGAATCGATTGTTCTATCGACCGGTCAGGGCATGAGAGCGGACCGATCGGAGCGCCACCGGGCTAGGTAAACAGGTGTGATCGCTCGGCTTTGATAACCATCGCACCGGCAATTGAAATGGGGAAGCGCCCGGCGACGAGACGGCAAACAACTGTCGTCGCTCCGCGACTGGTAGTGGGTTTTGGAGTGGGAGCCAACAACCGCGGAGCGGAGACAATTGCCAGCCTCGGGTTTCAACCCAAGGTCTCGGTTTTCGCCCCGGCCGGGGCAATCGTCCGTAGCTCGGGGCGGAAGCCCCGAGACTGATGAAACAACCCAACCCAGCAGGCCGCCCCGGACGTGGCCGTCGTGGAGACGGTTTGGGAGGTCCATCGTTCCAGGGCCTGACACCTCCGGCCATGGTCGAGCCAGCCCTTCAGGTCCTATCAAGCCGAACGATAGTCAAGGTTTGGTGGGTGGCACCATCCGGTTATCCTTGGGGCGGAAGCCAACAACCGAGGAGCAATGTCAATTGCCAGCCTCGTGTTTCAACCCGAGGTCTTGGTTGCAAACTGCCGCCCACGAGATAGAGCCGCATTGGAAAAGGAACCAGCTTCACCGCGTTCCCCACCTTCGCCCCGGACGGGGCAATCGTCCGTAGCTCGGGGCGGAAGCCCCGAGACCGAAGCAGGACCCCAGCAGGCCGCCCCGGACGGGGCCGTCGGGGGAGACGGTCTGGGAGGTTCATCATTCCAGGGCCTGACCCCGGCCATTGATAAGGCAGCCCTCCAGGTCTTGTCGAGCCGAACGACAGTCAAGGTTTGGTGGGTGGCACCATCCGATTATCCTCTTCAAGTGACGACTTCAGCTCATGGTGTCTATACGTCGCCTGCAAAACTCGATACTAGGCATGTGGCTAACACTTACCCAGGCGGGATTCACACCCGCTTGTCTTCAAACCATTTCCAGTCCGCACGTGCATGTCATGGTTATCCGCCACATTGGTCGGACGATATTCTCCTCACATCTTCGATAGTCAGCTGACCAGACCTAAGACCAGCTGTAATAGCTTTCATCAACTCAGTGGTTGGATCAGGTTCGCTCAGTTTTCTCTCATAACCGGCAGGATCGAAATGCTCCAGATAAGCCAATGTTTGTCGAGCCTCTGGAAGCAACGATTCAAAGTCTGTTGCGTTGTTAGCAATGAAGTCTCCGACTGATTCGGCAATTCTATTGCTGTTTCGGAACAGTTCCTTTTCTAAATCCCTAATCCTTTTCTGTCCGAAAAGAAAATTCCAGCGAACATAGCGACGCAACTTACGAGCCAGGTCTTCGAATCCCAGCTCTCGAAGATAGTTTGGATATGTTGTCTTGCACGGCAGGCTAAGCAGACCGTGCAAGCCATCCCCGCCAAGAAAACCCGTTGTCTGGAAAACTATGTGTGCTAAGCGAAACGGTCGAGGGATCGACCGTTCATCTTTGGTGACGTAGTCATACCCGAAGCGATCTTCAATTGCACAGACAATGCAGTCTGCAAGCCTCCTACGACCGAGCTCGTCGACAATCGTTCCAAATTCAGCGGAGCTCTGTGTCATTTGTATCGAGTGGGCAAAGACTGTGTAGGATACACACTAGATTCGCCCCTACTCAGTAGGGTCGTATTCGGGAAATTGCATGATACGGGGCACGTGACTTGAGGTGCCTGACCAATATCACTCAACTCGCTCCCGTGTTGAAAATGCTACCTGCTGAGCGTTGCTGCGGCAACGTTGCGTGTCGGCGGAGCCAAACCGTGCCAACCAGATCCGATGAGAGTAGCCAAATTGGGCCGCAACGATTCAACAGGCCAACTCGGCGCAAAATCGAGTAGGGTGAGCCAGCGGAGCGACCGCTGACTCAGCCCTCTCACAGAACCGTACGTACGGGTCCGTATACGGCTCCTGTCTTACCTGCCTAAGTTGC